>NZ_JAOECN010000015.1:0-122997 GCF_029836855.1 Pseudomonas sp. GD04058
ATAACTCGTTGAATCTCAAGGAGTTTTCCGTTTCGACTGCGCCGGAAGTGGGGCGAATTATAGAGAGATGGAACGGGACGTCAAGCACTTATTTAAACTTTTGTTACCGAACCGCTTTTCCGCCCCGCAAAGCGCGGCAAACGCTGAAGGATGGCGGGAACCCGGGTGAGCAACAGCGCTACGCCAATCACGGCATAGACGCTCCATTCCTTCAGGTCCGCACGGACGATCCAGAGAAAATGCAGCAGCCCCAGGCCGAGAATCACATAAACCAATTTATGCAGGCGCTTCCAGCGTGCACCAAGCCGCCGCTGGCTGTAGCGATTGGACGTCACGGCCAGGGCGAACAAGCCGAGGAAGCCCAGAACGCCAACGATGATGTAGGGACGCTTGCGCAGCTCGACCGTGAGCTGCCCCCAATCGAGACCTAGGATAAAGAAAAGGTAGGCACACAGGTGCAAGGCTATATAAGCAAAGCACCACAATCCCAACTGACGCCTGACCACGATCCAGCCAGACCAGCCGGTCATACGCTGCAACGGCGTCATGCCCAGGGTGATCAGCAGGAAAATCAATCCGCCCAGGCCAAGGCGGTCAACCAGCACCTTGCCTGGATCCGGCCCCAGGGCGAAGATCCAGGCCTGGTACAGCCAGAGCAATGGCCAAACCGCTGCCAGCACAAAGATACTCAGGCGAAACAGGGGATAGCGCATTAATAGTTCTTCCGCAGATCAAGACCGGTGTACAGGGAAGCCACCTCTTCGGCATAGCCATTGAACATCTGCGTCTCGCGCACATTGGGACTGAACAGCCCGCTCGGCAGTCGCCGCTCCCGTGCCTGGGTCCAGCGCGGATGGTCGACGGTCGGGTTGACGTTGGCATAAAAGCCATACTCGTCCGGCGCAATCTTCTGCCAGGTGGTTTGCGGCTGCTCGGCGACCAGGCTGATGCGCACGATCGACTTCACACTCTTGAAGCCATACTTCCACGGCACCACCAAGCGGAGCGGCGCGCCATTCTGGTTCGGCAGTTCGCGCCCGTACATGCCTACGGCAAGGATCGCCAGCGGATTCATCGCTTCGTCCAGACGCAACCCCTCTACATAAGGCCAGTCGATCAGGGCAAAACCTGAACGCTGCCCCGGCATATGCTTGGGATCCTGCAAGGTCTCGAAACGGATGTACTTTGCCCTGGAAGTCGGCTCAACCGCCTTGAGCAGTGCCGACAACGGAAAGCCCAACCAGGGAATGACCATCGACCACGCCTCCACGCAGCGCAGACGATAGATACGTTCCTCCAGTTGGTACGGTTTCATGAAATCTTCGAGTGCATAGCGCCCCGGCTTGCCCACCTCACCATCGATAACTACGGTCCAGGGCGAGGTCGGAAGACTCCCGGCGTTTTCCGCCGGATCCCCCTTGTCGGTACCGAACTCATAGAAGTTGTTGTAGTGGGTTGCGTCCTTGAACGGCGTGATCGCCTCGCCCTGCACATTCACTGCCTGCCAGTGCACTCCCGGTAGTTTTTCGGTGAACCAGGCAGGCGGCGAGCCTGCCTCGACATCGGCATAGCGGGAGGCCTCGGCTGCCCGCGCCCAAGCCGGCAGTCCGGCAACCGCCAGACCGGCCATGGAGGCACCCAGAAGGGAACGACGGGAAAGATAAAGCGACTCGGGCGTGACTTCCGACTCGGAAGAGTCGGAAGTCCGGGGGAACTTGATCAGCATGATGACTCCGCAGAACCGCTGGACAGATGCAGCAGTAGACTACGGAGTCCTGAAAATATTGCAGCCCTACTCGACGTTTTTCCGCCGACGCATGCGTAACAAATATTGCGCCGGACCAGAGGCCGCATAGGCAAGGAACACCAGCAGGAGGATGCGCGGCGGATCGCTGAAGACAACCGCAAACACCAGCACCACGGCAAGGATGGCCACGAACGGCACACGCCCCTTGAGGTCCAGTTCCTTGAAGCTGTTGTACTTGATGTTGCTGACCATCAGCATGCCCGCGCCTGCCACCAGCAAGGCCACCAGGAACGAGAGCTTGGAACCCTGGATGCCGAAATCGCTGAACGCCCAGACGGTACCCGCCACCACACCCGCCGCAGCCGGACTGGCCAGGCCGATGAAGTAGCGCTTGTCGGCCTTGCCGACCTGGGTGTTGAAGCGCGCCAGACGCAATGCAGCGCCAGCGACATAGATGAAGGCGACCATCCAGCCGACCTTGCCCATGTCACCCAGTGCCCAGCCAAAGGCCAGCAATGCCGGCGCAACGCCAAAGGCGACCATGTCGGACAGGGAGTCGTACTCGGCACCGAAAGCGCTCTGGGTATTGGTCATGCGCGCAACACGGCCATCCAGGCCATCGAGCACCATGGCCACGAAGATGGCGATGGCGGCGAAGGCGAAGTACTTGCTCGCCTCCTTCGGGTCACCGGCACTCAAGGCGCTCTGGGCGCTCATCGAGTTGATGATGGAATAGAAACCGGCGAACAGGTTCGCGGTAGTGAACAGGTTAGGCAGCAGATAGATGCCGCGGTGACGGACTTTGCGTCCTTCGGCGTCATGTCCTTCTTCGACATGCTCATCGATCGGTAGCAGGCTTTCGGCGTCAGAGGCCTTGTTCGGCTCTTCGGGACGTTCGCTCATTGAGATTACCTTGCAACGGTTTGGAAAGTTTCGACAAAGGTTCGCGGCGAGGGTTCGCCGACAAACGGATGGAAAGCTTATACCAGAAGCTGCCCCCCGAAATGAAAAAACGCGGCCGAAGCCGCGTTTTCATTCGCTCGAAACCAATCAGTTCTTGGTTTTGTCGACGATCTTGTTCGCCGAGATCCAAGGCATCATCGAACGCAGTTGCTCGCCGATGATCTCGATGCCGTGGGCAGCGTTGTTGCGGCGCTTGGCGGTCATCGATGGGTAGTTGGTGGCACCTTCGGAGATGAACATCTTCGCGTACTCGCCGTCCTGGATGCGTTTCAGAGCGTTGCGCATGGCCTTGCGGGATTCTTCGTTGATGACTTCCGGACCGGTGACGTACTCACCGTACTCGGCGTTGTTGGAGATCGAGTAGTTCATGTTGGCGATACCGCCTTCGTACATGAGGTCGACGATCAGTTTCAGTTCGTGCAGGCACTCGAAGTAGGCCATTTCCGGCGCGTAGCCAGCTTCGACCAGGGTTTCGAAACCGGCCTTGACCAGCTCGACGGTACCGCCGCACAGAACGGCCTGCTCACCGAACAGGTCGGTTTCGGTCTCGTCCTTGAAGGTGGTTTCGATGATGCCGGTACGGCCGCCACCAACGCCAGCGGCGTAGGACAGGGCGACGTTCTTGGCGTTGCCCGAAGCGTCCTGGTAAACGGCGATCAGGTCAGGGATACCACCGCCCTTGACGAACTCGGAGCGAACGGTGTGGCCTGGAGCCTTCGGCGCGATCATGATCACGTCCAGGTCGGCGCGAGGAACGACCTGGTTGTAGTGGATCGAGAAGCCGTGGGAGAAGGCCAGGGTAGCGCCCTTCTTGATGTTCGGCTCGATTTCGTTCTTGTACAGGGTGCCCTGGAATTCGTCCGGGGTCAGGATCATGACCAGGTCGGCAGCGGCGACGGCGGTAGCGACGTCAGCAACTTTCAGGCCGTGGGCTTCAGCCTTGGCAACGGTAGCCGAACCCTTACGCAGACCGACGGTGACATCCACACCGGAGTCCTTCAGGTTGCACGCCTGGGCGTGACCCTGGGAGCCGTAACCGATGATGGCAACCTTCTTGCCCTGGATGATCGACAGATCGCAGTCTTTATCGTAGAAAACTTTCATGAAATACCCCTGTTATCTCGGCCTTGTTCAGGCCATTCGCTAATTTCGTAGAGTTAGATGCTCAGCACTTTGTCGCCACGGGCAATCCCGGTGACACCGCTACGCACGGTTTCCAGGATGGACGCAGTGCCGATAGCCTGAATGAAGCTGTCGAGCTTGTCGCTGGTGCCGCTCAGCTGCACGGTGTACACACTGGCGCTGACGTCGACGATCTGCCCACGGAAGATATCGGTGGTGCGCTTGATCTCGGCACGCTGGGCGCCAGTGGCCTTCACCTTGACCAGCATCAGTTCGCGCTCGATATGAGCACTTTCCGACAGGTCGACCAGCTTGACCACCTCAACCAGTTTGTTCAGGTTCTTGGTGATCTGCTCGATCACCTCATCATGGCCGACAGTGGTCAGCGTCAGACGCGACAGGGTCGGGTCTTCGGTTGGCGCCACGGTCAGGCTTTCGATGTTGTAGTTGCGTTGCGAGAACAAGCCGACGACGCGGGACAGGGCACCGGGTTCGTTTTCCAACAGCAGGGAAATAATGTGCCGCATATCAGGTCCGCTCCGTCTTGCTCAGCCACATGTCGCGCATCGAACCATCCTTGATCTGCATCGGATAGACGTGCTCGCTGTTATCGACCTGGATATCGATGAACACCAGGCGATCCTTGAGGGCAAAGGCTTCTTCGAGCTTGGGCTTGAGGTCCTTAAGGCTGGTGATGCGGATACCCACATGACCATAGGCCTCGGCCAGCTTGACGAAGTCAGGCAGCGATTCCATGTACGAATGGGAGTGACGGCTGTTGTAGGACATGTCCTGCCACTGGCGAACCATCCCCAGCACACCGTTGTTCAGGTTGACGATCTTCACCGGCAGATCGTACTGCAGGCAGGTCGACAGTTCCTGGATGTTCATCTGGATGCTGCCTTCGCCGGTAACGCAGGCTACGTCTGCTTCCGGGAAGTTCAGCTTGACGCCCATGGCCGCCGGGAAACCGAAGCCCATGGTGCCCAGGCCGCCGGAGTTGATCCAGCGGTTCGGCTTGTTGAAGCGGTAGTACTGCGCCGCGAACATCTGGTGCTGGCCCACGTCGGAGGTGACGAAAGCATCGCCCTTGGTGACTTCGCACAGGGTCTCGATCACGGTCTGTGGCTTGATGACGCTGCCGTCGCCCTTGTCGTAAGGGAACAGGCCGCGGTCGCCGCGCCACTCTTCGATCTGTTTCCACCATGCATCCATCGCCGCCTTTTCAGGCTTCTCGCCGATCTCGCGAACTGCAGCGAGCATTTCGGTGAGGACGCTTTCCACCGGTCCAACGATAGGTACGTCGGCCTTGATCATCTTGGAGATCGAAGCCGGGTCGATATCGATGTGGATGATCTTGGCACTCGGGCAGAACTTGGCCGGGCCATTGACCACGCGGTCGTCGAAGCGTGCGCCGACAGCCAGGATCACGTCGGCATGGTGCATCGCCACGTTGGCGGTGTAGCTGCCGTGCATGCCGAGCATGCCGAGGAACTGGCGGTCGGTGCCAGGATAGCCACCGAGGCCCATCAGGGTGTTGGTAACCGGGACGTTCAGCAGTTGCGCCAGCTCGGTCAGCGCCTCGGAGCCGCCGCCAAGGATCACGCCGCCACCGGCGTAGATGATCGGGCGCTTGGCAGCGATGATCATCTCGGCAGCCTTGCGGATCTGGCCGGAGTGACCACGCACGGCAGGGCTGTAGGAACGCAGCTTGACCTTCTTCGGATAGACGTACTCGAACTTTTCAGCCGGGTTGGTCATGTCCTTCGGAATGTCCACGACCACAGGGCCGGGACGGCCGGATTGGGCCAGGTAGAAGGCTTTTTTCAGGACTTCGGGGATTTCCGAGGCGTGCTTGATCATGAAGCTGTGCTTCACGATCGGCCGGGAAATACCGATCATGTCGGTTTCCTGGAAGGCATCGGTACCGACCATGGTGCTGGGCACCTGGCCGGACAGGATGACCATCGGGATGGAGTCCATGTAGGCGGTGGCAATGCCGGTGATGGCATTGGTAGCGCCAGGGCCGGAAGTTACCAGTACCACGCCGGCCTTGCCGGTGGCACGGGCATAGCCGTCCGCCATATGGGTAGCAGCCTGCTCGTGGCGAACCAGGATGTGGTTCACTTCCGGTTCCTTGAACAGGGCATCGTAAACATGAAGGAGAGCACCGCCAGGGTACCCATAGATGTGCTTAACGCCTTCGTCACGCAAGAAGCGGACGACCATTTCAGCGCCGGATAAAAGCTCCACGTTGTTCACCTCTAAAACGCCAGAATACCGTTCGCTCCGGAACGGGTCTTAATAGGTTTACTGCCAAGCAGAGCATGAGCGACGAAAATGCCACTACGTCAGCACTGACTGAGCAAGTATTGGGAGCGCCCCAAAGTGTTGCGGGGTCTTCCCACCCAGCGCGAGGTAACGCGTTGCGGGGTGTAACAGGTCGGCGCGGGTGTGCGCCTCATGATCTGCTTAGCGGGTCTGCTTCTGGCAGTCCCCCTACAGCGGACTTCGGATTGTTGTGATTCGAACTGCGCAAGTCAAGAGACTTAACGGTTTAAATTCCGCCGCAGCGCCTTTGCCAGCCGGGCGGAAACGTTTGCACGGCCTTGCCTGCAACGAAACGGGGCCGCAAAAGCGGCCCCGGACGATAACGGCAGGCAAATCAGGCAGATGGATTGATCAATTGGTCGAACTCGGCCAACAGCTTGCGCAATTGACGGCTTTCTTCCGGACGGTCCACATAGACCGTCTCGGCCATGACCAGGATCCCCGACGCGTTAGGCAACGGCAGCCCCCGCTCGAGGATCTCCTTCATGCGCGGCAGGAAGATCCACTGCAGCCACTGATCGAACGCCATGGTGTCGACGGCGAACGGCACGGTGCTGGACAGTGCTTCGACGCTGGGGGACTCATCGCTCCACCAGCCCTGCACATGCAGTTCACGCTCGATCAACAGCAGATGATCGGCGATATCGAGAATGCGCGGATCCATCACTGCGGCGCCTGGGCTTTCTGCCGGGCCAGGGCGGCACCCGCAGCGTCACCCTGCTTGTCGCGCGCCTGGGCAATGATGTTCCACAGCCCGGCCTGCAGGTCGGGACGACCGTTCGCATAGGTCATTGCACGACGCGCCAGTTGCTCGGACTGGGCGGCATCCCCCTGGGCCAGGCGCACCTGGGCCAGTCGATAAAGCACCTGGGGTTCACGCGGCGCGATGCGCTGGGCACGCTCCAGGCTGGACGAGGCACCGTTGTAGTCGCCACTGCCCTGCTGTTGCTGGGCAGTGGTCAGCAGCGCGAGCACCGGACCGTCCAACTGCTCGTCGGCCGACAGGCCACCCGAACTGGTATTGGCCCGCGGAATACCGGTCGGCGCCGACGGCATCGTATAGGTGCTGGTACTTCCTTGCGGAGTGTACGGCTGCGAAGTCGACGGCCCCGGGACGATCGGCCCGGTGCTGATTCCGGCCGGCGCGGTGGACGCCGGGAAGGTCTGGATAGGCGCCGCGCCGCTGCCTTGCGGGATCATCACGGTCACGCCGCTGTCCTGCGGCACCGACTGGGCCTGGCTGGTACCGCTGCGCACAGGCGCGGTGTTGCCGCGGTTGGCCTGGACACGCTCGCTATTGGATACCCGGGTACCGGAATCCACCACCGGGATCGAACCACGCTGCACGGTGGCGCAGCCGTTTAGCAAGGCCAGCGCCGTCAGGGCTGGAAACCACCATTTTTTCACGTCAGGTCCTCTTGGCTCTCGCCGATCAATTCATCCAGCCCTTGACCCAGTCCATGACTGACTCGGCCGGGTTCTGTTCACCGCCACAGGCCGCACCTGCAGCCGGCTCGCTTCCGCGAATATAAGGCATCTGCACCGCGCCAGGGCAGCTCGCATCGGAGCCCTGGCCGGTATGCGGATCGACCCAGGCCTGCACCACGTTGTCCGGCTGCGGCATGTCCAGCGGCAGCGGGTCGGCTTTGCGCATGAAGCTGGTCCACACCTGCAGGGCACCGGTGGCACCGGTGAACGGCGTCTTGCCGTTGTCGTCACGACCGAGCCAGACAACCGCCAGCAGGTCCTGGCTGAAACCAGCGAACCAACTGTCCCGCGAGTCGTTACTGGTACCCGTCTTGCCCGCCAGGTTCAGCGACGCCGGCAGCACACTGTAGACCGAGCGCCCGGTACCTTCGCGCATCACCCGCTGCATGGCGTTCTGCACCAGATAGATGGAGCCCGGATCGAAACGCTGCTGGATCTGGAACGGATAACGCTTGAGCGGCTCGCCTTCGGCGGTCAGCACGCTGCGGATACCGCGCATCGGTGTATTGAAGCCACCGTTGGCCAGGGTCTGGTACATGGTCGCCACCTGCATCGGTGACATTCCGCCAGCGCCCAGGAGCATGGACGGGAAGGCCGGCCAGTCGACCTCGACACCCAGGCGCCCGATGGTTTTGAGCACATTCGGCACACCCAGTTCCAGGCCCAGCTTGGCCGTGGACAGGTTGTAGGAATTTGCCAGCCCCTGGTACAGGTAGATGGTGCCATGGGCGCGGCGGTCGTAGTTCTGCGGTTTCCACACCTGGCCATCGGCGCCCTTGACCGAGAAAGGCTCATCCTGGACCCAGCTTGTCAGGGTGTACTGGCTGGGTTTCTCCAGCGCCGTCAGGTAGACCGCCGGCTTGACCAGGGAGCCGATCGGGCGCACTGCGTCGATAGCCCGGTTGAAGCCGGCGAAACCGGCCTGCCGGCTGCCGATCAGGGCCTGCACTTCACCGGTTTCAGGGTTGGTCACGACCATCGCCGCTTCCACCTCATCGGCACCCTTGCGACCCGCGAGACGCTTGAAGGTATCGGCCATGGACGACTCGGCCTTCATCTGCAGGATCGGGTCGAAACTGGTGAAAATGCGCAGGCCTTCTTCGGTAAGGTCTTCGTCGCGATAGTCCTGGCGCAGCTGGCGCTTGACCAGATCGAGGAAGCCGGGGAACGAGCTGTCCGCCAGGCTGCCGCGCTTGGTCACGCCCAGCGGCATTTTCTTCGCGGCCTCCACCGCTTCTGGCGTTGCCACGCCCTGCTCCGCCAGCAGATCGAGGACAAGGTTGCGCCGCTGCAGGGCACGCTCGGGATAACGGCGCGGATTGTAGTAGGACGGCCCCTTGACCATACCCACCAGCAAAGCCACCTGGTGCAGCTTCAGCTCCGACAGCGGCTGGCTGAAGAAGAACTGGCTGGCCAGTCCGAAGCCATGCACGGCACGCTGGCCATCCTGGCCGACGAAGACCTCGTTGAGGTAGGCCTCGAGGATTTCCTGCTTGTCGTAGTGCATTTCCAGCAGCACCGCCATCATGGCTTCGGTGAGCTTGCGGCTGAGGCTGCGTTCGTTGGTCAGGAAGAAGTTCTTGACCAACTGCTGGGTCAGGGTACTGCCGCCCTGGCGCATGGCCCCGGAAGACGTATTGACCCAGACGGCACGGGCAATGGACTTGGGCGACACACCGAAGTGGTGATAGAAATCGCGGTCTTCAACGGCCACCAGGGTTTCCAGCAGGTACGGCGGCACTTGGTCCAGCTTGATCAGGATGCGGTCTTCGAGATTCTTCGGATACAGGCCGCCGATCAGCAACGGTTCCAGGCGCACCACTGCCAGCTTGGCGTCGTTGGCCGCACTGAGGCCGGCCACGTAGTCACCGGAGAAACGCACGCGGACCTTCTGTGCCGGCTCCATGCCCTCATAGAACTGGAAGCCGCGGGTGTTCAGGTCGACGGTATTGCCGTTCACCGCTGCCGCGCCCGGGCCGTTGGCCACGCTTTCACGGCGATAGCCAAGGGCGTCGAGCTCAACCAGGAAATCGTCCCTGCTCAGCTTCTGGCCAACGAAAAGCTCCAGCGGCCGCGCGTAGACCTTGGCCGGAATGGTCCAGCGCTTGCCGGAGAATTTCTCCTGGACGACGGCATCGAGATAGACGGCGAAGCCGGCCAGCACCACAAGACCGACCAGGCTGAGCTTGATGACCCAGCCGAGCCAGGCGCGGGAGCGGCTGGACGCTTGTTTTTTGGGGGTACGGGAAGATCGGGTACGTGTCATGGGCGCGGATTATACGCACTTTATCGTTCATCGACAGACGCCCCCCGGCGGTTTCCAGACGGCATGCTTGCCGCCATAATGACCGATTAGAATCCCATTTTCCCCGGAAGGATCGCCCGTGAGCCAAGCCTTGATCGCAGCCCTGCAGAACCCAGCCCTGTACCCGCATCCAGTGAAGGATTTCCGGGTTATCGAGACGCATATTTCCTGGGTCGTGCTCACTGGCGATTACGCCTACAAGATCAAGAAGCCGATGAATTTCGGCTTTCTCGATTTCACCGAGCTGTCCAGTCGCGAGCACTTCTGCAACGAAGAATTGCGCCTCAACAAGCGCCTGACCGATGGCCTGTACCTGGATGTCCTGCCGATCACCGGCAGCGCCGAGGCACCGCAGCTCGGCGGCGAAGGCGAAGCGATCGAGTTCGCCCTGAAGATGCGCCAGTTCCCCCAGGAACAGATGCTCAGCACCCTCCAGGCCAACGGCGAGCTGACTGCCGCGCATATCGACCAGATGGCCAGGCAGATTGCCGAATTCCACCTCCAGGCCCCGCGCGTTGCCGTCGAACACCCGCTGGGCACGCCGGAAAGCGTGATGGCGCCGGTGGAACAGAACTTCGAACAGATCCGCCCGTTCCTCAGCGACAAGGCCGACCTGCAACAGCTCGATGCACTGCAGGCCTGGGCCCGCAGCAATTTCGACCGCCTGCACCCGCTGCTGGAAGCGCGCAAGGCACAAGGGTTCATCCGTGAATGCCACGGCGATATCCACCTGGGCAACGCAACCGTCATCGACGGCAAGGTGGTGATCTTCGACTGCATCGAATTCAACGAGCCATTCCGCCTGACCGATGTCTACGCCGACACGGCCTTCCTGGCAATGGACCTCGAAGACCGTGGCCTGAAGTGCCTGGCGCGGCGCTTCATCAGCCAGTACCTGGAATTGACCGGCGATTACGCCGGCCTGGAACTGCTCAACTTCTACAAGGCCTACCGCGCCCTGGTCCGGGCCAAGGTCGCCCTGTTCAGCATGCCGGCAGATGCCGACGGCGTGCAGCGTGCCACGACCCTGCGTCAGTACCGCAACTACGCCAACCTGGCCGAAAGCTACAGCGCCATTCCTTCGCGGCTGCTGGCCATCACCCACGGCGTTTCCGCGGTAGGCAAAAGCCATGTGGCCATGCGCCTTGTCGAGGCGCTCGGTGCCATCCGCCTGCGCTCGGACGTCGAGCGCAAGCGAATGTTCGGAGAGCAGGCCGGCGAGGCGACCGGCGAACTGCAAACCGGCATCTACAGCAGCGACGCCAGCCAGGCCACGTATGAGCGCCTGCACCAACTGGCTGCGATGATCCTGCGCGCCGGCTTCCCGGTGGTGATCGATGCCACGTACCTTAAGCAGCCGCAGCGCGCTGCCGCCGCCGAAGTCGCCAGCGAGACCGGGGTGCCCTTCCTTATCCTCGACTGCAACGCCCCGGATGCGGTGATCGCCAGCTGGCTGGCGCAGCGCCAGGCGGACCGGACCGACCCTTCCGACGCGACCCTGGAAGTCATTGCTGCCCAGCAGGTCAGCCGCGACCCACTGAATGCCGAAGAGCAACTGCACAGCAAGCGCGTGGAAACCAACGAGAGCGACAGCCTCGACAAGCTCATCGAGCAGATCCGTCAGCGCCTGCCCGGCTTGTAATCCTGCATAGGCGTGAAGCAGTCCACACTTCACGCCTCTGCTCCGGGGCTTTCCGGAGAGCGTGACACTATAATGCCAGTATCCGGCCACCTCCTTCGGCCGATCACGAGGCGCTCATCATGAATCAACCACGGCTACTGGACAGTTCGCTGTTTGCATTGATTCGCAACGAGGACATCACGGGTTTCAACCGCGAAAAACCCAAGGACGCCAGCATTGATTTCCGCGGGGGTGACTTCCGCGGGCTTGACCTGCGTGACCTCGACACCAGCGGCATCGATTTCCGTGACGCCTACTTCCGCGCTGCCGACCTGCGCGGCCTTGACTTGCGGGATGTGCCCCTCGAAGGCGCCAGCCTGGCCCACGCGCAGATCTCGGGCACCTATTTTCCCGCTGATCTGAGCGCCGACGAGATCCTTATGTCGGTGAAGTACGGTACCCGCATGCGTTATCGTCCGCGCTAGGCTCTGTTCGGAAAGCCTTGAGCCCTCCTCGACGCCCGACCTGGGCGACATTCCCAACGGCACTGGCAAATAGCCGCGTTATTGCCAAGTGCCGCTACACTGCTGAGTGATATTCCGCGACTTCCTCCACCAGACCCGTTCAGCCGGCGCAAGGAGGCTTGATGAACGATGAACTCCAGCACCTGAAGAATCTTGGCAAGACCTCGGCACAGTGGCTGCACGCGGTAGGTATCCACAGCGCATCCGACCTGCGTCGCCTTGGCGCGGTGGATGCCTATCGGGCGGTACGCACACGGGGCTTCCGGGCATCGAAGGTGCTGCTTTACGCCATTGAAGGCGCGTTGCTGGATGTGCACTGGAACGATATCCCCGCAGAACGCAAGGAGGCGCTGAATCAGCAATTGGATGCGACCAGCCTGCGGAAAAAAATCTGAGTTTTTTCGGATTGGTCCGTTGACATAGAAATGAGAATCGTTATGATTACCGCAACTGGTCGCGAGACTGGTTGGATAAACTGAAAGCCCCTGGTTCGGACTCTCAGATTATCTCCTCATCAGGCTAATCACGGTTATTGACCCGGCACTTTGCCGGGTCTTTTTTTGCCTGCTCGATCGTGAACTCAGCGCAGATCGGCGCAGTAGTCCTTCTTCGGCAGAGCCGCCGTGTACCAGACGAAATCGGCCATCCGCGGGCTAATGTCTTCGCCCACCTGCGCCAGCATCAGCACCAGCGTACCCTGCTCCGCACCGAGATCAGCCAGGTGCAGCGGCACACCGACATCCTTGCGCACATGGTAGCCACCGGCCAGGAGCAGGCTCGGTGCGGGGGCAGCAAGCAGACGTTCGGCCATGCGCCGGTCACGCTGCTGTTGCACCGCAACCATGGACGGCAACTGGCTTTCCGGGAGCATGCCGCAGTGACCGTCGCGCACTTCCTCCATCAGCGCATCACGCACCGCCGCAGTGGTAGAGCGCGGGCCATCGAGGTCTGGCGGATTGCGATAGATCGCCGCCATTTCCCCGCGGTCGAGATTGGCCGCCAAAACCGGGTAGCCTTTGGCAAAGGCTTCACGAACGATCGGCGCGTAGAACGTCCAGTCCCAGCCCTGGCGCCAGTCGATGGCCTTGGCCAGGTCGCTGGGCAAAGGCTGTTGCTGACGGACCAGGTCGACCTTGACCTGCTGCGCCGGCTCGAGCATTTCCAGCAACAGGCTGCCTTGCGCCCGTCGCTGGTTCAGCGCCTGCAACAGCCAACGTTGCAAGGCATGATGATCAGGGTTGTCGTGCTGCTCACCGACCAGGACCCGCGGTACCCCCGCCAGGCGCTGGAGTAATTGCTCCGGGGTCAACGCCTTGCCACTGGCCGTCTTGCGAATCACCGCCAGTTCCGCATGCCCGCGCCCCTCGGGGCTTTGCCAGGCCGGAAGCGGCGGCAACGCAGGCGACGCAGGCATGGACTGACATCCCGCCAGCCCTCCGGCCAACAATACAACCACGCCAAGCACGCGGGACAGGGACATGGACGACTCCTATCGGGCAATGATGAGCGGATGCCCCCGCTCGGGATGAGGCTGCACCAGCACGTCGAGACCGAACACGGCCTTCAGCGCGTCCGGCTGCAGCACCACCTGGGGTGTGTCGAGGGCACGGGGCCGACCGTTCTGCAGGAGCAGGATGCGATCACAATAGCGTGCAGCCAGGTTCAGGTCATGAAGGATAACCAGTACCGCTCCGCCGCGATCGGCGAAACCGCGCACGGCTTGAAGCGTCGTGTGCTGGTGCAGGGGATCGAGCGCAGAGGTCGGCTCATCGAGCAACAGGGTTCGCCCCTGTTCGCCAGGCCAAAGCTGCGCCAGTACACGGGCCAGATGCACGCGCTGGCGTTCGCCACCGGACAGCGCCAGGTAGCTGCGTTCGGCAAGATGCAACGCGTCCGCGGCCTGCAGCGCCTCGATCACGATCTCCCGATCACGGGCCTGCCCCGTACGATGGGGCAGACGGCCCATCGCCACCACCTCCTCGACGCGAAACGCAAAGCCCAGGCTGGAGACCTGCGGCAACACCGCCAGGCACCGGGCCCTCTCCGGCCCCGGCCAGTCGGCCAGCGGACGGTCATGCAGAAGGACCCGACCACGATGAGGCGCCAGCTCACCGCACAGGGCACCCAGCAAGGTGCTCTTTCCCGCGCCGTTTGGCCCAAGCACACCCAGCACCTGCCCCGGGGTCACATCGAGGGTGATGCCGTCGAGGACGCTCGTGTGTCCGCGAATGACCTGCAGATCCCGGACCTGGAGCATCAGGCGCGCCCTCGCAGCAGCAGATACAAAAAGAACGGCGCTCCGATGAAGGCGGTAACGATACCGATCGGCAACTCGGCCGGCGCCAGCACCAGGCGTGCGGCCAGATCGGCGAACAACAGCAGCGAGGCACCCGCCAGCAGCGAGGCCGGCAGGAGGACCCGGTGGTCAGGCCCGGCCAGCAAGCGGATCAGATGGGGCACGACAAGGCCGATGAAGCCGATCAGGCCGGCCGCCGCCACCGCTGCACCAACGCCCAGGGCAGTGCAGAAGACCAGTTCGCGCTTGAGCTTTTCTACCTCGAAGCCCAGGTGGCGCGCCTCGGACTCGCCCAGCAGCATGGCATTGAGTGCCTCGGCGCGGCGCGGCAGCCACAGCGCCACGCCGGTCGCCACCAGCACCAGCGGCCATAGGCGCTGGTAACTGGCGCCGTTGAGGCTGCCCAGGTTCCAGAAGGTCAGGGTGCGCAGGGTGGCATCGTCGGCCAGATAGGTGAACAGGCCCACCGCAGAGCTGGCCAGGGCAGTCAAGGCAATACCGGCGAGCAGCATGGTGGCAACGCTGGTCTGGCCGTCCTTGCGGCCGAGCCGGTAGACCAGCGCGGTTACACCCAACCCGCCGAGGAAGGCGCACAGTGACAACAGATAGGGCGCAAAGGCTTCCGGAATGCCGCCCACCCAGGCACTGCCAACGATGGCAATCGCCGCTCCCAGCGCCGCGCCACTGGACACCCCGACCAGCCCCGGGTCCGCCAGTGGATTGCGAAACAACCCCTGCATCGCCACCCCGGCCAGCGCCAGCACCGCACCTACTGCCAGTCCAAGCAGGGTACGCGGAAGACGGATCTGACCGAGGATCAGTTCCGCCTGCTCCAGGCCCGCGCCGTTCACTGGCAGGCCGAGCAGGCGCAGGCCGGCCCGCAGGGTGTCCATCATTGGCAGGCTGACTGGCCCGAGGGCCAGCGACAACCAGACTGCCAGCAGACACGCCAGGCCCAGTACGACAAACAGCGTGCGGGGCGTTACCAGTCGGATCATCGCGCGAGCTCGGCCCTGGCCGACGGATAGAAGGCCTGGGCCAGCGCCTGCAGGCTGGCCGGCAAGCGCGGCCCGAGACCTCCGACCAACAGCGTCGGGTCAAGAGCGATCAAGCGCTTCATGCGCACCGCACGCGACGATGCCAGGGCCGGGTTCTCCTTGATAAGCGCCTCTAGCGCAGCATCACCGCTCAACGCGCGGTCGGCGAACACCACCACCTGGGGATTCAGCGCAGCCAGGGTCTCGGTGGAGAAGTTCTTGTAACCGTCGTTGGTCGCCAGGTTGCGTCCTCCGGCCTGCTCGATCAGCCAGTCGCCCGCAGTTCCCCTGCCGGCGATCATCGGCCTGGCGCCCGCATGGCCGACCAGCAGGATGACCCCCGGGGCATCTTCGGCGGCCCGGGCCGCGCTGATCTTCACCTGCAATGCAGCGAGCTGCCGGCGGTAATCGACGAAACGCTGTTCGGCCTGCTCAGGCTTGCCCAGCAACCGCCCCAGGTGCTTGAGATTGTCATGCACGGCATCCAGGTCGGCCTCGCTGGAAAACAGCTCGACCTGCACGCCGGCGCTGCGGATCTGCGCGAGCACCGGGGGCGGGCCCATTTCGGCGGTGCCTGCCAGCAAGTCGGGACGCAGGCTCAAAACGCCCTCGGCTGAAAGCTGGCGTTGATAACCGATGCTCGGCAGCGCCTTCAAGGATTCAGGGTGCTGGCTGGTGGTATCGACGCCGACCAGGCGGGACTGCGCGCCGAGCTCGACAATCCACTCGCTCAGCGCACCACCGGCGCTGACCCAGCGTTGCGGCGGCTCCCCGGCTTGCACCGGGTTGAACACAAGCCCGAGGCAAAGGGCGACCAGGCTGGCATATCGGCGCATAAGGCAGCTTCCTGTTGATGAGGTTGGGAGTGGGATCACGGACAGGGTATAAAGACGCCCGACGCGGCCCGAGCCGGTAATTTGATAATTATTTGCATTTAGGCGTCAAGCCGACCGAATCCGTCACGGAGTTTCCCATGCACCTTCTATGTAGCGGCGTCGAACTGAGCGAAGGCCAGAGCCGTGGCTTCAACCATGAAGGCGTCGAGCTGCTGGGCGTTCGCCGCCACGGCCAGGTCTATCTATACCGTAACCGCTGCCCTCACCGTGGTATTGCGCTGAACTGGCAGCCGGACGGGTTCCTCGACAGCAGCGCCAGCCTGATCGCCTGCGCCCATCATGGCGCCTTGTTCCTGATCGAAAGCGGCGAATGCGTTGCCGGCCCCTGCGCCGGCGATGCCCTGGAAGCCCTGGACTGCCACGAGGACAACCAGGGCATCTGGCTCAGGGATTGAGCAGTACCGGCAAGGGCCGGTCGATGCGAACCTGGCGGTTGTCCAGCGTGACACCGTAGGCCAGCACCTCGACGCCATCGAGCACGGCCGCGCGCAAGGCGATGGCGTAGCCGGGGTCGATTTCCTCCGCCGGGCGTACCGCATCGACACCGGCCAGGTTCACGCAGTAAAGCTGCACGGCCCTCACGCCCCGACGAGCCAGCGCCGCCAGTTCGCGCAGGTGTTTGGCACCGCGCTGGGTCACAGCGTCAGGAAAGGCCGCGATGGTCGAGCCATCGAAGCCTAGGGTCACGCTTTTAACCTCGACGTAAGCCAATCCGGTGTCGTAGGTCAATTGGAAGTCGATACGGCTCTTTTCTTCGCCATAGGGCACTTCGCGGCGCAGGGCGGTGAAGCCGGCCAGCTCGCTGATCACTCCGGCGCGCAGCGCTTCCTCGACAATGGCGTTGGCCCGCCCGGTATTCACACAAGCCAGGCGGCCCTGGGGTGTCTCGCTGATTTCCCAGGTGCCCGGCAACTTGCGCTTGGGATCGCCGGAGCGGCTGAACCAGACCTGGCCACCCTCCTTCATGCAATTGAGCATCGACCCGGTATTCGGACAATGGATGGTCATCTGCTCGCCGCTGGGCAATTCGATATCAGCGAGAAAGCGCTTGTAGCGTTTGAGCAGTCGCGCCTGCTCGAGCAACGGGGAAAACTCCATCAGCCTTGCCAGTTCCGCAAGCCCCGGGCAATCCGCTCCACCGCCTCGTGCAAGCGCGGCAGGCTCTGGGTATAGGCGAAACGCACATGGTGGCTGGCCTGATGGCGACCGAAGTCGATACCCGGGGTAAAGGCGATATGCTCGGTTTCGAGGAAGTGCCGGCAGAAAGCGAATGCATCGCCGCCGAACTTGCTGATATCGGCGTAAAGATAGAAAGCGCCCTGCGGCTCCACGGTGATGCCGAAGCCCAGCTCCCGCAGCGCCGGCAGGAGGAAATCACGACGGCGGGCAAATTCGGCGCGGCGCTCTTCGAGGATTTCGATGGTGCGCGGTTCGAAGCAGGCCAGAGCGGCATGCTGGGCCATGCTGGGTGCACTGATGTAGAGGTTCTGCGCCAGCTTCTCCAGCTCCGGAATCGCCGCAGGCGGCGCCACCAGCCAACCGAGACGCCAGCCGGTCATGCCGAAATATTTTGAGAAACTATTCAGGATGAAAGCCTGGTCGTCGACCTCCAGCGCGCTCGGAGCATCCATGCCGTAGGTCAGGCCGTGATAGATCTCGTCCACCACCAGATGACCATTGTGCGCACGGGTAGCGCGGGACAGGCCGGCCAGCGCTTCGCGGTCGAGCACGGTACCGGTCGGGTTGGCCGGCGAGGCCACCAGGGCGCCAACCGTATCGTGGTCCCAGTAACGCTCCACCAGGTCGGCATTGAGCTGGTAGTTCACCTCTGGACCTACTGGCACCAGTTGCGCACCGCCCTCGACCAAGCGCAGGAAATGACGGTTGCACGGATACCCAGGATCGGCCAGCAGCCAATGCTTGCCCGGATCCACCAGCAGGCTGCTGGCCAGCAGCAGCGCGCCGGAGCCACCAGGGGTGATGAGAATCCGCTGCGGATCGATGTTCAGCCCATAGCGCTGCCCGTAGAACCCGGCGATCGCTTCGCGCAGTGCCGGCAGCCCGCGCGCGGCGGTGTAACGGGTGTGGCCGGCAGCCAGCGCCGCCTGCCCGGCTTCGACGATGGGCGCAGCGGTGGTGAAGTCCGGCTCGCCGATCTCCAGGTGGATGACGTCGTTGCCGGCGGCCTGCAATTCATTGGCCCGTGCCAGCAGGGCCATCACGTGAAAGGGTTCGATGGCGCGACTGCGCGCACTGTAGGGCTGAGCCATTGGCCTTCTCTCAATCGGGACTAGACTGATGATTCTAACCGCGCGCCGCGGTGAACGTATGGATAAACCCCGCTGTCCTACCGGAGATAACCGGGAGTAGCGCACCCCGATCCTATCTGGTAAGTTCGGCGGCTCGCAGTCGCAGGGCCGGCGGTCGCCGGATATGGAAACATGCCTGCGCATTGGATCAGATGAGTGAGAGGCGGTCTATTCATGTCCACCGTAGAAAAGCAAAAAGCCGGTCATTCCATGTACGGTGTCGATGCCTATGTGGAGACCAAGGGTGAGGAGTACATGGGTGAAGCCATGAAGGCTCACTTCACCAAACTGCTCGGCGCCTGGAAAGGGGAACTGATGCAGAGCGTGGACCGCACCGTGGACCACATGAAGGACGAAGCCGCCAACTTCCCCGACCCGGCCGACCGTGCCAGCCAGGAAGAAGAATTCGCCCTGGAGCTGCGTAACCGCGACCGCGAGCGCAAGCTGATCAAGAAAATCGACAAGACCCTGCAGAAAATCCAGGACGGTGACTACGGCTGGTGTGAGAAGTGCGGCATCGAAATCGGCCTGCGCCGCCTGGAAGCCCGCCCCACCGCAGACCTGTGCTTCGATTGCAAGGAACTCGACGAGAAGAAGGAAAAGCAGGTCGGCAAAGGCTGATCCTGACTCCTGCAGACGGGGCGCATCATGCGCCCCGTTTCATTTATACAGCCCGCACCGATCATGACCGACTCCCGCTATATCGGGCGCTTCGCCCCCACTCCCAGTGGTTTCCTGCATTTCGGCTCGCTGGTCGCGGCCCTCGCCTCCTGGCTCGATGCCCGGGCCGTCGGCGGCCAGTGGCTGTTGCGCATGGAAGATATCGACCCGCCGCGCGAGGCACCCGGCGCGCAAAAAGCGATTCTCGACACCCTGGAAAGCTACGGCCTGGAATGGGATGGCGAGGTGGTCTACCAGCACGACCGCCACGGCGCCTACGCCGAAGTGATCGACCGCCTGTTCCGCCAGGGCCTGGCTTACGCCTGTACCTGCTCGCGCAAGCAGCTGGAAGGTTATAACGGCATCTATCCGGGGCTATGCCGCAATCTCGGGCACGCTCAGGAAGATGCAGCGATTCGTATCCGCGTACCGGAACTGACCTACAGCTTCAACGACCGTGTACAAGGGCACTTTCAGCAACATCTGGGCAAGGAAGTGGGTGACTTCGTCATCCGCCGCCGCGATGGTCTCTATGCTTATCAATTGGCGGTGGTCCTGGACGATGCCTGGCAGGGCGTGACCGATATCGTTCGCGGTGCCGACCTGCTGGACAACACACCGCGCCAGCTTTATCTCCAGGAGTTGCTGGGGCTGTCACAACCACGCTATCTGCACGTCCCGCTTATCGTCCAGCCAGACGGGCACAAGCTGGGCAAGTCCTACCGTTCGGCACCACTGCCGGCGGAACAGGCCGCACCACTGATCCTGCGAGCCTTGCGCGCATTGGGCCAGCCTACCGACGCCGGCATGGCCGCAGCCCGCCCCGCCGAGGTACTGGCGCACGCCGCCCGGCACTGGAATGCACAAGCGATTCCGCGCAGCCTGGCCCTCGCCGAGGCGGAACTGCACTGAGTGCTTGCCGGAGATCGAAAAGGCCAATAGATTCAAAACCTTGGGTATTGTCCGCCGGCCCGTTTGCAGGCGCCGGCCCTTCCGTTACCATCAGCCGCGTTTTGCGCCAATAATAAATCCACTTCGCAGCGCGCAATTCCTACGAGGCCAGCATGTACATCTATCGTTTGGTCCTGCTTCTGGTCGTGGGGATCTACCTGTTCTCCCCGGCCATCATGGACTGGTGGATCGAGCCGACCGGTGCCTGGTATCGCCCTTACCTGCTCTGGCTGATCCTGATCGTCGTGACCTTTATCCTGCAGAGCCAACGTGATGCCGATGAGCTTTAGCCTGACCCAGATGATCCTGATCAGCGCCGCCTACCTGCTGGTGCTGTTCGGCGTGGCCTGGATCAGCGAACGCGGCATGATCCCCCGGGCGATCATCCGTCATCCACTGACCTACACCCTGTCACTTGGTGTCTACGCAAGCGCCTGGGCCTTCTATGGCACGGTCGGCCTGGCCTACCAATACGGCTATGGTTTCCTTGCCTGCTACCTCGGCGTGTCCGGCGCCTTCCTGCTCGCGCCGGTGCTGCTCTACCCGATCCTCAAGATCACCCGCACCTACCAGCTCTCGTCCCTGGCCGACCTGATCGCCTTCCGCTTCCGCAGCACCTGGGCAGGTGCGCTGACCACGGTGTTCATGCTGATCGGTGTCCTGCCGTTGCTGGCCCTGCAGATCCAGGCGGTGGCCGACTCCATCAGCATCCTTACCGGCGAACCGGTGAAGAGCCGGGTGGCCCTGGCCTTCTGCGCAATGATCACGCTGTTCACCATCTTCTTCGGCTCCCGGCACATCGCGACCCGCGAGAAACACGAGGGGCTGGTCTTCGCCATTGCCTTCGAATCCGTGGTCAAGCTCCTGGCGCTTGGCGGGATTGGTCTGTATGCGCTGTACGGCGTGTTCGGCGGCCCGCATCAACTGGAGGTCTGGCTACTGCAGAACCAGACCGCCCTCGCCGCCCTGCACACACCATTGCAGGAAGGCCCCTGGCGCACATTGCTGCTGGTGTTCTTCGCTTCGGCCATCGTGATGCCGCACATGTATCACATGGCCTTTACCGAAAACCTCAACCCACGCTCGCTGGTCAGCGCCAGTTGGGGCCTGCCGCTGTTCCTGCTGCTGATGAGCCTGGCGGTGCCGCTGATCCTCTGGGCCGGCCTCAAGCTAGGCGCCAGCACCAATCCGGAGTTCTTCACCCTTGGCCTGGGGATCGCCGCCAACAGCCAGGCCCTGGCCCTGTTGGCCTATATAGGCGGGCTATCGGCCGCCAGCGGATTGATCATCGTGACCACGCTGGCGCTTTCGGGAATGGCCTTGAACCACCTGGTGCTGCCCCTCTACCAGCCGCCCGCCGAAGGCAATATCTATCGCTGGCTGAAATGGACCCGGCGCGCCCTGATCGTCGCCATCATCGCGGCCGGCTTCGGTTTCTACCTGTTGCTCGGGGCGCAACAGGACCTCGCCAACCTCGGCATCGTTGCCTTCGTTGCCACCCTGCAGTTCCTGCCGGGCGTGCTCTCGGTGCTGTATTGGCCGACCGCCAACCGGCGCGGCTTCATCGCCGGGCTGCTGGCCGGTATCACGGTATGGATGGTGACCATGCTGCTGCCGCTGGTCGGCAACCTGCAGGGCTTCTACATCCCGTTGCTGAACATGATCTACGTGCTCGACGACACCAGTTGGCACATGGCCGCAATCGCCTCGCTGGCCGCCAACGTATTGCTGTTCACCCTGATCTCCCTGTTCACCAACGCCAGCTCCGAAGAGGTCGGCGCTGCCGAAGCCTGTGCGGTGGATAACGTCCGACGCCCGCAACGGCGCGAGCTGCACGCCGCTTCGCCGCAGGAGTTCGCCACGCAACTGGCCAAGCCACTGGGCGCCAAGGCCGCGCAGAAGGAGGTCGAGCAGGCGCTGCGCGACCTCTACCTGCCCTTCGATGAACGCCGCCCTTACGCTCTGCGCCGCCTGCGCGACCGCATCGAGGCCAACCTGTCGGGCCTGATGGGGCCGAGCGTGGCCCAGGACATGGTGGAAACCTTCCTGCCCTACAAGTCCGGCAGCGAAAACTACGTGACCGAGGACATCCATTTCATCGAAAGCCGCCTTGAGGACTATCACTCGCGCCTGACCGGCCTGGCCGCCGAACTCGATGCCCTGCGCCGCTATCACCGGCAGACCCTGCAGGAACTGCCGATGGGCGTCTGCTCCCTGGCCAAGGACCAGGAGATCCTCATGTGGAACAGGGCCATGGAGGAGCTGACCGGGATTCCCGCCAAGCGCGTGGTCGGTTCGCGCCTGAGCACCATCGTCGAGCCATGGCGGGGGCTGCTGCTGGGCTTCATCAACGTGCCCGACGAGCACCTGCACAAGCAACGCCTGGCGCTGGATGGCCAGACCCGCTGGCTGAACCTGCACAAGGCGGCCATCGACGAACCCTTGGCCCCCGGCAATAGCGGCCTGGTACTGCTGGTGGAAGACCTCACCGAAACCCAGATGCTCGAAGACAAGCTGGTGCACTCCGAACGCCTGGCCAGCATCGGTCGCCTGGCGGCCGGGGTAGCCCACGAGATCGGCAATCCGGTGACCGGCATCGCCTGCCTGGCGCAGAACCTGCGTGAAGAGCGCGAGGAAGACGGGGAAATCACCGAGCTGAGCAGCCAGATCCTCGAACAGACCAAGCGCATCTCGCGCATCGTCCAGTCGCTGATGAGCTTCGCCCATGCCGGCAGCCACCAGCACAGCGACGAGCCGGTGTGCCTGGCCGAAGTGGCACAGGACGCCATTGGTCTGCTGGCACTGAACCGGCGCAACTTCGAGGTACAGTTCTTCAACCTGTGCGACCCGGAGCACTGGGTCGAAGGCGACCCCCAGCGCCTCGCCCAAGTACTGATCAACCTGCTCTCCAACGCCCGCGACGCCTCGCCCGCCGGAGCGGCGGTGCGCGTGCGCAGCGAGGCCAGCGAACATACCGTGGACCTGATCGTCGAGGACGAAGGCAGCGGCATTCCGAAAAACATCATGGACCGCCTGTTCGAACCCTTCTTCACCACCAAGGATCCGGGCGAAGGAACCGGGCTGGGGCTCGCTCTGGTCTATTCCATCGTGGAAGAGCATTATGGACAGATCACCATCGACAGCCCGGCCGATACCAAGAGCCAACGTGGCACGCGCATCCGTGTGACCTTGCCACGACATGTCGAAGCGACGTCCGCTGTGAACTGAGACCGTCGAGAGAATTGAATCAATGCCTCATATTCTGATCGTCGAAGACGAAACCATCATCCGTTCCGCCCTGCGCCGCCTGCTGGAACGCAACCAGTACCAGGTCAGCGAGGCCGGGTCGGTGCAGGAAGCCCAGGAGCGGTTCAGCATCGCCACCTTCGACCTGATCGTCAGCGACCTGCGTTTGCCGGGTGCCCCCGGTACCGAGCTGATAAAGCTGGGCCAGGGCACACCGGTGCTGATCATGACCAGCTATGCCAGCCTGCGCTCGGCGGTCGACTCGATGAAGATGGGCGCGGTGGACTACATCGCCAAGCCGTTCGACCACGATGAAATGCTCCAGGCCGTCGCCCGTATCCTGCGCGACCGGCAGAATGCGCCGGCGGCGCCGGTGGAACGCAGCAACGCCAAGGCGCCTGCCGCGGACAAGGCGGCTGGCACGGCCAATGCCAACGGCGAAATCGGCATCATCGGTTCCTGTGCGCCCATGCAGGACCTGTACAGCAAGATCCGCAAGGTGGCGCCCACCGATTCCAATGTCCTGATCCAGGGCGAATCCGGTACCGGCAAGGAGCTGGTGGCCCGCGCCCTGCACAATCTCTCGCGTCGGGCCAAGGCGCCGATGATCTCGGTGAACTGCGCGGCGATCCCGGAAACCCTGATCGAATCCGAGCTGTTCGGCCACGAGAAGGGCGCGTTCACCGGCGCCAGTGCCGGCCGCGCCGGCCTGGTGGAAGCTGCCGATGGTGGCACCCTGTTCCTCGACGAGATCGGCGAACTGCCACTGGAAGCCCAGGCCCGCCTGCTGCGTGTACTGCAGGAAGGCGAGATCCGCCGGGTCGGTTCGGTGCAATCGCAGAAAGTCGATGTCCGCCTGATTGCCGCCACCCACCGCGACCTGAAGAACCTGGCCAAGGTCGGTCAGTTCCGCGAGGACCTTTACTATCGCCTGCACGTCATCGCCCTCAAGCTGCCGGCCCTGCGCGAACGCGGTGCCGACGTCAACGAGATCGCCAACGCCTTCCTCGCCCGCCAGGCGGCCCGAATCGGACGCAACGACCTGAAGTTCGCCCACGACGCCGAGCAGGCGATCCGTCATTACTCCTGGCCGGGGAACGTACGTGAACTGGAAAACGCAGTGGAGCGTGCGGTGATTCTTTCCGAGAGCCCGGAGATTTCCGCAGACCTGCTGGGCATCGATATAGAACTGAGTGACCTGGAAGACGACGACGCCTTCGACACCCTTCCGGCCATCGCCAGCCAGGCCAACGCCGCCAGCCATGAGCCTACCGAAGACCTGTCGCTGGAGGACTATTTCCAGCACTTCGTTCTCGAACACCAGGACCACATGACCGAAACCGAGCTGGCACGCAAGCTCGGGGTAAGCCGCAAATGCCTGTGGGAACGCCGCCAGCGTCTGGGCATTCCACGGCGCAAGAGCGGGGCCACCAGCGAAAGCTGACGGGAGGGTGCGACATGGTGTCACCCTCATTCGGTAACACCGCGTTTCGGCCAAAAACTGTTACCTCACGGCAACGCCGTAACAGAAACCGGGGCTTACGGTAACGAAACCCCGGTTTTTTTACGCCTCGAAAATGCCCCATGACCGTGCTAACCCCTTGTTTTACTGGGCTTTGCAAAAGTTGGCACGGCACCTGCTATATGTTCGGTACAAGAACAATAACAAGCACTGCAAAACACAATAAAAATAAGACGAATCGGCTCACGCACAATAAGAACAAGACGGCGGAGGCGCAGCTAACTGATTCTTTTGGAGAGGAGTTGTGTTTGGGGCTTGCCCCACAACCAGGTAGAGAACAACAAAAACTGCACTCAAGCAGAACCTGAACTGGTTGGATCGAAAGGTCATCGCAACGTCAGCGACCAAAGCAATCCGTTTGCTCTTGTACTCCCGGTTAGGGAGACAGTCCACAGGCCCCAGGGCATTCAGTGGATCAGGGCATGAACAAAAACAAGAAGCCCGACAAAAAAACAATAAGAGCACGCAACTACTTCTTGGGGAGCTTCGGCTCCCCTTGTAGCTTCCGCCTTCTGGCACTCCCTCTGCGCAGCGTTACCAGCCCATTTCTCGGGTGCCTACACCCTTTTCCGACTAAATGCTAGAATCCGTGCCCATCATGCGGCCATTCTTCCTTTCTGGCCGAAAATTCCTTCAAACAGTGCATCCCATGCTGAAGAAGCTGTTCCAGTCTTTCCGTCCCCCGGCGCGCGTCCAGCACCACAAGCGCACCACGCCCGAGGTGATCAACCATTCGCAGCACTCGCTGCAACGTCATCAATTCAGCCGTCACGCGGTGAACATCGTCGAGCGCCTGCAAAGCGCCGGTTACCAGGCCTACCTGGTCGGTGGCTGCGTACGTGACCTGCTCCTGGGCATCACCCCCAAGGATTTCGACGTCGCCACCAGCGCCACGCCCGAGCAAATCCGTGCCGAGTTCCGCAACGCACGCATCATCGGCCGGCGCTTCAAGCTGGTTCATGTGCATTTCGGTCGCGAAATCATCGAAGTCGCGACCTTCCGTGCCAACCATCCGACTGACGAAGAAGAAAACAGTCACCAGTCGTCCCGCAACGAAAGCGGACGGATCCTGCGTGACAACGTCTACGGCACGCTGGAGGACGACGCCCAGCGCCGTGACTTCACTATCAACGCGCTGTACTACGATCCGGTCAGCGAGCGCATCCTCGACTACGCCAACGGCGTGCACGATGTGCGCAACCGCCTGGTCCGCCTGATCGGCGATCCGACCCAGCGTTACCAGGAAGACCCGGTGCGCATGCTGCGCGCCGTGCGCTTCGCTGCCAAGCTCAACTTCGGCATCGAAAAGCATACCGTGCTGCCGATCCGCGAACTGGCGCCGATGCTGCGGGAAATCCCGGCGGCGCGGCTGTTCGAGGAGTCGCTGAAGCTATTCCTGTCCGGCCATGCAGCCGACACCTTCGAGATGCTGGTCGACCTGCAACTGTTCGACCCGCTGTTCCCCGCCAGTGCCGAGGCCCTCGAAGAACAGCCGACCTACACCCACACGCTGATCAGCAACGCGCTGATCAACACCGACCTGCGGGTGAAACAAGGCAAGCCGGTCACCCCGGCCTTCCTTTTCGCCGCCCTGCTCTGGCCTGCCCTGCCAGCACGCGCCCTGCAGCTGCAGGGCCGCGGCATGCCGCCGATCCCGGCAATGAACGAAGCGGCCCACCAGCTGATCTTCGAACAGTGCCAGCGCATCGCCATTCCCAAGCGCTTCACCCTGCCAATCCGTGAAATCTGGGATATGCAGGAACGCCTGCCGCGTCGCAGCGGCAAACGTGCCGACCTGCTCCTGGACAATCCGCGTTTCCGTGCCGGTTATGACTTCCTGCTGCTGCGCGAAAGCGCCGGCGAAGACACCGATGACCTCGGCCAGTGGTGGACCGATTACCAGGAATGCAATGAAAGCGAGCGCCGCGACATGATCCGCGACCTCGGCGGCCGCGAAGACGGCAGCGGTGCCGGCCCGCGCAAACGCAAGCGCAGCCCGGGCAAGCGACGTCGCGCCGACGGTGGCGCTGGCGAATGACCCAGCGCGCCTACATCGGCCTGGGCAGCAACCTGGCCAACCCCCAGGCGCAACTGCGCAGTGCCCTCGACGCGCTGGCGCAGTTGCCGGATACGCGACTGGCGGGCGTCTCGTCCTTCTATGCCAGCGATTCCCTGTCCCCGGGCCAGCCGCGCTACACCAACGCCGTGGCCGCGCTGGACACCAGCCTCGCCCCCCTCGACCTGCTCGACGCCCTGCAAGGCATCGAGGCCGACCAGGGCCGCGAGCGCAAGGAGCGCTGGGGGCCGCGCACGCTCGACCTGGACATCCTGCTTTATGCCGATCAGGTGATTGATGAGCCGCGCCTGAAAGTGCCGCACTACCACATGCACGCCCGCCCCTTCGTGCTCTATCCCCTTGCCGAACTGGTGCCAGAAGACTTCCGTCTGGCGGACCAACGCACCCTTGCATCACTGTTGGCAGATTGCCCGTTCGTCGGGCTGGAGCGGCTGTAGCAGGGCTTGGCTGAAAGCTGCGTCCTGGCGTGCATGTGCTTGCCTGGAGCTCTGTGGCGCTCAGGCGGCGCATCGCTGTGCATGACGATACTTTTTTAGCGCCCTCGAGATCGAGCGCCGCCCGCGCGGCGCATCGCTGGCAAGCCAGCTCCCACATTTGTTGCAACGTACCTATGCCTGTCAGGCCATAGTGATCGCCTTGTTTGTAAGGCGCGATACCGTGTCGTGCCCAACGGCCTCCCCACGGTGGATCATCGAACATCCAAAAACTGACAGCGGGGATCTCACAGGCCATGGCGCGTTGCAACAAATGTGGGAGCTGGCTTGCCAGCGATGCGCCGCGCGGGCGGCGCTCGGTCTTGAGGGCACTGAAGATGTTCCGACATGCGCTCCCACCGGTAACGCCAGTAACAATGCGGTAACACCGTAATTGACTTCCCCCCGCGCGCTCACGACTATAGGCGTCCCGTGGCACGACCGTGCCGTATACAAGGCCGGGAACGGATTTGACCCAAACACCACACTCGATGATGTGCCGTTCCAGAAGATGAATACATGCGTTGTACGCAGTGGTTTTTCACAGCGCCTGAACGAGGATTGCTTTTCATGCCAGACGTAACCCTGACCACTCTCCAGGCCCTCAAGGCCAAGGGTGAAAAAATCGCCATGCTGACCTGCTACGACGCGACCTTCGCCCAGGCGGCGGCCCGTGCCGGCGTCGAGATCCTGCTGGTTGGCGACTCCCTGGGGATGGTCCTGCAGGGCCACGACAGCACCCTGCCGGTGACCAATGCGGAAATGGCCTACCACGTCGCCAGCGTCAAGCGCGGCAACGAAGGTGCGCTGATCCTCGCCGACCTGCCATTCATGGCCTATGCCACCGCCGACCAGGCCTTCGCCAATTGCGCCGAGCTGATGCGTGCCGGCGCGCACATGGTCAAGCTCGAAGGCGCGGCCTGGCTGGGCGAGACCGTACGCCAGCTGGCCGATCGCGGCGTGCCGGTGTGCATGCACCTGGGCCTTACCCCGCAGGCGGTCAACATCCTCGGTGGCTACAAAGTCCAGGGGCGTCAGGAAAACCAGGCACGCCAGATGCGCGCGGACGCCATCGCCCTGGAGCAGGCCGGTGCCGCAATGTTGCTGCTGGAATGCGTACCAAGCGAGCTGGCTGCGGAAATCACCCAGGCGGTGAGCATCCCGGTGATCGGCATTGGCGCCGGCAGCGCCACCGACGGCCAGGTCCTTGTCCTGCACGACATGCTGGGCCTGTCGCTGAGCGGTCGTGCGCCGAAGTTCGTGAAGAACTTCATGGCCGGCCAGCCGGACATCCAGAGTGCCTTGCAAGCCTACGTGCAAGCGGTCAAGGACGTCAGCTTCCCCGGCAGCGAACACGGGTTCAGCGCATGAATACCGTCAAGACCGTCCTTGAACTGCGCGCCGCCGTCGCCCGTGCCCGCGGCGAAGGCAAGCGCATCGCCTTCGTGCCGACCATGGGCAACCTGCACAGCGGCCATGCCGCGCTGGTGACCAAGGCCGCCCAGCGCGCTGATTTCGTGGTTGCCAGCATCTTCGTCAACCCGTTGCAGTTCGGCGCCGGTGAAGACCTCGACAAATATCCACGAACCCTCGCCGCCGACCAGGAAAAGCTCCTCGAGGCCGGCTGCAACCTGCTGTTCGCCCCGACCGTGGACGAAATGTACCCGGACGGCATGGCCGTGCAGACCCGGGTCAGCGTCCCGCAACTGTCCGAAGGGCTTTGTGGCGCCAGCCGCCCGGGCCATTTCGAAGGCGTGGCGACCGTGGTCAGCAAGCTGTTCAACATGGTCCAGCCGGACATCGCAGTGTTCGGCCAGAAGGACTTCCAGCAACTGGCGGTAATCCGCGCCATGGTCCGCGACCTGAACATGCCGATCCAGATCATCGGCGAGCCGACCGTACGGGCCGAGGATGGCCTGGCGCTGTCGTCGCGCAACGGTTACCTGAATGCCGAGCAGCGTGCCATCGCCCCCGTGGTCTATCGCACCCTGAGCCAATTGGCCGATGGTATCCGCCAGGGCCGTCGCGATTTCCCGGCACTGATCGCCGAGGGTCGGCAGGCGCTGATCGACGCCGGCCTCAAGCCCGACTACCTGGAAGTCCGTCACGCCGTCGACCTGCGCCCCGCCCTCGCCAACGACCACGATCTGGTCATTCTGGTCGCCGCCTATCTTGGCCCTACCCGCCTGATCGATAACCTGCACCTCAATCTCGAAGCCAACTAAGCTCTCGGGACACACCGGGCCAGGACGCCCGGTGAACAGGCTGTAGCGAAATGACATATCTCAATGGCTTTTACCGGCCCGTCGCGAAATAATCCGCGACGGGCCGGTAACGGCTACACGTTCTCCGTGTCCAAGGCAGTTCAAGCAATCAAGGAACCCTGCAGCGATGGCGTATTACCGTACTCCTCATGATGTCACCGCACTGCCAGCCTGGCAGGCACTCCAGCAACACCGCGAAACCATGCAGGATTTCAGCATGCGCGAGGCCTTCAACGCCGACCCGCAGCGATTCAACCAGTTTTCCCTGAGCAGTTGTGGCCTGTTCCTCGACTACTCGAAAAACCTGATCAATGCCGAGACCCGCGACAAGCTGGTCGAGCTGGCCAATGAAGTGGGCCTGCAGCAAGCCATCCAGGCACTGTTCGCCGGCGAGATCGTCAACGCCTCCGAAGGCCGTCCGGCACTGCACACCGCGCTGCGCCGTCCGGTGGGCGACAAACTGAGCGTCAATGGCGTCAACGTGATGCCGGACGTGCATAAAGTGCTCAACCAGGTTACCGAGCTGGTCGGCAAGATCCACGATGGCCTGTGGCGCGGCTACAGCGAGAAGCCGATCACCGACGTGGTCAACATCGGCATCGGCGGCTCCTTCCTCGGCCCGGAACTGGTTTCCGAGGCCTTGCTGCCCTATGCCCAGCGCGGCGTGCGTTGCCACTACCTGGCAAATATCGACGGCAGCGAGTTCCATGAGCTGTCGGCCAAGCTGCGCGCCGAAACCACGCTGTTCATCGTTTCCTCGAAATCCTTCAACACCCTGGAAACCCTGAAGAACGCCCAGGCCGCTCGCGCCTGGTACCTGGCCCAGGGGGGGTCGGAAGCCGAGCTGTATCGCCACTTCATCGCCGTATCGAGCAACAAGGCGGCGGCCGTCGCCTTCGGCATCCGCGAAGAGAACATCTTCCCGATGTGGGACTGGGTCGGCGGACGTTATTCGCTGTGGTCGGCCATCGGCCTGCCGATCGCCCTGGCCATCGGCACCGCCAACTTCAAGGAACTGCTGTCCGGTGCCTACACCATGGACCAGCATTTCCAGAATGCCCCGTTCGAGCAGAACATGCCGGTGCTGCTGGCCTTGCTCGGTATCTGGTACGGCAACTTCTGGGGGGCGCAAAGCCATGCGATCCTGCCGTACGACCACTACCTGCGCAACATCACCAAGCACCTGCAGCAGCTGGACATGGAGTCCAATGGCAAGCACGTGCGCCAGGACGGCACGCCGGTCAACCATGACACCGGTCCGGTGATCTGGGGCGGCGTCGGCTGCAATGGCCAGCACGCCTACCATCAGTTGCTGCACCAGGGCACCCAGTTGATCCCGGCGGACTTCATCGTCCCGGTGGTGAGCTTCAACCCGGTCGCCGACCATCATCAGTGGCTGTACGCCAACTGCCTGTCGCAGAGCCAGGCGCTGATGCTCGGCAAGACCCGCGCCGAAGCCGAGGCCGAGCTGCGCGACAAGGGCATGAGCGAAACCGATGTGCAAAGGCTGGCGCCGCACAAGGTGATCCCGGGCAATCGCCCGAGCAACACCTTGGTGGTCGAACGCATCAGCCCGCGCCGTCTTGGCGCCCTGGTTGCAATGTACGAGCACAAGGTTTTCGTGCAAAGCGTGATCTGGGGTATCAACGCCTTCGACCAGTGGGGCGTGGAACTGGGCAAGGAGCTCGGCAAGGGCGTCTACCAGCGCCTGATCGGCGGTATCGAGGAGCCGGCAGAAGACGCTTCGACCCAGGGGCTGATCAACTACTTCCGCGGCCGTCACCGCGGCTGACCCCCGGTCGCCGCCCCCGGGCATGGCCGGGGGCAGCGGCTACACTATCCTGACCCCCGGCTGCCTTCGAAAGGCTTCCCCGCGTCGTCGACGAAGGCAACGCCGTCCATAACAACAGGACAGGTCGTGCCCATGTTCGATATCAGTCGATTCCCCCATGCCGATGCCGTCAGCCGTGCCGCCGAGCTGAGCCAGGGCGACTATGATCGCCTTTATCGCCAATCCATCGAGCACCCCGAGCAATTCTGGACCGAACAGGCCCGCCGGCTGGACTGGATCAGCCCGTGGAGCACCGTGCAGGACTGCGATATCCGCAGCGGCAAGGCGATCTGGTTCAAGAACGCCCGGCTCAACGTCAGCTACAACTGCCTCGACCGTCACCTTGAGGAACATGGCGACAGGCCGGCGATCATCTGGGAAAGCGACGACCCCTCGCGTTCGGCCACCCTTACCTATCGCCAGGTCCACCAGCAGGTGTGCCGCCTGGCCAATGTGCTCAAGCAGCGCGGCGTGAAGAAGGGCGACCGGGTGTGCATCTACATGCCGATGATTCCGGAGGCGACCTTCGCCATGCTGGCCTGCGCACGGATCGGCGCGATTCATTCCGTGGTATTCGGCGGGTTCTCACCGGATGCCCTGCGCGACCGCATTCTCGATGCCGACTGCCGCACCGTGATTACCGCTGACGAAGGCGTACGCGGTGGCAAGACTGTCCCGCTCAAGCAGAACGTCGACAAGGCCCTGGCCAGTTGCCCGAATGTCAGCAGCGTCGTGGTGGTACGGCGTACCGGTGGCAAGGTGGACTGGAGCGAACCGCGCGACCTCTGGTACCACGACGCAACGGCCGGTGCCGGCGACGACTGCCCACCGGAGCCGATGGATGCCGAGGATCCGCTGTTCATCCTCTACACCTCCGGCAGCACCGGCAAGCCCAAGGGGGTGTTGCACACCAGTGCCGGTTATCTGCTGCAGGCGACGATGACCTTTAAGGTGGTATTCGATTACCGCGACGGCGAGGTGTTCTGGTGCAGCGCCGATGTCGGCTGGGTCACCGGGCACAGCTATATCGTCTACGGGCCGCTGGCCAACGGTGCTACCAGCCTGATGTTCGAGGGTGTGCCGAACTACCCGGACGCCTCGCGTTTCTGGCAAGTGGTGGACAAGCACCAGGTCAACATCTTCTATACCGCGCCGACGGCCCTGCGCGCCCTGATGCGCGAAGGCCACGGGCCACTGCAGGGCACCTCGCGCAAAAGCCTGCGTCTGCTCGGCAGCGTTGGCGAGCCGATCAATCCGGAAGCCTGGGAGTGGTATTTCAATGCCGTGGGCGAGCAGCGCTGCCCTATCGTCGACACCTGGTGGCAGACCGAAACCGGCGGCATCATGCTCACCCCGCTGATCAGCAACCGGCATATCAAGCCCGGCTGCGCGACCCGGCCCATGTTCGGTGTACAGCCGGTACTGCTCGACGAGCAAGGCAAGCTGATCGAAGGCCCCGGCGCCGGGCTGCTGGCGATCAAGGCCAGCTGGCCGGCACAGATCCGCAGCGTATATGGCGATCACCAGCGGATGATCGACACCTACTTCAAACCTTTCCCCGGCTATTACTTCACCGGCGACGGCGCGCGCCGCGACGAGCAGGGCGACCTGTGGATAACCGGGCGGATCGACGACGTGATCAACGTTTCCGGACACCGCATCGGTACGGCCGAGGTGGAAAGCGCGCTGGTCCTGCATGACAGCATCGCCGAGGCCGCCGTGGTGGGTTATCCCCATGACCTCAAGGGCCAGGGTATCTACGCCTTTGTTACGCCGATGAATGGGGTCGAACCGGACGAAGCGCTGAAGAAGGAGCTGCTGGCACTGGTGAGCAAGGAGATCGGCAGCTTCGCCAAGCCGGAACTGATCCAGTGGGCACCGGCGCTGCCCAAGACTCGCTCGGGCAAGATCATGCGGCGGATATTGCGCAAGATTGCCTGCAACGAGCTGGAGAACCTGGGGGATACCTCGACGCTGGCGGATCCTTCGGTGGTGCAGGGGTTGATCGATAAGCGGCTGAATACCTGATATACCGGGTATTTTGGGGCCGCAAAGCGGCCCCAGCGACCTGAGCCCAAAGGTATTCATGGAAGCCCTACGCCGCCGCATCGAAACCCAGCTCCTCAGCCTCACCGGCCTGTCCCTCGGCCAGCTCGACCTGGAAAACCCCAAGGGCGACCCCGGCCTGTTCGGCCCGCAGAGCCTCAGTTGGCAGGTACACGGCGATTACCCCAGTATGCTGGCAGGCGGAATCAGTGCCTTGCTCCTGCAAATGCTTCACCCACTGGCCCTGGCCGGAGTCTGGGATCACTCCAATTTCCGCGAAGACATGCTCGGCCGGCTGCGCCGCACCAGCCAGTTCATCTCCGGCACCACCTTTGGCGCGACCGACGATGCCGAATGGCTGATCGAACGGGTCAAGACCATCCACCTGCAGGTCGCCGGCAACGCTGCCGATGGAACGCCCTATGCCGCCAGCGACCCGGACCTGCTGACCTGGGTGCATGTCGCCGAGGTACGCAGCTTCCTCGCCGCCCACCTGCGTTACCGCAACCGCCACATGGCCGATGCGGCGCAGGATGCCTACTACAGCGAAATCGCCCTGATCGCCGAGCGGCTGGGAGCGCGGGATGTGCCCAGGTCGCGGCAGGAGGTGGCGGACTATCTGCGCCGGGTACGTCCGCAACTGGTTTGCGACGAGCGCAGCCGCGAGGTGGTGCGGGTGCTACTGAATGCCCCGGCGCCGAGCCGGATAGCCCGGCCAGTGGGGAACCTGATGATGCAGGCGGGGATCGGCCTGCTGCCCGATTGGGCCGGCGACATGCTCGGGTTGAGGCTGGGCCCGGTGAAGCAGCGGGTGGTCGATCTGGGCATGAATGCGCTGGTCGGGCCGGTGTTGCGCTGGGCGATGCGGGATGGCTCGGTGCATCGGGCGCGGCGGCGGATGGGTCTGCAGTGACTTGATGGCCTCATCGCTGGCAAGCCAGCTCCCACAGTGTCCGCGTCGAACATAAGTCCTGTGGTCAACACAAAACCCTGTGGGAGCTGGCTTGCCAGCGATGAGGCCATCAAAGCCACCACTGCCCCGACCTGCCCATCTGTGCCACTATGCGCGAGCCCACCGCAGACTCAACGTCAAAACGAACAAGACAGAGGACTAGAGCATGCAAGATGTCGTAATCGTCGCCGCCACCCGTACTGCGGTCGGCAGCTTCCAGGGCGCGCTGGCGAATATTCCTGCCGTCGATCTCGGCGCCGCCGTGATCCGTCAACTGCTGGCCCAGACCGGCCTGGACGGCGCCCAGGTCGACGAAGTGATCCTTGGCCAGGTACTGACCGCCGGTGCCGGCCAGAACCCGGCGCGCCAGGCCGCGATCAAGGCCGGCCTGCCCCACGCAGTCCCCGCCATGACCCTGAACAAGGTCTGCGGCTCCGGCCTCAAGGCCCTGCACCTGGCGACCCAGGCGATCCGCTGCGGCGATGCCGAGGTCATCATCGCCGGCGGCCAGGAGAACATGAGCCTGGCCAACTACGTCATGCCCGGTGCCCGCACCGGCCTGCGCATGGGCCACGCGAGCCTGATCGACAGCATGATCAGCGACGGCCTGTGGGATGCCTTCAACGACTATCACATGGGCATCACCGCCGAGAACCTGGTGGAAAAGTACGGGATCAGCCGTGAAGACCAGGATGCCTTCGCCGCCGCCTCCCAGCAGAAGGCTGCCGCCGCCATCGAAAGCCGGCGCTTCGTCGAGGAAATCACGCCGATCCTGATCCCGCAGCGCAAGGGTGATCCGGTTGCATTCGCCACCGACGAGCAACCCCGCGCCGGCACTACGGCCGAGGCCCTGGCCAAGCTCAAGCCGGCGTTCAAGAAGGACGGCACCGTTACCGCCGGCAACGCTTCTTCACTGAACGACGGCGCGGCCGCCGTGATGCTGATGAGCGCGGCCAAGGCCGAGGCGCTGAACCTGCCGGTGTTGGCGCGAATCAAGGCCTATGCCAATGCCGGTGTCGATCCGGCGATCATGGGCATCGGGCCGGTCAGCGCCACCCGCCGCTGCCTGGAGAAGGCCGGCTGGAGCCTGGACCAGCTCGACCTGATCGAAGCCAACGAGGCCTTTGCCGCCCAGGCCCTGTCGGTGGGCAAGGAGCTGCAATGGGATGCCTCGAAGGTCAACGTCAACGGCGGAGCCATCGCCCTTGGCCATCCGATCGGCGCGTCCGGCTGCCGCGTGCTGGTGACCCTGCTGCATGAAATGATCAAGCGCGATGCCAGGAAAGGCCTCGCTACCCTGTGCATCGGTGGTGGCCAAGGCGTGGCCCTGGCGATCGAACGCTGATCGACGCGGGGAGGGGCTGCCCGGCCCCTCCCCGTTGCGCAACTGGTAAACTGCACGCCCGCAACCAAGGCCACGTGCATGTCTTCCTTGAACCAGGCGCTGCGCGCCGCCCTCGACAACCGTCAATCCCTTCTCGCCGAACTGCATGCCCAGGGCACCGACTGCTATCGCCTGTTCCACGGCAGCCAGGAAGGCGCCCCCGGCCTCACCGCCGACCGCTATGGCCCACAGTTGCTGGTGCAGAGCTTCCACCAGACCGTGGAGCGGAACGACCTGCTGGACCTGCACGCGACCATCGAGAAGTTCCTCGGCCAGCAGTTGCACCTGGTCTATAACGACCGCTCCCGGGGCAATAGCCGGGTGGATCGCCATGACACCGTCCATGAGGCCAGCGACGAGGCGCTGGCCGATATGGTCGGCCACGAGTGGGGCCTGAACTACCGGGTGCGCGGCCGCCACGCCGGCCAGGACCCGCTGCTGTTCCTCGACCTGCGCAACGCCCGCGGCTGGGTCAAGCAGCATAGCGCTGGCAAGCGCGTGCTCAACCTGTTCGCCTACACCTGTGGCGTCGGCCTTGCCGCTGCGGCGGGCGGCGCCCGTGAGGTATGCAACCTGGACTTCGCTGAAGGCAACCTGGCCGTGGGCCGGGAGAATGGCGCGCTCAATCCACAGGTAACACCGATGGAGTTCGTCCAGTCCGACTATTTCCCGGCCATTCGCCAACTGGCAGGATTGCCGGTCAGCCAGCGCCGTGGACAGAAACTGCCCTCTTACCCGCGCCTGCAGGCACGCCAGTACGACCTGGTATTCCTCGACCCGCCGGCCTGGGCCAAGAGCGCCTTCGGCACCGTGGACCTGTTGCGCGATTACCAGAGCCTGCTCAAGCCGGCACTGCTGACCACTGCCCAGGACGGCGTGCTCGTCTGCAATAACAACCTGGCCAAGGTCGATATGGACGATTGGCGTGAATTGGTATTGCGCTGTGCCGAAAAGGCGGGACGCCCGGTGCGGGAATGGCAGGTAATTACACCGGCAGCCGACTTCCCCTCCTCGGACGCTCGCCCGCCGCTGAAAACCCTGGTGTTGCATCTCTAAAGATTTGTATAGCGTGGCTGTCGGATCGCTCCGACAGCCTTCGGAACTCCATTTACCTGCCATACTCTAAGCGTCCCGCTCTCCACGCAGATGCCGCACATGCCCAAAGGATTGAAACGCGCCCTCGGCGCCTTGTTGGTTGCGCTTGCCCTGTACAGCCTTCTCGGCTTCTTCATCCTCCCCGGCGTTGCCCTGCGAATTGCCAACCAGCAGTTGGCGCAGTACGCCACCGTTCCCGCCCACCTACAGCGCATCGAACTCAACCCGTTCAGCCTTGAGTTGACTGTCTGGGGCCTGCAGATCGGCGAGCCGGGCAAGGAACAACTCGGCTTCGAGAAGCTTTATGCCAACCTGCAACTGGATAGCCTATGGACCAAGGCCTTGCACCTGGAGCGGGTCGAGCTGGTCAAGCCACGTACCGAGGTACTGTTCGCCAAGGATGGACAACTCAACCTGGTCAATCTGTTCAAGCTCCCCCCCAGCGAATCCAAGCCCGAGGAACCGGCCAGCGAACCGTTTCCACTGCGCATCGGCAGCATCCGCCTGAGCGACGGCTACCTGCATTTCGAGGATGCCCGCCCGAGCGAGCCGATCGAATTCCTCTACGATGCGATGAACCTGGAGTTGAAGAACCTCAGCACGTTGCCTGACGACAACACCGACATGACGTTGGTAGCTACCGGCCCCAACGGTGGCCAGATCGACTGGACCGGCACCTTCAGCCTGTCGCCGATCGCCTCCAAGGGCTCGCTGAAAGTCAGCGATGCCAAGATGAAAGCCTTCTGGCCCTACGTTCGCGATGCCGCACCGCTGGTGCTCGAGGATGGCACCTGGAACCTGCAAAGCGACTACAACTTCAGCCTCGGCAAGCAGACCGAGCTGCTGCTGGAGAACGTGGCGCTGGGCGTATCATCCTTCGCAATCAAGGCGCCGGACGACCGACCGCTAGCACGCTTGGCCAGGCTGGATGTCAGCGAAACCTCCATCGACCTGGCGAAGCAACTGGTCACCGTCGGCAAGATCCGCAGTGACCAGCTGGAAACCTGGGCTGCCCTGGAAGCCGATGGGCAACTGGACTGGCAGAAACTGTTCGCCAGCCAGCCGCCCAAGGCCACCGAAAAGCAAAAGGCCGAGCCCGCCGCCGCCGAACCTACGCCGAAAGAACAGGCCGTGGAGGACAAACCTTGGCAGGTGCTGCTCAAGGACACCCAGGTGCGCAACTACCGGGTTCACCTCGCTGACCGTACCCGGAAAGAGCCGGTTGCCCTGGATGTGGGCCCGCTGAACGCCGACCTGCAGAACTTCGACAGCCTCAACCAGTCGCCCTTCACGCTCAGGCTCGATAGCGGCGTCGGCAAGCAGGGCAAGCTGCAAGCGGCCGGCGAGGTCAACCTGGCCCCCGTGAAGGCGAAGCTGAAAGTCAGCACCCAGGACATCGACCTGCGCATTGCCCAGGCCTACATCAGCCCGTTCATCCGCCTGGAATTGCGCAGCGGCATGCTCGGTGCCGATCTCGACGTCGATCTGAAGAGCGCGGAGCCGCTGGCCTTCACCGTCGCCGGCAAGGCCCGCGTCAACCAGATGCACACCCTCGACACCATCAAGGACCGCGACTTCGTCAAATGGCAACAACTTGACCTGAGCGGCATCGACTACCGTCACGGCGACGCGCTGAGCATCGGCCGGGTCGATCTGCAACAGCCCTACGCGCGCTTCATGATCAACGAGGACCGTACCACCAACATCGACGACCTGCTGATTCCGCAGCCCGCCGGCAAAGAGACCACGCCCCAGGCCAGGACTGCGGCCAGCAACGAGAAGCCGCTGGGCATACGCATTGGCCAGATCACCATCAATGACGGCTCGGCAAACTTTGCCGACTTTAGCCTGACGCCGAACTTCGCCACCGCCATCCAGCAGCTCAATGGCCAGATCGGCACCATCGACAACCGCCAGCCGGTTCCGGCCAAGGTCGATGTGAAAGGCAAGGTCGACCGCTATGCGCCGGTAACCATCAAGGGCGCGCTCAATCCCTTCAACCCGCTGGCCAGCCTGGATATTGCCACCAGCTTCAAGCGGGTCGAGCTGACCACCCTGACCCCTTACTCCGGCAAGTTCGCCGGGTATCGCATTCGCAAGGGCCGGCTCAACCTCGATCTGCACTACCTGATTACCAACGGCCAGCTCAAGGCCGAAAACAAGGTGGTAGTGGAGCAACTGCAATTGGGTGAGAAGGTCGACAGCCCGGATGCCGTGGACCTGCCAATCCGCCTGGCGATCGCCCTGCTGAAGGACACCGAAGGCAAGATCTCCATCGAATTGCCGGTCACCGGCGATCTCAACAACCCGCAGTTCAGCGTAATGCCGATTGTCTGGCAGACGTTGCGCAACCTGGTTTTGCGCGCGGTACAGGCGCCGTTCAAGCTGATCGGCGGGCTGATCGCCGGCGGCGGCTCCGAAGACCTTGGCACCGTCGCCTTCACCCCCGGCTCCAGCGATCTGACTGCGGACGCCCAAGGCTCGCTGGACAAGCTCGCCGCCGCCCTGCAGCAGCGCCCGACCCTGCGTCTGGAAATCGAAGGCACCAGCGCCCAGAGCAGCGATGGCCCGCTGATCGCCGGGCAGCGCCTGGAAAGGGAATACCAGAGCACTTATTACAAGATGCTGCAGCGACGTGGCGACAAGGTACCAGCCCAGGCCTCGATGCTTCAGGTGCCGGAAGATGACAAGCCGGCCATGCTCGAGGGCATCTACCGCTCCCGCCTGAAACAACAGCCACCCAAGGAATGGGAGCAACTGGACACCAAGCAGCGCATTGTCAATATGCGTGACGCGGTGCTGAAGAGCTGGGCGGAAAGCAGCGTTCTGCTTCGTCAACTGGGCCAGGCGCGGGCCAGCAGCATCAAGGACTATCTGGTGGACAAGGGCAAGCTGGAGGATGACCGCGTCTATTTCATCGATGCCAGCCTGGGCGAAGCCGAATCCGACGGGCGGGTCATCACCCCGTTGCACCTCGACGCAGAGTGATTTCCCGTGAGCCAAAAAAGTGAGCCCCGGCGCATGGCCGGGGCTCGGGGCGCCCAAATCCTTTTGGGCTGTCGCATGAACCGTCAGGATCAGCGAGCGGAACAAACCATTATCAGTTGGTTTTCAGGCCATCAGCCGAAACAGCCTGTACACCTTTGATTTTCTTGGCGATGGCAACGGCGGTGTCTTTCTGCGCCGAAGTCACGGCCACGTCGGAGGACAGCGATACCACACCCTTGTTGGTCTCGACCTTGATGTCGGTACCTGGAATACCTTTCTCGGTGACCAGGTCGGCTTTGACCTTGGTGGTGATCCAGGTGTCGGAAGTGGCTTCCTTCGCTTTGGTCACTTCACCGGCTGCGAGCATCATCGGAGCCTGGGTGGACTGTTGAGCAGCGAAGGCGACATTGCCCAGGGTCAGGGTCAGGGCAGTAGCGGTGGCAGCAGCGATAGCGAACTTCTTCATACGAGACACTCCTGTTTTTCGAAAGGGCCTGCGCCGACATGTCCTGGCGGCAGGTGTACCTGAGTTATTGCAGGGGCTGTGCCAGTTTTTTATCCAAATAAAATCGTTTAAAAACAGTAACTTACGAATTAAGAGGTTTCGCTGGATCGTGCAATTTGCAAAGTGGGCTGCCGTTTCGCTTGCAAGATGCAAGTTACCAAACCCGAAAGCACAACACCGACCCTGTGGGAGCTGGCTTGCCAGCGATTGCTGCAGTGAATTCACCATAGCAATCGCTGGCAAGCCAGCTCCCACAGGGGTTGGTGCAAGCATTCAGAATGCATAAAAAAAGGGCCCCGAAGGGCCCTTTCATTCAGCTATGGTCGCGAGGACTCAGACGCCCGATGCCTTGGCAGCAGCAACGTCCTTGATCGACAGCTTGATACGGCCGCGGTTGTCCACGTCCAGTACCAGCACTTCGACTTCCTGGCCTTCCTTCAGCACGTCGGTGACCTTCTCGACACGAGCGTCGCTCAGCATCGAGATATGCACCAGGCCGTCCTTGCCCGGCAGGATGTTGACGAAGGCACCGAAGTCGACGATGCGCTCTACCTTGCCGACGTAGATCTTGCCGATCTCGGCCTCGGCGGTGATGCTCAGTACGCGCTGGCGTGCAGCTTCAGCGGCGTCCTTGGTTTCACCGAAGATCTTGATCGAGCCGTCGTCTTCGATATCGATCGAAGCCTTGGTTTCTTCGCAGATGGCACGGATGGTCGCGCCGCCTTTGCCGATGACGTCACGGATCTTGTCGGTGTCGATCTTCATCGCGATCATGGTCGGCGCGTTTTCCGACAGCTCGCTGCGGGATTGGGCGATAACCTGGTTCATCTGGCCGAGGATGTTCAGGCGCGCTTCAAGGGCCTGGCCCAGGGCGATTTCCATGATCTCTTCGGTGATGCCGTTGATCTTGATGTCCATCTGCAGCGCGGTAACGCCCTTGGCGGTACCGGCGACCTTGAAGTCCATGTCGCCCAGGTGGTCTTCGTCACCCAGGATGTCGGTCAGGATGGCGAACTTCTCGCCTTCCTTCACCAGGCCCATGGCGATACCGGCAACTGGCGCCTTCATCGGCACACCGGCGTCCATCAGCGCCAGGGAAGCACCGCAGACCGAAGCCATGGAGCTGGAGCCGTTGGATTCGGTGATTTCCGATACGACGCGGATGGTGTACGGGAATTCGTCGGCAGCCGGCAGCATGGCCTGGACCGAACGACGGGCCAGACGGCCGTGACCGATTTCGCGACGGCCAGCACCGCCCATGCGACCACACTCGCCCACCGAGAACGGAGGGAAGTTGTAGTGCAGCATGAAGGGGTCTTTCTTCTCGCCTTCCAGGGTGTCCAGCAACTGTGCGTCACGGGCAGTACCCAGGGTTGCAACGACCAGGGCCTGGGTCTCGCCACGGGTGAACAGTGCGGAACCGTGGGTCTTCGGCAGAACACCGACTTCGATGTTCAGCGGGCGAACGGTCTTGGTGTCGCGGCCGTCGATACGTGGCTTGCCGTTGACGATGTTTTCGCGAACGGTGCGGTATTCGATCTCGCCGAAGATGTCCTTCACTTCACCAGCGCCAGGCTGGCCTTCTTCGCCGGAGAACCTGGCGACCGCCTGGTCGCGCAGCTCGCCCAGGCGGGCGTAACGGTCGGCCTTGACGGTGATGGTGTAGGCCTGGGAAACGGCTTCGCCGAACTCGGCACGAACGGCGTTCAGCAGTTCGGTGTTGGCAACCGCAGGTTTCCAGTCCCAGGTCGGCTTGGCGGCTTCGGCGGCGAATTCCTTGACGGCCTGGATCACGGCCTGGAATTCGTCGTGGGCGAACAGCACGGCGCCCAGCATCTGGTCTTCGGTCAGTTCCTTGGCTTCCGATTCAACCATCAGTACGGCGTCGGAAGTACCGGCTACGACCATGTCCAGGCTGGAGGCAGCCAGTTGCTCGTAGGTCGGGTTCAGCAGGTAACCGGTGCTTTCGTGGAAGGCAACGCGGGCAGCGCCGATCGGGCCTTCGAACGGGATGCCGGAGACGGCCAGCGCAGCCGAGGTACCGATCATCGCAGCGATGTCCGGATCGGTCTTCTTGCTGGTGGAAACGACGGTGCAGACGACCTGCACTTCGTTCATGAAACCTTCTGGGAACAGCGGACGGATCGGACGGTCGATCAGGCGCGAGGTCAGGGTCTCTTTCTCGGAAGGACGGCCTTCACGCTTGAAGAAGCCACCAGGGATCTTGCCGGCGGCGTAGGTCTTTTCCTGATAATGGACGGACAGCGGGAAGAAGCCCTTGCCCGGGTCGGCCTGCTTGGCACCGACAACGGTGACCAGCACGGTGACATCATTGTCGACGGTGACCAGTACGGCACCGGACGCTTGACGGGCGATACGGCCCGTTTCGAGGGTTACGGTCGATTGACCGAACTGGAATTTCTTGATTACCGGGTTCACGGTTTCCTACCTTCTCTTCAGTTGCACTTGGGGGAACTGGTTTCTTGCGAATTCTTGGGCAGAACGGGGAATCGGCCCCATTGACCGTCCAGATAAAACTAGAGGTTGGGAGCCTGCCCTGCCATCGCGCTAAGCGCTCCGGCGGAACAGCCAACCAACCTCTCGGATACGCGGGGTGCGTTCGCGTGCCGGGGAGCCGAAGCCCCCGGCTGACGACCGCAGTACGCCGCGCACACCACTGGTCGGGCCGCTATTAGCGACGCAGACCCAGACGACCGATCAGGGCGCTGTAACGAGTGGTGTCTTTGCCTTTCAGGTAGTCCAGCAGCTTGCGACGCTGGTTAACCATGCGGATCAGGCCACGACGGGAGTGGTGGTCTTTACCGTTGGCCTTGAAGTGGCCTTGCAGCTTGTTGATGTTGGCGGTCAGCAGGGCAACCTGCACTTCCGGGCTACCGGTGTCGCCGGCGGCTTGCTGATAGTCGGCAACGATCTGAGCTTTTTCTTCAACGCTGAGTGCCATTTGGCTTTCTCCAAATCAACGGAAACCCGAAGGTTCCCAACAGGCCAGGGACAAGCCCTGTATTAAGAAAATGAGGTGTGACCATGCCTGTTGACAGCCACCCTCGTGTCCCCCAGTACCTGGCCAAGGCCCTGCACTGACGGTTTCGATCATTCCGACCGAATCAGTCGACGCGGCGCGATGCGCCCGTCTTCGCTCACTTCACCGATACCGATGAAGCGACCGTTGTGATCCTGAACGCGGACCATGCCGAATTTCGGCGCGTCCGGCGAACGTACCGGCTGACCATGCAACCAGTAGAAAGCACTGTGCTCGGAGAACTGCAGCAACGGCCAGTCCTGCAGACCGCTGTCGGAAGGCATCAGGAAGCGATCGATCGCTTCGTTGCCACCTTCGGCGTGGGCCGCCTCGAGTTCTTCGAGGGTCACGGTCTGGGCCAGCTCGAACGGTCCGGCCTGGGTCCTGCGCAGTTCCGCGACATAAGCACCGCAGCCCAGTACCTCGCCGATGTCCTCGACCAAGGTGCGAATATACGTGCCTTTGCTGCAGCCGACCGACAGGCGAACCCGGGTGCCTTCGCACTCCAGCAGTTCCAAGCGGGTAATAGTAACAGAACGCGCTTCACGCTCCACTACTTCCCCTGCACGGGCCAGTTTGTACAGCGGCTGGCCATCACGCTTGAGAGCCGAGTACATCGGCGGTATCTGGCTGATTTCACCACGGAATCGTGGCAGAACCGCTTCAATGTCCGCGCGACCAACGGTCACATCGCGGGTGCGCAGCACTTCGCCTTCGGCATCCGCAGTACTGGTGGTCTGACCCAGTTGCATGACCGTCTCGTAGCCTTTGTCGGAATCGAGCAGGTACTGGGAGAACTTGGTGGCTTCGCCAAAGCACAGCGGCAGAACGCCACTAGCCAGCGGATCGAGGCTGCCGGTGTGTCCGGCCTTCTCGGCGTTGAGCAGCCAGCGGACCTTCTGCAACGCGGCGTTGGACGTGAACCCCAACGGTTTGTCGAGCAGGATGATGCCGCTGACGTTACGGCGGATGCGTTTGACCTGGGCCACCGGTTACTCCTTGTCGCTGTCCGGAGCGTCGGCGCTCTGGTGCAGGCTGTCCTCGGCAACGGCGCGCTCGATCAGGGCCGACAGGTGGGCACCGCGGCTGACGCTTTCGTCATAGTGGAAATGCAGTTGCGGCACGCTGCGCAGCTTCATTTCGCGACCAAGCTGCATGCGCAGGAAGCCGGCGGCGGAATTGAGGACCTTCAGGCTTTGCTGGATCGCATCGTCGCCTTCCTGGCCCATGACGGTGATGAACACCTTGGCATGGCCGACATCGCGACTGACATCGACGGCGGTGATGGTAACCAGGCCGACGCGCGGGTCTTTCACTTCACGACGAATCAGCTGGGCCAGCTCGCGCTGCATCTGATCGCCGATACGTTGGGTACGGCTATATTCTTTTGCCATGTCTTGCTACCTGTAACTAAAGCGGCAAACGCCCGGCCAGGCATGAAGCCTGACCGGGCGTTGCGTTCAGAGCATCCAGCGGGGCCATGCGGCCACCTGCCTGGCGCTTCCAAGCTCGCGCATCAGAGCGTACGAGCCACCTGGACTTTCTCGAAGACCTCGATCTTGTCGCCGATCTTGACGTCGTTGTAGCTCTTGACGCCAATACCGCACTCCATGCCGTTACGGACTTCGGACGCGTCGTCCTTGAAGCGACGCAGCGATTCCAGCTCGCCTTCGAAGATAACCACGTCTTCGCGCAGTACACGGATCGGGCGGTTACGGTAGACCGTACCTTCCACGACCATGCAACCGGCGATGGCGCCGAACTTCGGCGAACGGAACACGTCACGCACTTCGGCGACACCCAGGATGTTCTCGCGAACATCGCTGCCGAGCATGCCGGTCAGGGCCTTCTTGACGTCTTCGATGATGTCATAGATCACGTTGTAGTAACGCATATCCAGACCTTCCTGCTCGACGATCTTGCGCGCACCGGCATCGGCACGCACGTTGAAGCCGAACAGGACCGCATTCGAAGCCAGCGCCAGGTTGGCGTCGCTCTCGGTGATACCACCGACACCGCCGGCGACCACGCGAACCTGTACTTCGTCGTTGCCCAGGCCACCGAGGGAGCCCTGCAGGGCTTCGAGAGAACCACGAACGTCGGCCTTGAGGACGATGTTGAGGGTCTTCTTCTCTTCCTGGCCCATGCTTTCGAAGATGTTTTCCAGCTTGCCGGCATGAGCACGAGCCAGTTTGACTTCGCGGAACTTGCCTTGGCGGAACAGCGCGACTTCACGGGCCTTCTTCTCGTCAGCCACAACGCTCAGTTCGTCACCGGCATCCGGAGTGCCGTCCAGGCCGAGGATCTCGACCGGGATCGACGGGCCGGCTTCCTTAACAGGCTTGCCGTTCTCGTCGAGCATGGCGCGAACGCGACCGTAGTTGGAGCCGCAGAGGACCATGTCGCCCTGACGCAGGGTACCGTCCTGAACCAGCACGGTAGCGACCGGGCCGCGGCCCTTGTCCAGACGCGATTCGACCACGACACCACGACCTGGAGCGGTAGGCATCGCCTTGAGCTCGAGAATCTCGGCCTGCAGCAGAACGGCTTCGAGCAGTTCGTCGACACCGGTACCCATCTTCGCCGAAACCTTGACGAACGGAGTGTCGCCACCCCAGTCCTCGGAGGTCACGCCGTGAACGGCCAGTTCGTTGCGGATGCGATCGAGGTCGGCACCCGGCTTGTCGATCTTGTTCACCGCAACCACCAGCGGTACGCCGGCAGCCTTGGCGTGCTGGACGGCTTCGACGGTCTGCGGCATCACGCCGTCGTCCGCCGCAACCACCAGGATCACGATGTCGGTAGCCTTGGCACCACGGGCACGCATGGCGGTAAACGCGGCGTGGCCCGGGGTGTCGAGGAAGGTGACCATGCCGCGGTCGGTTTCTACGTGGTAGGCACCGATGTGCTGGGTGATACCACCCGCCTCGCCGGCAGCGACCTTCGCACGACGGATGTAGTCGAGCAGCGAGGTCTTGCCGTGGTCGACGTGGCCCATGACGGTCACGACCGGTGCACGGGAAACGCTCTCGCCTTCGAACTTCAGCGATTCGGCCAGGGAGTCTTCCAGGGCGGTGTCACTGATCAGGGTGACCTTGTGACCCAGCTCTTCGGCGACCAGTTGAGCGGTCTCCTGGTCGAGCACCTGGTTGATGGTCACCGGAGTGCCCAGCTTGAACATGAACTTGACGACTTCAGCGGCCTTGACCGACATCTGTTGCGCCAGTTCGGAAACAGTAATGGTCTCGCCGATGGTCACGTCGCGGATAACCGGACCGGTCGGGCTCTGGAAACCGTGGGCGTTGCGCTTCTTCGGCTTGGCCTTGCCGCGGCCGCCACGACGGAAGCCATCGCTTTCCTCGTCGGTGGTACGTGGGGCAGCACGAGGGGTCGGAGCTTTCTCTTTCTCCTTGACCTTGACCGAAACACGCGGCGCTTCGTTGCGGCGCTCGCCACCACGACGGTCGTCGTCACGGGTGCGGTCGTTGCGACGGTTGTCGTCTTTCTTGCGCTCGGCGGTCGGAGCCGGAGCAGCAGCTTCGACAGCTGCCGGGGCAGGCGCCGGAGCGGCTGGCTGGGCGGCCGGAGCTGGCGCTGCGGGCGCTGCAGCCTTGTCGGCAGCCGCCTGGCGACGAGCCTCTTCCTCGGCGCGTTGACGCGCTTCGGCCTCGGACTTCTCGCGGGCTGCGTTTTCGACGGCGCGCCGCTCTTCCAGCTCGCGTTTCTGCTCGGCCTGGATCTCTTCCGGGCTGCGCTGGACGAAAACCTTCTTCTTGCGTACTTCTACGCTGATGCTCTTGCTGCCGGCAACACGCAGGGTGCTGGTGGTCTTGCGCTGCAAGGTGATCTTGCGCGGTTCTTCCACTTTCGCCTTGTGACTGCTTTTCAAATGGGTCAGCAGAGCCTGCTTTTCACTATCGCTCACCAGCTGACCGGCGTCGGTGTGCGGCAGACCTGCCTCACGCATCTGCTGCAGCAGGCGCTCTACCGGTGCAGCGACCTCTTGGGCCAATTCTTTCACCGTGACTTGCGTCATGCACTTCTCTCCTCAGGCCAGCCTGCTTACTCGAACCAGTGGGCTCGGGCGGCCATGATCAACTTGCCGGCACGCTCTTCGTCGATGCCGTCGATGTCGAGCAGGTCGTCAATCGACTGCTCGGCCAGGTCTTCGCGGTTAACCACGCCGCGCACCGCCAGTTCCGCTGCCAGGTCGTTGTCCATGCCCTCGAGGGAGAGCAGGTCTTCGGCCGGGTGGGCGTCTGCCAGTTTTTCCTCGGTAGCGATGGCTTTGGTCAACAGGCGGTCCTTGGCCCGAGCGCGAAGCTCGTTGACGATTTCCTCGTCGAAGCCATCGATGTTGAGCATTTCTTCCAGCGGTACGTAGGCAATTTCTTCGAGGCTGGTGAAGCCCTCGTCAACCAGCACCTGGGCCAGTTCCTCGTCGACTTCCAGCTCTTCGATGAAGTTGCGCAGGATGTCGCCAGTCTCGGCTTGCTGCTTGGCCTGGATGTCCGATTCGGTCATCACGTTCAGGGTCCAGCCGGTCAGTTGGCTCGCCAGGCGCACGTTCTGGCCACCTCGGCCAATGGCCTGGGCCAGGTTGTCGGCAGCCACGGCGATGTCCATCGCGTGGGCGTCTTCATCAACGATGATCGCCGCCACTTCGGCAGGCGACATGGCATTGATGACGAACTGCGCCGGGTTGTCGTCCCAAAGCACGATGTCGACCCGCTCGCCACCCAGTTCGCCGGAAACGGCCTGGACGCGCGAACCGCGCATGCCGATGCAGGCGCCTTGCGGGTCGATACGCTTGTCTTTGGAGCGGACGGCGATCTTGGCACGGGAGCCCGGGTCGCGGGACGCGCCCATCACTTCGATCAGGCCCTCGGCGATTTCCGGCACTTCGATGCGGAACAGTTCGATCAGCATCTGCGGCGCGGTACGCGACAGGATCAACTGCGGGCCGCGGTTCTCGGTGCGGATCTCCTTGAGCAGCGCACGAACGCGAACGCCGACGCGGAAGGTCTCGCGGGAAATGATGTCTTCGCGAGCCAGCAGGGCTTCGGCGTTGTTACCCAGGTCAACGATGACGTTGTCGCGGGTCACCTTCTTCACGGTGCCGGAGATGATTTCGCCCAGGCGCTCGCGATAAGCGTCGACGACCTGTGCACGCTCGGCTTCGCGAACCTTCTGCACGATGACCTGCTTGGCGGTCTGGGCTGCGATGCGACCGAACTCGATGGACTCGATCTTCTCTTCGATGATGTCGCCCGCCACTGCGCCCGGCTTTTTGGCCTGGGCCTGGTCTACCGCCAGCTCGATGGCCGGATCGTCGAGGTCTTCGTCCTCGACCACGGTCCAGCGACGGAATGTCTCGTAGTTACCGGTGTGGCGGTTGATTTCCACACGCAGGTCGACTTCGTCTTCAAAACGTTTTTTGGTTGCAGTGGCCAGGGCCACCTCCAGCGCTTCGAAAATCACGCCCGCCGGTACACCCTTTTCATTGGATACCGACTCAACAACCAGCAGTACTTCTTTGCTCATCGTACGCCTCGCCTTTCGCAAGCCATTGGAACCGCGTCAACCGCAGCTCCGGCATGTCTCAGTCAAAACTGGGAATAATGTTGGCCTTGTCGATCGAGTCGATGGGCAGCAGGAATTCGTGATTGTCCACCTGGACCACGACATCCTGCTCCTCAACACCACGGATCAGGCCTTGAAAGTTACGACGACCTTCGAAGGGCGTACGCAGCTTGATCTTCACTTGTTCGCCGGCATGCGAAGCAAACTGTTCAAGGGTGAACAGCGGGCGATCCATGCCAGGAGAGGAGACTTCCAGGGTGTATTCGGTGCTGATGGGATCTTCAACGTCCAGAATACCGCTGACCTGGCGACTGACGACTTCGCAGTCATCCACCAGGATGCCGTCCTCTTTGTCGATATAGATACGCAGTACCGAATGCTTGCCCTGGGAAATGAACTCAATCCCCCAGCATTGATAGCCAAGCGCTTCGACTACCGGGGCCAACAAGGCCTGCAACTGTTCTAGCTTGCTCGACACCTGAACCCCCTCGTGCATGCTGTGCAAATAAAAAATGGGCAAGCGCCCATCGTGAAATGCGCCGTGGAATGTGGCGCCTGAGAACTGTTTAGCTAACAAAAAGCCCCTGAAAAGGGGCTCCGCTAAAACTGGTTGCGGGGGCTGGATTTGAACCAACGACCTTCGGGTTATGAGCCCGACGAGCTACCAGACTGCTCCACCCCGCGACAAAGCTGGGGCGAAAGTATACGACCGAACCCCGGGAGGGTCAATCAACCTCCACCTGCAAGAAAGCCCGCTAGTGCGGGCTCCCATGCTTCAATTGGTACCGAGAAGGGGACTCGAACCCCTACACCCTATGGGCACAACCACCTCAAGGTTGCGTGTCTACCAATTCCACCACCTCGGCAATACTACTTTGAAACCCGTTACTTCTGCTCTGGAGCCTGAGGAACATCGCTATTGTTGCCAGCTTCGTTCTTCTGTTGCTGTTGCCCCTGGAGCACCGGTACATCATCTGTTGCCGGTTTGTTTTGCTGCACTTCCAGAACCGCTGGATCTGGCAAACCTGCTTGAGTCAGCTGATGAGCTTTCTCTTTAGCAAAGTATCCTAACCCAAGAGCAGTTAAGAAGAAAGAGGCAGCTAGTATAGCAGTAAACTTACTCAAAAAGGTAGCGGAACCTTGGCTTCCGAACACAGTATTTGAAGCACCTGCGCCGAAAGATGCACCCGCTTCCGCACCTTTACCCTGTTGCAGCAGAACCAGTACTACCAAGCCCAGTGCGCCCAACAGATGAAGAACGACAATAACTGTTTCCAGCATTTTTCAGTTTCCTGCGGCGCGACAAATTGCACCGAATTCGTCTGCGTTCAGGGAAGCCCCACCAATCAGCCCCCCATCGATATCCGGCATGCCGAACAGCTCAGCCGCATTGGCCGCCTTCACGCTGCCGCCGTATAGAAGCCGCGTATTTTGCGCAACTTCCGGATCCTTCGCCGCCAACTGGTCGCGGATGGCTTTATGCACATCCTGCGCCTGTTGCGGAGTGGCCGTCAGGCCAGTGCCGATGGCCCATACAGGCTCATAAGCGATAATCGCATCTGCAAAAGCAGAAATACCCAGTTGGTTGATGATGCTGTCCAACTGACGCCCCACAACCTCGAGCGTTTTGTTCGCTTCACGCTCTTCGAGGGTTTCCCCTACACAGAACACTGGCTTCAAGCCACAGGACTGTGCCGCTGCGAACTTCCGGATCAGGGTCGAGTCCTGCTCGCCCAGGATCTGCCGCCGCTCCGAGTGACCAATCAACACCAGCTTGCAACCGGCATCGACCAACTGACTCGGCGCCACCTCTCCGGTCAGAGCCCCTTGCTGGGACTCCACCGCAGCGTTCTGCGCACCTACCACGATCGATTTGCCTTCCAGCCCCTCGATCACCTGGCTGATGAACAGACTCGGTGGGAACACCGCGACATCAACACCGCTCGGCAGGATCTGATTGCTCAAGCCCTTGATCAGCTCAGCGACGCTGGCGCGGGTACCGTGCATTTTCCAGTTACCAGCTACCATTGGGCGACGCATGCTTTACCTCGTGGGTCAAAGTGGGCGCAGATGTTACCCAACCAATTCATCACTGGCAAGCGTAAATCAAACGCAAACTTCACTTACCAGTTTTGCCAGGGCTTCGGCATGGCCACGCACCTGGGATTCGTCGTCACCTTCGACCATTACGCGCACCAGAGGCTCTGTTCCGGACTTGCGCAGCAACACGCGGCCACGTCCGGCCATCTCCTCGGTGACACGCTCGCAAGCAGCCTTCACGTCAGGATGCTCCAGCGGGTCGACCTTGCTGGCGCCGAAACGCACGTTGATCAACACCTGCGGACATTTGCGCACGGCCTGGCGGGCTTGTGCCAGGGTCTCGCCGCGACGCTTGAGGGCCATCAGCACCTGCAATGCCGCGATGATCGCATCGCCGGTGGTGGTGTGGCTGCAGCACACGACATGCCCGGAGTTCTCGCCGCCGATGATCCAGTCGCGCTCGAGCAGCTCGGACATGACATAGCGGTCGCCGACCTTGGCACGTACGAACGGAATGTCGAGGTCCTTCAAGGCCAGCTCCAGGCCAAGGTTGCTCATCAGCGTCCCGACCACGCCACCTTGCAGCTTGCCGCGCTCCTGCAGATCACGAGCGATGATGAACAGCAGTTCGTCACCATCGACGATGGCACCGGTGTGATCCACCATCAGCACGCGATCACCGTCACCATCGAAGGCAATGCCGAGGTCGGCATGCCCGACCAGGACCGCCGCCTGCAATGACTCGATGTGGGTGGAGCCGCAGTTTTCGTTGATATTCAGCCCATCGGGCTGGTTGGCAAGCACCGTGACATCGGCGCCCAGCTCCCGGAACACGCTGGGCGCTACCTTGTAGGTTGCGCCGTGGGCACAGTCGATGGCCAGCTTGAGCCCGGAAAAGTCGGTACTGCTCGGCACGCTGCTCTTGCAGAACTCGATGTAGCGGCCCGCCGCGTCGTTGATCCGCGAAACCTTGCCCAGCTTGCTGGACTCGACCACGGTCATCGGCTGGTCGAGCAACTCCTCGATCATCAGTTCGACCTCATCCGGCAGCTTGGTGCCCTGCCCGGAGAAGAACTTGATGCCGTTGTCGTCGTGCGGATTGTGCGACGCGCTGATCACGATACCGGCTTCGGCGTGGAAGGTCCGGGTCAGATAGGCAATGGCCGGGGTCGGCATCGGGCCCAGCAGCAGGACGTCCGCCCCGGCAGCGGACAGCCCGGCTTCCAGCGCCGATTCGAACATGTACCCGGAAATGCGCGTGTCCTTGCCCACCAGCACCCGGCAGTTGCCCTGCTTGCGGAACGCCATGCCCGCCGCCCAGCCAAGCTTGAGCATGAAATCAGGAGTGATCGGGTATTCCCCGACGCGGCCGCGAATGCCGTCGGTACCAAAATATTTTCTGCTCATAAATGCTCCGTCATTCTTTACTCGGCGTTTTGTACTGCGGCGATCATCCGTACGACATCGACGGTTTCAGCGACATCATGGACACGCAGGATCGCGGCCCCTTTTGTCATCGCCAAGGCAGCCAGCGCCAGGCTACCGTACATCCGCTCGTTTACTGGCCGGTTGAGGGTCAGGCCGATCATGCTCTTGCGTGAAACGCCCACCAACAGCGGGCGCCCCAGGCGCTGCAAGCTGTCCATGTGCTTGAACAGACTAAGATTATGCTCCAGGGTTTTGGCAAAGCCGAAGCCCGGATCAAGAATAATGCGTTCCGCCTCGATGCCGACCGCCGCACAGGCAGCCATACGCGCTTCAAGATAGCGCCCGACCTCGGCAGTCACGTCTTCGTAATGCGGGTCGTCCTGCATGTTTCCGGGTTCGCCGCGCATATGCATCAGGCATACCGGCAAGCCGGTGGCCGCCGCCGCATCCAGGGCGCCATCCCGTGACAGCGAGCGGACATCGTTGATCAACCCCGCCCCCAGCCGCGCCGACTCGCGAATGACCGCCGGCGTGGATGTGTCCACGGAGATCACCACATCCAGCTCGCGATTGAGCGCTTCGACGATGGGCGCAACGCGTTCCAGCTCTTCGAGCGCCGTCACCACCCGCGCACCTGGCCGAGTGGACTCGCCACCGACGTCGATAAGCGTGGCTCCTGCCGCAACCATTTCCTCGGCATGACGCAAGGCCGCATCACGCTGGGTGAAGCGGCCGCCATCGGAGAAGGAATCCGGAGTGATATTGAGGATACCCATGACATGGGTACGGGAAAGGTCGAGAACCCGGTTGCCGCAAGGCAACCGGGTTGGGTACTGCTGTGAAGTCATGTCAACCCTTAGTGTTGCGCAGCCGGACCACCGATAGGGGACTCGGGACGGTCGCCCTGGGATGCAGCGGTGCCCGAAGTACCGGAATCGTTGTCCCAGTCCCGCGGCTCGCGCGGTGTACGACCTGCCATGATGTCGTCGATCTGGTCGGCGTCGATGGTTTCGTACTTCATCAGCGCATCGGCCATGGCGTCGAGCTTGTCACGGTTGTCCGTGAGGATCTGCTTGGCAGTGGCATAGCACTGGTCGATGATGCTGCGCACCTCGGAGTCGATCAGCTTGGCGGTCTCGCCCGACACATTGGTGTGCTGGCCACTGGAGCCTCGGCCCAGGAACACTTCGCCCTCTTCCTCGGCGTACATCAGCGGCCCGAGCTTTTCCGACAGCCCCCACTTGGTCACCATGTTCCGTGCGATCTGGCTGGCACGCATGATGTCGTTGGAGGCCCCGGTGGTCACGCCGTCGAAGCCCAGGGTCATCTCTTCGGCGATACGGCCGCCGTACAGCGAGCAGATCTGGCTGATCAGCGCGCGCTTGGACAGGCTGTAGCGGTCTTCTTCCGGCAGGAACATGGTCACGCCCAGCGCACGACCGCGCGGGATGATCGAAACCTTGTACACCGGATCATGCTCGGGAACGATGCGACCGACGATGGCGTGGCCCGCCTCGTGGTAGGCAGTGTTCTGTTTCTCTTTCTCCGACATGACCATGGTCTTGCGCTCGGCGCCCATCATGATCTTGTCCTTGGCCAGTTCGAACTCCTTCATCTCCACCACGCGCTTGCCACCGCGAGCGGCGAAGAGCGAGGCCTCGTTGACCAGGTTGGCCAGGTCGGCACCGGAGAAGCCAGGTGTACCGCGCGCGATGACCGCCGGGTTGACGTTGTCGCCGATCGGCACCTTGCGCATGTGGACCTTGAGGATCTGTTCGCGACCGCGAATATCCGGCAGGCCGACCACCACCTGGCGGTCGAAACGACCGGGACGCAGCAGCGCCGGGTCAAGCACGTCAGGACGGTTGGTAGCAGCAATGACGATGATGCCATCGTTCATTTCGAAGCCATCCATCTCTACCAGCAACTGGTTGAGGGTCTGCTCGCGTTCGTCGTGACCGCCGCCCATGCCGGCGCCACGATGGCGACCCACGGCGTCGATCTCGTCGATGAAGATGATGCACGGTGCGTGCTTCTTGGCCTGTTCGAACATGTCGCGCACACGACTGGCACCGACACCGACGAACATTTCCACGAAGTCCGAACCGGAAATGGTGAAGAACGGCACCTTGGCCTCACCTGCAATAGCCTTGGCCAGCAGGGTCTTGCCGGTACCCGGAGGACCGACCATCAGCACGCCGCGTGGGATACGACCACCCAGGCGCTGGAACTTGCCCGGATCACGCAGGAACTCGACCAGCTCGCCAACTTCTTCCTTGGCTTCATCGCAACCAGCGACGTCGGCCAGGGTCGTCTTGACCTGGTCTTCGGACAAGAGGCGCGCCTTGCTCTTGCCGAAGCTCATCGGGCCACCCTTGCCGCCGGCACCGCCCTGCATCTGGCGCATGAAGAACATGAACACCGCGATGATCACCAGGATCGGGAAACTGGCTACGAGCAACTGGGTCCAGATGCTCTGCTGCTCGGGTTGACGACCTTCGATCACCACGTGATTGTCGACCAGGTCGCCAATCAGGCCGTTGTCCTGGATCGCCGGACGGATGGTCTTGAAGGTATCGCCGTCGCTGCGCTTGCCGGTAATGACAGCACCGTCGACCGTGACGCGCTCGACCTTGCCATCCTTGACTTGCTGGATGAAGTCGGAATAGTTGAGGGTCTGCGGCTCATTCGGGCTGGAGAAGTTGTTCATCACCGTCACCAGGACAGCCGCGATGATCAACCACAGGATCAAATTCTTTGCCATATCGTTCAATTCGCTACCCTCTGAAGCAGGTTTAGGCGCAACCGTGCCTCGCATGATAATCAGCGGCTTAACTTACTACATTCCTACAACGGCTGTTGGCGCCGTCTGTAACCCTTTGTGAATCCAGACTACACGATATTCATCCACACCACGCAGGGAGACCGATTGGAAAATACTATCGGTACCGCGTTAAACCGCCGCGTTATTCGCCGCGGTAACCCCTCGCCAGAAGGTATTGCTCACGCGAGCGATCACGTGACGACGACGGCTTGCGCATCTGGACCTTGTCGAATTTCTGACGAACGTCCTTCAAATAGGTATCGAAGCCTTCACCCTGGAAGATCTTGATCAGAAAATCCCCACCTGGACGCAGGACGCGACTGGCCAGATCAAGGGCCAGCTCACAAAGGAACATCGCCCGCGGCATATCGACAGCAGGCGTACCACTCATGTTGGGGGCCATATCCGAAATCACAAGGTCCACCTGTGAATTACCTACGGCTTCGAGAATCTGCGCAAGCACTTCGTCCTGGGTGAAATCGCCCTGGATGAAGGTCACGTCGGGAATGCTGTCCATTTCCAGGATGTCGGAAGCGATCAGCCGACCTTGCCCGCCGATCAGCCGGCTGGTGACCTGGGACCAGCCACCCGGCGCGGCGCCGAGGTCGATCACGCTCATGCCCGGGCGGATCAAGCGGTCCTTTTCCTGGATTTCCAGCAGTTTGTAGCTCGCGCGCGAGCGGTAGCCGTCCTTTTGCGCCTGTTTGACGAAAGGGTCGTTGAAATGCTCTCTCAGCCAGTTATGGCTGCTCTTGGAACGCTGCGCCACTGGGCACCTCGATGATTAAGCGTCGTGATTGACTGGGCGGAGCCACGGGCCCTCGGGTAAAATGGCCGCCATTTTTACAGAATCCAGACGAAAGGGTCAGATTATGCCGCTCAATAACGAGCAGAAGAAACAGTACAAATCCATTGGTCACGACCTGAAACCGGTCCTGATCGTGGCGGGCAATGGCTTGACCGAAGGTGTCCTCGCCGAACTCGAGCGTGCCCTGGTAGATCATGAACTGATCAAGGTGCAGGTCAAGCTCGAAGACCGGGAAGAGCGTCGGGCAGTCATGGATGAACTGAGCAAGATCGGCCGAGCCGAACAGGTACAGATCATCGGCAAGATGGTCCTGCTGTATCGCCGTAACCCGCAACCGAACAAGCAACTGTCCAATATCCACCGCTACAAGTAACGGTGATACCGGTCAGCGGCGCGTCTTAGCGCGCCCTGGTCGGGACGGGCTGGGCCACCAGCGCAATGCCGCTGAGCCCCAGCACGACGAAGCAGAACACCTGCCAGCGCGCACCGGCCGAGAAGCCGTAGCGCAAGGTGTAATAGCCGATGCAAGCGGTGAAACCGACCAGCAGCAACTTGCCGCTGAACAGCCGCCAGCATGCCGGCAATCCCTTCAGCCGCACCAGCACGGCCAATTGCGTCAACAATCCCAGCGCCGCCACACCGATCAACCAGCGGTCGATCTGGATAGAGATGTCCTCTATCAGCAGGGGCGCCAGGCTGCTGACCTTCAACGCCGGCACCAGGCCGACATGAAACACCCAAAGGCCACCGACCCAGAACACCTGGGCCAGTTGCCAGAGGATGGCTTCGACGCAAGGCCCGGAAAGGCTGTCGTCAGATGTGCTTGACTTCGACAATCTCGTACTCGACCGTGCCGCTCGGGGTTTTCACCACGACCACATCGCCTTCTTCCTTGCCGATGATGGCGCGGGCGATCGGCGCGCTCGCGGAGAGCTTGCCTTTCTTGATATCAGCCTCGTCCTCGCCAACGATCTGGTAGGTCACCTGATCGCCGGTCTCGGTGTTTTCCAGATCCACGGTGGTACCGAAAATCACCTTGCCGGTATGGGCGATGGTGGTGACGTCGATCACCACCGAGTTCTGCAGACGGCCTTCGATGTCGCGGATCCGCGCCTCGACCATGCCCTGTTCTTCACGAGCGGCGTGGTATTCGGCGTTTTCCTTGAGATCGCCCAGCTCCCGCGCTTCACCGATCGCCTGGCTGAGGCGTGGGCGCTCGGTCTTGCTGAGGAAGGTCAGTTCGTCTTCCAGGGCGCGAGCGCCCTGGACGGTCATCGGGTACTTGGTAATGCTCATGCTTTGAGTCCTGCATGCAGATCCTGCAAGCGGCGAACGGTCTTTTCCGGACCGAACTTCAGCGCTTCGCAGATAGCTTCACCGGCCGCAATGGTGGTGGTGCAGTAGATCTTGTGCTGCAACGCATTGCGGCGAATCGAGTAGGAATCGGCGATCGACTGGCGACCTTCGGTGGTGTTGATGATCAGCGACACTTCGTCGTTCTTGATCATGTCGACCACGTGCGGACGACCTTCGGTCACCTTGTTCACGCGACGCACTTTCAGGCCGGCCGCCTCGATGATCTTCGCGGTGCCGGCAGTTGCGACCACTTCGAAGCCCAGGGCAATCAGGTCGCGGGCAACGCCGGCCACTTGCGGCTTGTCGTCGTCACGCACGCTGATGAACGCGGTACCGCCGGTCGGCAGCACTTCGCTGGCACCCATCTGGGCCTTGGCGAAGGCTTCACCGAAGCTGTCGCCGACACCCATGACTTCGCCGGTGGATTTCATCTCAGGGCCGAGGATCGGGTCAACCCCCGGGAACTTGGCAAACGGGAACACCGCTTCCTTGACGCTGTAGAAGTTAGGAATGATTTCCTTGGTGAAGCCCAGCTCTTTCAGGGTCTTGCCGGCCATGACACGGGCCGCGATCATCGCCAGCGAGGTGCCGATGCACTTCGAAACGAAAGGCACGGTCCGCGAAGCGCGCGGGTTGACTTCGATCACGTAGATCTTGTCGCCCTGCAGGGCCAGCTGCACGTTCATCAGGCCGACAACGCCCAGTTCCAGAGCCATCTTCTTGACCTGCTCGCGAACTTCGTCCTGCACATGGGCAGGCAGCGAGTACGGCGGCAGCGAGCATGCGGAGTCACCGGAGTGAACACCGGCCTGCTCGATGTGCTGCATGATCGCGCCGATGACCACGTCGGTGCCGTCGCAGACAGCATCCACGTCCATCTCGATGGCGCAGTTGAGGAAGTGGTCGAGCAGCACCGGGCTGTCGTTGGAGACCTGGACCGCTTCACGCAGGTAGCGCTTCAGCTCGTCCAGCTCGTAAACGATTTCCATGGCGCGGCCGCCCAGTACGTAGGACGGACGGACGACCAGCGGGTAGCCGATATCTCCAGCGGCGCGAATGGCTTCGTCTTCGCTGCGCACGGTGGCGTTTGGCGGCTGCAGCAGGTTCAGGCGCTGGACCATCTGCTGGAAGCGCTCGCGGTCTTCGGCACGGTCGATGGCGTCAGGGCTGGTACCGATGATCGGTACACCGGCCTCTTCCAGGGCGCGAGCCAGTTTCAGCGGGGTCTGGCCGCCGTAGTGGACGATGACGCCCTTCGGCTTCTCGACGCGCACCACTTCCAGCACGTCTTCCAGGGTCAGCGGCTCGAAGTACAGGCGGTCGGAGGTGTCGTAGTCGGTGGAAACGGTTTCCGGGTTGCAGTTGACCATGATGGTCTCGTAACCGTCGTCACGCAGTGCCAGCGCGGCATGCACGCAGCAGTAGTCGAACTCGATGCCCTGGCCGATACGGTTCGGACCGCCGCCCAGGATCATGATCTTGTCGCGGGTCGACGGATTGGCCTCGCACTCTTCCTCGTAGGTCGAGTACAGGTAGGCGGTGTCGGTGGCGAACTCGGCGGCGCAGGTATCCACGCGCTTGTACACCGGGAAGACTTCCAGCTTGTGGCGATGGCGGCGCAGGTTCTTGTCGGTGATGCCCAGCAGCTTGGCCAGGCGCTGGTCGGAGAAGCCCTTGCGCTTGAGGTTCAGCATCAGTTGCTTGTCGATGGCGGCCAGGCCCAGGGTCTTGACCTTCTCTTCTTCCTTGATCAGGTCTTCGATCTGGATCAGGAACCAGTGGTCGATGCTGGTCAGGGCGAAGATTTCGTCGCGGGTCATGCCGGCGCGGAAGGCATCGGCCACGTACCAGATACGCTCGGCGCCCGGCACGGTCAGCTCGCGCTTGAGGATGCTCGGGGTTTCCGGGTTGGCCAGGTCGACTTTCGGGTCGAGGCCGCACACACCGACTTCCAGGCCACGCAGGGCTTTTTGCAGCGACTCCTGGAAGGTCCGGCCGATGGCCATGACTTCACCCACGGATTTCATCTGGGTGGTCAGGCGGGCGTCGGCTTTCGGGAATTTCTCGAAGGCGAAACGTGGCAGCTTGGTGACGACGTAGTCGATCGATGGTTCGAAGGACGCCGGGGTACGACCGCCGGTGATGTCGTTCTGCAGCTCGTCGAGGGTGTAGCCGACAGCCAGCTTGGCGGCGATCTTGGCGATCGGGAAGCCGGTGGCTTTCGAAGCCAGTGCGGAGGAACGGGATACCCGCGGGTTCATTTCGATCACGACCATGCGGCCGGTGTTCGGGCAGATACCGAACTGCACGTTGGAACCGCCGGTTTCGACACCGATTTCACGCAGCACCGCCAGGGAGGCGTTGCGCATGATCTGGTATTCCTTATCGGTCAGGGTCTGTGCCGGAGCAACGGTGATCGAGTCACCGGTGTGCACGCCCATCGGGTCGAAGTTCTCGATGGAGCAGACGATGATGCAGTTGTCCTTTTTGTCGCGGACCACTTCCATCTCGTACTCTTTCCAGCCGATCAGCGATTCGTCGATCAGCAGTTCCTTGGTCGGCGACAGGTCCAGGCCACGGGCGCAGATCTCTTCGAACTCTTCACGGTTGTAGGCGATGCCACCACCGGTACCGCCCATGGTGAAGGACGGACGGATGATGCACGGGAAGCCCAGCTTCTCGAGGACCGCATTGGCCTCTTCCATGCTGTGGGCGATACCCGAGCGCGGGCATTCCAGGCCGATGGCCTTCATTGCCTTGTCGAAACGCGAACGGTCTTCGGCCTTGTCGATGGTGTCGGCGTTGGCGCCGATCATTTCCACGCCGAATTTCTCCAGGACGCCTTCGCGCTCCAGGTCCAGGGCGCAGTTCAGTGCGGTCTGGCCACCCATGGTCGGCAGCAGCGCGTCCGGGCGCTCCTTCTCGATGATCTTGGCAACAGACTGCCACTTGATCGGCTCGATGTAGGTGGCGTCGGCCATGGCCGGGTCGGTCATGATGGTGGCAGGGTTGGAGTTCACCAGGATGACGCGGAAACCCTCCTCGCGCAGGGCCTTGCAAGCCTGGGCGCCGGAGTAGTCGAATTCGCAGGCCTGGCCGATCACGATCGGGCCAGCGCCGAGAATCAGGATGCTTTTAATGTCTGTACGTTTTGGCATGGTTGTCACTCAAATCCGCAGGTCAGTCGGCAAGCCGTCTTGAACAATCTTGGTCAGGCGCTGCTGAACCGGGCTTCGCCGGTCCAGCGCCTTCACGCAGGGATGCTTAGCGGCGCTTGGCCATGGCATCGATGAAACGATCGAACAGTGGCGCGACATCGGTCGGGCCAGGGCTGGCTTCAGGGTGGCCCTGGAAGCTGAACGCGCTCTTGTCGGTGCGCTCGATGCCCTGCAGGGTACCGTCGAACAGCGACTTGTGGATGGCGCGAACGTTGGCCGGCAGGGTGGCCTCGTCGACCGCGAAGCCGTGGTTCTGGCTGGTGATCATCACCACGCCGGTGTCCAGGTCCTGGACCGGGTGGTTGGCACCGTGATGGCCGTGGCCCATTTTTACGGTCTTGGCACCCGACGCCAGGGCCAGCAGCTGGTGACCGAGGCAGATACCGAAGACCGGGATATCGGTTTCCAGGATTTCCTTGATCGCCTGGATCGCGTAGTCGCAAGGCTCCGGATCGCCAGGGCCGTTGGACAGGAACACGCCATCAGGGTTGAGGGCAAGCACTTCGCTGGCCGGGGTCTGCGCCGGGACGACGGTCAGGCGGCAGCCACGGGCGACCAGCATGCGCAGGATGTTCAGCTTGACGCCATAGTCGTAGGCAACCACGTGGTACGGCAGGTCGGCCGCCTCGATGGTCGGGTGGCTGTCGGTTTTCAGCTCCCAGACACTGGAGCGCCACTCGTAGGCACTCTTGGTGCTGACCACCTTGGCCAGGTCCATGCCTTTCAGGCCCGGGAATCCGCGCGCTGCGGCGATGGCGGCTTCCTCGCTGATATTGTCACCGGCCAGGATGCAACCGTTCTGTGCACCTTTCTCACGCAGGATGCGGGTCAGGCGGCGGGTATCGATACCGGCGATGGCCACGACATTGTTGGCTTTGAGGTAATCGCTCAGGGACAGGGTGTTACGCCAGTTGCTGGCGATCAGCGGCAGGTCGCGGATGACCAGGCCGGCCGACCAGACGCGATCGGACTCGGCGTCTTCGGCGGTAGTGCCGGTGTTGCCGATATGAGGGTAGGTCAGGGTAACGATCTGTTGCGAGTACGATGGGTCAGTCAGGATTTCCTGATAGCCGGTCATTGCGGTGTTGAACACCACCTCACCAACGGTCTGACCGTCGGCTCCAATGGCTTCACCGCGAAAAATGCTGCCATCGGCAAGGGCGAGTATGGCTGGCTTAGTCAAGAAGACCTCCCGTAAATCAAGCCTGAAGGGGCGATCGCAGGTTGCAAAAAAGCGGAATGACGTATAGACACGTCACCCCGCTTTCTTCGTCGAATTATCTGCGCGCTTTTAGTGGACACACTAAAGCTGTAGCTTACAGAAAAACGCTTTTTGGGTCTACCACTGATGTGTCTGAAAGACGCAGGAATGCGACAGGGCGCATCGGAGAAGGCCGCAGAAGTGCCCGCTCATGGAGACCCGGGCACTTCTGGGTAACGCAGCACAGAATCAATGCAGGTCGAGCACGTCCTGCATATCGTACAGGCCCGGCTCGCGACCATCGAGCCACATGGCCGCACGAACCGCACCCTTGGCGAAGGTCATACGACTGGAAGCCTTGTGGGTGATCTCCACGCGCTCGCCCTCGGCGGCGAACAGCACGGTGTGGTCACCGACCACATCACCGGCACGCACAGTGGCGAAACCGATGGTCTGGCGATCACGTGCGCCGGTCTGGCCCTCGCGACCGTAGACCGCCACCTCCTTCAGATCGCGCCCCAGCGCCTGGGCCACCACTTCGCCCATGCGCAGTGCGGTACCGGACGGCGCATCGACCTTGTGACGATGGTGGGCCTCGATGATCTCGATATCCACTTCATCGGCCAGCACACGGGCAGCGGTGTCGAGCAGCTTCAGGCAGAGGTTGACCCCGACGCTGAAGTTGGCGGCGAAGACGATCGGAATCTCCTTGCCCGCCTCGACCAGCAACTGTTTCTCCTCGGCACTGAAGCCCGTAGTGCCGATTACCATGGCCTTCCCCGCCTTGCGGCAGAACGCCAGGTTCTTCAGGGTCACCGACGGGTGGGTGAAGTCGATCAACACATCGAACTCTTCCACCACCTTGGCCAGGTCGTCCGAGATCGGCACGCCGATCCGGCCCAGCGCCGCCAGCTCGCCGGCATCGGCACCCACCAGCGTGCTGTCGGGACGATCCACCGCCGCCGTCAGACCAGCGCCCTGGACGTGCTGGATCGCCTCGACCAGGGTCTTGCCCATGCGCCCAGCCGCGCCCATTACCGCAATACGTCGCATGCGTTTTTCCTTTTACAGATCGCCGAAGAAGCGTTTCACACCCTCGAACCAGCCACTGGCCTTGGGCGAATGGGAACTGTCGCCTTCCAGGGAAGCACGCAGCTCTTCGAGCAGCTCGCGCTGGCGACGGCTCAGGTTGACCGGCGTCTCGACCGCCACACGGCACATCAGGTCACCGGCACCGCCACCACGCACCGGCGCCACACCCTTGCCGCGCAAGCGGAACTGCTTGCCGGTCTGGGTACCTTCCGGAATCTTCAGCTTGACCCGACCATCGAGGGTCGGCACTTCCAGCTCGCCACCCAATGCCGCATCGGTGTAGCTGATCGGTACTTCGCAGTACAGATGCTTGCCGTCACGCTGGAAGATCGGGTGCTCGCGCACATTGATCACCACGTACAGGTCGCCGGTCGGGCCACCCTGGGTGCCCGCCTCGCCTTCGCCGGAGAGGCGAATGCGGTCGCCGGTATCGACACCGGCCGGCACCTTGACCGACAGGGTCTTGTACTCTTCGATGCGCCCCTCGCCGTGGCAGGAGTCGCATGGATCGGTGATGATCTTGCCCTGCCCCTGGCAACGCGGGCAGGTCTGCTGCACCGAGAAGAAGCCTTGCTGCATGCGCACCTGGCCGATGCCGCCGCAGGTCGGGCAGGTCGCTGGCGAAGAGCCTTTCTTCGCGCCCGAGCCGTCGCACGGCTTGCAGTTGACCAGTGTCGGCACACGGATATTGACCGTGGTACCACGCACCGCCTCTTCGAGGTTCAGCTCCAGGGTGTAGCGCAGGTCGCTGCCACGCTGGGCGCCGCCGCGGGAACCGCCACGACCGCCACCGAAGAAATCGCTGAACACATCGCCGAAGATGTCGGAGAAATTGGCGCCGCCAAAACCGGCACCGCCGCCACCCATGCTCGGGTCGACGCCGGCGTGGCCGTACTGGTCGTACGCGGCACGCTTGCTGGTATCGGAGAGCACTTCATAGGCCTCGTTGGCCTCCTTGAACAGCTCTTCGGACTCTTTGCTATCGGGATTACGGTCCGGGTGGTGCTTCATCGCCAGGCGACGGTAGGCCTTTTTCAAATCAGCCTCGCTCGCGCCCCGCTCGACTCCCAGAACCTCGTAATAGTCACGCTTTGCCATGGTTCTTTGCACTCTTGAGGACGTTCGGCAAACCTCTGCGCGTCAGCGCTGTGCCGTCAGCATCGGCATCGCTACCGGTGCTGGAGAAAATTCGGGTGTTCCAGACACGCCAACGCGGGAGCAAGCCCCCGCGCGGCGACATCCTACCAGTCAACGTCAAACATCAGTCAACCGGCCGACAACCAGCAGCAATTACTTGTTGTCTTTGACTTCTTCGAACTCGGCGTCAACGACGTCGTCGTGCTTGGCGTCGTCAGCCTGCTGGGCCTGAGCACCCGCTTCCGGCTTCTCGCCCTGCTCGGCGTACATCTTCTGGGCAACCGGCGCGGAGACTTTCGACAGCTCTTCGATCTTCGCTTCGATGGCAGCCTTGTCGTCGCCCTTGACGGCGGCTTCCAGGGCAACCACAGCAGCTTCGATCGCGGTCTTCTCTTCGGCGGTTACCTTGTCACCAGCGTCAGCGACCATCTTGCGGGTCGAGTGGACCAGCGCGTCACCCTGGTTGCGGGCGGCGGCCAGCTCTTCGAACTTACGGTCTTCCTCGGCGTTGACTTCAGCGTCGCGAACCATCTGCTGGATCTCTTCCTCGGACAGGCCGGAGTTGGCCTTGATCACGATGGACTGCTGCTTGCCGGTGGCCTTGTCCTTCGCACCTACGTGCAGGATGCCGTTGGCGTCGATGTCGAAGGTAACCTCGATCTGCGGAACGCCACGTGGAGCAGGTGGAATCTCGGCCAGGTCGAACTTGCCCAGGGACTTGTTCTGCGCGGCTTGCTTGCGCTCGCCTTGCAGGACGTGAATGGTCACTGCGCTCTGGTTGTCGTCGGCGGTCGAGAACACCTGCGACTTCTTGGTCGGGATGGTGGTGTTCTTCTCGATCAGCGCGGTCATCACGCCACCCATGGTTTCGATACCCAGGGTCAGCGGGCTGACGTCGAGCAGCAGGACGTCCTTGACGTCACCGGCCAGAACGGCGCCCTGGATGGCCGCACCCATGGCAACGGCTTCGTCAGGGTTGACGTCCTTGCGCGCTTCCTTGCCGAAGAACTCGCCAACGGTTTTCTGTACCAGCGGCATGCGGGTCTGGCCACCGACCAGGATCACGTCGTCGATCTTGCTGACGTCGATGCCGGCGTCCTTCATGGCGATGCGGCATGGCTCGATGGTGCGCTGAACCAGGTCTTCGACCAGCGACTCCAGCTTGGCGCGGGAGATCTTCACGTTCAGGTGTTTCGGACCAGTAGCGTCGGCAGTGATGTACGGCAGGTTGACGTCGGTCTGCTGGCTGGAAGACAGCTCGATCTTGGCCTTCTCGGCAGCTTCTTTCAGACGCTGCATGGCCAGAGGATCACCCTTCAGGTTCATACCGGTTTCTTTCTTGAATTCCTCGACGAGGTAGTCGATCAGACGGATGTCGAAGTCTTCACCACCGAGGAAGGTGTCACCGTTGGTTGCCAGCACTTCGAACTGGTGCTCGCCATCGACTTCGGCGATTTCGATCACCGAAACGTCGAAGGTACCGCCACCCAGGTCATAGACGATCACGGTGTGGTCACCCTTGGCCTTGTCCATGCCGTAGGCCAGTGCGGCAGCGGTCGGTTCGTTGATGATGCGCTTGACGTCCAGACCGGCGATACGGCCGGCGTCCTTGGTTGCCTGGCGCTGGCTGTCGTTGAAGTACGCAGGTACGGTGATGACCGCTTCGGTCACTGCCTCGCCGAGGTAGTCTTCGGCGGTTTTCTTCATTTTCTTCAGGACTTCGGCGCTGATTTGCGGCGGAGCCATTTTCTGGCCGTTGACTTCGACCCAGGCGTCATTGTTGTCCGCCTTGACGATCTTGTACGGAACCATCTGGATGTCTTTCTGCACGACGTCTTCTTCGAAGCGACGGCCGATCAGACGCTTTACTGCGTACAGGGTGTTGTGCGGGTTGGTGACGGCCTGGCGCTTGGCCGACTGGCCAACCAGGATCTCGCCATCGTTGGCGTAAGCGATGATCGACGGCGTGGTGCGAGCGCCTTCGGCGTTCTCGATCACCTTGACGTTGCCGTTTTCCAGAATGGAGACGCAGGAGTTGGTGGTCCCCAGGTCGATACCGATGATTTTGCCCATGTTAACTCTCCCGAAACTTTGGATTTGGTTGCCGCAGCGGTGGTTGCCAACTGCGGTAGCACTTAAACGCTTGACACCTAGATGGGGGCCATCCGGCTAATTTCAAGCCTTCTCGTCGATGGAAGGCGAAACCGCTGCCGGAGCCTTGCTGACCACGACCATGGCCGGACGCAACAGACGTCCGTTGAGCTGATAACCCTTCTGGAACACCTTGAGCACGCTGTTCGGCTCGACGTCGGCGCTTTCCTGCATGGCCATCGCCTGGTGCTGCTCGGCATTGAAGGGTTCGCCGTGCGGATCGATGGCTTCGAGGTTGTAGCGCTTGAGGGTGTCTTCGAACATCTTGAGGGTCAGCTCGATGCCTTCGCGCATCGGACGGATGCTTTCGTCGTCCGCGCTGGACAGCTCCAGGCCGCGCTCCAGGCTGTCGATGACCGGAAGAAGATCGCCAGCGAACTTCTCCAGGGCGAATTTGTGGGCCTTTTCCACGTCCTGCTCGGCACGGCGGCGGACGTTCTGCAGGTCGGCGGCGGTGCGCAGGGCCTGGTCCTGGGCTGCGGCAACCTGCTCCTCGAGCAGCTGCACGCGCGCAACCAGATCCTCGGAACCCGCCTCGGCGGCTTTGTCTGCGTTTGGATTCAGTTCGTCCAGCTTCTGCTCATCAGCCATGAAATATCTCCTCTCAATGTGGTCGGCGAGCTCGACTCGCGCATCTGCCGGCCTATATGGGGTCGCAAAAAGCAGCTTCAAGGGCGATTGAACATCAATGTGCGGGGCACATAACTGTCCGCGATCAAAAGCCGGCCGGCACAAGCGAATGGTGCTAAGGAAGGGCATTGTCAGAAATTTAAAAAACACTGTATAAATAACCAGACATTGACTCTGGGAGCCGCCCGCATGCTGGTGCACCTGTCCATCCACAACTACGCCATCGTCGAACACCTTGACCTCGAACTCGCCCGCGGCATGAGCGTCATCACCGGCGAAACCGGGGCCGGCAAGTCGATCATGCTCGACGCCCTGGGCCTGACCCTGGGTGATCGCGCCGACAGCGGCGTGGTGCGCCCGGGCGCGGACAAGGCCGACATCCTCGCCACCTTCGACCTGGACGACATTCCCGAAGCCCGCTCCTGGCTGGCCGAACGCGACCTGGACAACGACGGCCCCTGCATCCTGCGTCGCGTGGTCACCGCCGAAGGCCGCAGCCGCGGCTACATCAACGGCACCCCATGCCCCCTCGGCGACCTCAAGGCGCTGGGCGAACTGTTGATCGATATCCACAGCCAGCACGAGCACCAGTCGTTGCTGAAGACCGACACCCACCGCCGCCTGCTCGACGAGTACGCCGGCGCCACCGACCTGGCACGCCAGGTCCAGCTGGCTGCACAACGCTGGCGGCAGACCCACACCGAACTGGAACGCCTGCGCAATTCCGGCGATGAACAGCGCGCCCGCCACCAGTTGCTCAGCTACCAGCTGGAAGAACTGGACAACCTGGGCCTTGGCGAAAACGAACTGGAGCAACTGGAGCAGGAGCACAAGAACCTGACCAACGCCGAAGCCCTGTTCGGCATCTGCCGCCAGGTGATCGACCATTGCAGCGAGAGCGACTCAGGCAATGTGCTGAGCGCCCTGACAGCCAGCCTCAATCGCCTGACCGCCGTGCAGAATGCTCCTCGCGCACTGGGCGAAGCCGTCAACCTGATCGCCAGCGCGCAGATCCAGGTAGAAGAAGCCGTTGGCGAACTCAACCGCTTTCTCGACAACTTCGATGCCGACCCGATGCGCCTGCAACAACTGGAAGAGCGCCTCGATGCTCTCTACACCCTTGCGCGCAAGCACCGCGTCCACCCTACCGCGTTGCTCGACCTGCAGCAGCGCCTGGGCGAGGAGCTGGAAAGCCTGAATGCCAACGACGAATCGATCGAACGCCTTGAAGAGGAACTCAAGGCGTACACCCGCCACTATCATGAAAAGGCCGGCGAACTGAGCAGCCTGCGCCAGCGCGCATCAACCCAGCTGGCGTCGGCAGTGGAACAGGAGATCCAGCGCCTGGGCATGCCGGGCGGTCGCTTCCGCATCGAACTTCGACCTGGCAACGGCGAAGACCTTCACCCCCACGGGCTGGAACAGGTGGAACTGCTGGTCAGTGCCAACCCCGGACAGCCACTCAAGGGGCTGGCAAAAGTTGCCTCCGGCGGTGAGTTGTCGCGTATCAGCCTGGCGATCCAGGTAATCACCGCGCAGACCTCGCGAATCCCGACCCTGGTCTTCGACGAAGTGGACGTGGGCATCGGCGGCCCCACTGCAGAAATCGTTGGCCAGTTGCTGCGTCGCCTGGGCGAGCGTGGCCAGGTCCTGACCGTCACCCACCTGCCGCAGGTAGCTGCGCAAGGCCACCACCACCTGTTCGTGCACAAGGTGCGCAACAGCGATGCCACGCACACGGCCGTTACCAGCCTGGGCAAACGCGAGCGGGTCGAGGAAGTGGCACGCATGCTCGGCGGCATCGACCTGACCAAGGAATCACTGGCCCACGCCAGGAAGATGGTGGTGACCAGCAAGAGCTGATCCGGAAAACCTGAAATAAAGAAGGCGACCCGTGGGTCGCCTTCTTTATTGATGCAAACAAGCACGAACGCTTACTTCTTCTTGCGCACGTACAACACCAGGTTGTGATCGACCAGTTCGTAACCGTGCTCGGCAACGATTTCCTTCTGGCGCTTCTCGATTTCAGCATCGAAGAATTCGACCACCTCACCGGAGTCCACGTTGACCATATGGTCGTGATGGCCGCCATCGGCCAATTCGAATACCGCGTGACCGCCGTCGAAGTTGTGACGTACGACCAGGCCGGCAGCCTCGAACTGGGTCAGGACACGATAAACCGTGGCCAGGCCGACATCTTCCCCCGCCTCCATCAACGCCTTGTAGACGTCTTCAGCGCTCATGTGGCGCTGCTCGGTAGAGTCGAGCATCTGTAGGATCTTGACTCGAGGCAGGGTCACCTTGAGACCGGCTTTGCGCAGTTCGCTATTTTCAACCATGGTCAGCTTTCTCGCCGATGCTGCTTCGCAGCTTCTCTGAATACGGGTATGATCGGGGTTTACGTTGTCCAGCCAAGATAGTGGAAGTCGCCCACCGATGCAAAACACCAAGCTCTTGCTAACCAGCCTCACCCTCGTGGGACTGCTCGCACTCGCCGGTTGCTCGTTTCCCGGGGTTTACAAAATCGACATCCAGCAGGGCAATGTCGTAACGCAGGACATGATAGACCAATTGCGCCCCGGAATGACCCGTCGCCAAGTACGGTTTATCATGGGCAACCCGCTGATCCAGGACACCTTCCACACCAATCGCTGGGATTACCTGTACAGCCTGCAACCTGGAGGCGGTGAGCGCCAACAGGAACGCATCAGCGTCTTCTTCAATGAGAACGACCAGCTGGCCAGCCTCTCCGGCGACTTCATGCCCGGCAAGAGCCGCGACCAGGAAATTCTTGGTAACGAAAGCAGCACGACTGTCAGCCAGCCAGGCCAGCAACAGGCCGAGCCGGCAACACCGGAAAAACCTGCCCGCCCGGGCTCGCTGGAAGAGAAGATCCAGCGCGACGTCGACACCATCGAAGTCATGCCGGTGCCGGCGCCGCCGCCACTGCAAACCGAGTAATCAAGGCGAGCACAAAAAAGCCCGAACAGATGTTCGGGCTTTTTTTTGAGCTGTGGCCTGTCAACCGTAGAGCTGCTTGGCCCGCTGGCAGAACGCATCGACCAGGGTATTCGCCGCCTGGTTGAACAGCGGCCCCAATGTCGCCTTGACCAAGGCTCCGGAATACTCGAACGACAGGTCCAGGCTGATCTTGCAGGCCTTCTCGCCCAAGGGCTTGAACACCCAAAGGCCATGCAACTGGCTGAACGGCCCCTCTTCCAGATTCATCTCGATGGATTGCCCCGGCACCAGTACATTGCGCGTTACAAAGTGCTGGCTGAGCCCGCCCTTCGCGACCTCGACCCTGGCCCGCATGGCGGTCTCGCTCTGCTCCAGCACGGTGGAACCGGAACACCAGGGCAGGAACTCGTGGTAGCGATCCACATCGTTGACCAGATCGTAGAGCGCCTGAGCGGGGTAAGGCAGCAAGGCCGACCGTTGTATATGGGTAGTCATCCAGGCGTCATTTCCAAACGTGAACAAAAAGGATGCGGGGCATTGTCCGGGATTCACCGCGCCGCCTCAAGCTCGCCACTTCCCCGTAGCCGACGACGCAGGGACTCCCTATAATGCCGCCCCTATGGCCAAACAAAAGAAACATCCGACAGGGACCATCGCGCAGAACAAGAAAGCGCGACACGATTACTTCATCGAACACAAGTTCGAGGCCGGACTGGTCCTGTCCGGTTGGGAAGTAAAAAGCCTGCGTGCCGGCAAGGCGCACCTCGTGGACAGCTATGTACTGCTCAAGGACGGTGAAGCCTGGCTGATGGGCAGTCATATCACCCCGCTGACCACCGCCAGCACCCACGTCATCGCCGACCCGACCCGTACCCGCAAGCTGCTGCTCAACCGCCGCGAACTCGAGCGCCTGTACGTGGGCGTGCAGCAGAAAGGCTACACCTGCGTCGCGCTGTCCTTGTACTGGAGCAAGCACCTGATCAAGTGCGAAATTGCCCTGGGCAAGGGCAAGAAGGAATACGACAAGCGCGACACCGAGCGCGAGCGCGATTCCAATCGCGAGCTGCAGCGTGTGGTGCGTAACAAGGGGCGGGAAGACTAGTTCTTTCTGTGCCCTTGATGGCGTCATCGCTGCGGTGCGGCGATGACGCCATCAGCAACAACACAAAGTCAGCGCCCCTTGCGCCGCTCCGCCCGCGCCACCCGCTGCACTTCCTGCCGCGCCTCCTCCAGCACTTCCTGTACATACAGGATGTGTCGACTCGACACTTCCCTTGCATCCTGCGCTCGCCCTTCGACGATCGCCAGGTACAGGTCCCGGTGCTGGCTGATCAGCATGTCCCGGGTCTCCGAACGCTGCTGGTACATGCCGCCGATATTGGTCACCACGTTGCGCTTGAGCAGGTCGAACAAGCCGCGGATGGTGTGCAGCAATACCGCGTTGTGACTGGCCTCGGCAATCGCCAGGTGAAAGCGCGCGTCGGCGGCGCCTTCTTCGGCCCGGGTCACTTCATCATTGCGGTTGTAGCAATCCTGCAAGGCATCGAACGCTGCGTTGAGCCGCTCGCGATCCACATCGGTCGCACGCATCGCCGCGTAATAAGCGCATGAAGCTTCCAGGGTGTGGCGAAACTCCAGCAAGTCCCGCTGGGCCTCCGGGTTGCTTTCGAGCAACTGCAGCAACGGATCGCTGAAGGTCGTACCCAACGACTCCGCCACGTAGTTTCCGCCGCCCTGGCGGCTGACCAGCATGCCCTTGGCCACCAGCTTCTGGATCGCCTCGCGCAACGACGGGCGGGAAACGCCGAACTGCTCGGCCAGCACCCGCTCGGCCGGCAGACGCTCGCCAGCGGTGAGGGTGCCCTCAAGAATCATTCCCTCCAGCCGCTCGACGATATCGTCGGACAAACGGCGCTGGCGGACCTGGTCGAAAACCATCACGTGCTCTCCACAATCCCCGATTCAGTTCGGGGGCGCTTATTCTGGCCTATCCCGCCCATCTCCACACCCATCAGTTGGCAAGTTTACTTACCACTCAGCCAACCCTTTCGTCGGCCCTGCGACCAAAGTTTCACGAGGACAAATTGACACACCCACAGAGAGGCTTTTAACCTAGCGCCTCGCCATTGTAAATTGGTATTACCAATTAACCAATGCCAGCGCCTTACCAAAAACAATTAGGGGCCACCCCATATGCAAACCTGGCAACAACTCTATAGTCCGCTTGGTAGTCTCGGCCTGTCCGCCCTGGCGGCAGTCATCCCGATCGTGTTCTTTTTCCTGGCGCTGGCCGTGTTCCGACTCAAGGGACACATCGCTGGCAGCATCACCCTGGCCCTGTCGATCCTGGTAGCGATCTTCGCCTTCCAGATGCCTGCCGACATGGCGTTCGCCGCTGCCGGCTACGGTTTTGCCTACGGCCTGTGGCCCATCGCCTGGATCATCGTCGCCGCGGTGTTCCTCTACAAACTGACGGTCAAAAGCGGCCAGTTCGAAGTGATCCGCAGCTCCGTGCTGTCGATTACCGATGACCAGCGCTTGCAGGTCCTGCTGATCGGCTTCTGCTTCGGCGCCTTCCTCGAAGGCGCTGCCGGTTTCGGCGCACCTGTCGCCATTACTGCCGCCCTGCTCGTCGGCCTCGGTTTCAACCCGCTGTACGCCGCCGGCCTGTGTCTGATCGCCAATACCGCGCCCGTGGCCTTCGGTGCCCTGGGCATCCCGATCATCGTGGCCGGCCAGGTCACCGGCATCGACGCCTTCCACATCGGCGCTATGACCGGTCGCCAGTTGCCGCTGCTGTCGCTGTTCGTGCCGTTCTGGCTGGTCTTCATGATGGACGGCCTCAAGGGCGTGAAGGAAACCTGGCCTGCCGCGCTGGTCGCCGGCCTGAGCTTCGCCGTCACCCAGTACTTCACCTCGAACTTCATCGGCCCGGAACTGCCCGACATCACCTCGGCCCTGGCCTCGCTGATCGCCCTGACCCTGTTCCTCAAGGTCTGGCAGCCGAAGAACTCCTTCACCACCGCTACCGCCAGCGTCGGCGCCGCCGTGGTCAAGGGCGGCAGCCAGCCGACCCCGTACAGCTTCGGCGAAATCTTCAAGGCGTGGTCGCCGTTCCTGATCCTAACCGTGCTGGTCACCATCTGGACCCTGAAGCCGTTCAAGGCCGCCTTCGCCTCCGGCGGCTCGATGTACAACTGGGTGTTCAACTTCGCCATCCCGCACCTGGATCAACTGGTGATCAAGACCGCACCGATCGTTGCCAACCCGACGGCGATCCCGGCAGTCTTCAAGCTGGACCCGATCTCTGCCACCGGCACCGCGATCTTCCTGTCTGCGCTGATCTCGATGATCGTCCTGAAGATCAACCTCAAAACCGGCCTGACCACGTTGAAGGAAACCTTCTACGAGCTGCGCTGGCCGATCCTGTCCATCGGTATGGTGCTGGCCTTCGCCTTCGTCACCAACTACTCGGGCATGTCCTCGACCATGGCCCTGGTCCTGGCCGGCACGGGCGCCGCGTTCCCGTTCTTCTCGCCGTTCCTCGGCTGGCTGGGCGTGTTCCTGACCGGCTCGGATACGTCGTCCAATGCCCTGTTCAGCTCGCTGCAGGCCACCACCGCACACCAGATCGGCGTCAACGACACCCTGCTGGTCGCGGCCAACACCAGCGGCGGCGTAACCGGCAAGATGATTTCGCCACAGTCCATCGCCGTGGCCTGCGCCGCCACCGGCCTGGTCGGCAAGGAATCGGACCTGTTCCGCTTCACCCTCAAGCACAGCCTGTTCTTCGCCACCATCGTCGGCCTGATCACCCTGATCCAGGCGTATTGGCTGACCGGCATGCTGGTTCACTAAAGTGACAGGGGCCGGGCGCGCTTCCGACGCGCCCGGCAGTTGCCTTCTCACACAGATAGCTGCGAGATCCCATGATCATTTCTGCCTCCACCGACTACCGCGCTGCGGCCCAGCGCAAGCTGCCGCCGTTCCTGTTCCATTACGCCGACGGTGGCGCCTACGCCGAACACACCCTGCGGCACAACGTCGAGGATCTGGCGAGCATTGCCTTGCGCCAGCGCGTTCTGAAAAACATGTCCGAACTGAGCCTGCAGACCAGGCTCTTCGACGAAACCCTGAATATGCCCGTGGTCCTCGCCCCGGTCGGCCTGACCGGCATGTATGCCCGTCGTGGTGAAGTCCAGGCGGCACGCGCGGCGGCTTCGAAAGGCATTCCCTTCACCATGTCCACGGTGTCGGTGTGCCCGATCGAGGAAGTCGCCCCGGCCATCGACCGGCCAATGTGGTTCCAGCTTTATGTCCTGAAAGACCGCGGCTTCATGCGCAATGCGCTGGAGCGAGCCAAAGCCGCCGGGGTCAAGACCCTCGTGTTCACTGTCGACATGCCGGTTCCCGGCGCCCGCTATCGCGACGCCCATTCCGGCATGAGCGGGGCGAACGCACCGCTGCGTCGTGTATGGCAAGCCATGACCCATCCGCAATGGGCCCTGGATGTCGGCCTGCTGGGCCGCCCGCACGATCTGGGCAACATTTCCAAGTACCGCGGCAACCCTACTGGCCTGGCCGACTACATCGGCTGGCTCGGTGCCAACTTCGACCCGTCCATTTCCTGGAAAGACCTGGAATGGATCCGCGAGTTCTGGGACGGCCCGATGATCATCAAGGGCATCCTCGATGCAGACGACGCCCGTGACGCAGTGAAATTCGGCGCCGACGGCATCGTCGTTTCCAACCACGGCGGTCGCCAGCTCGATGGCGTACTCTCCAGCGCCCGGGCCCTGCCGGCCATTGCCGACGCGGTAAAAGGCGATATCAGGATCCTTGCCGACTCGGGCATCCGCAGCGGCCTGGACGTGGTACGCATGATCGCCCTCGGCGCCGATACCGTGATGATCGGCCGCGCCTTCCTCTACGCCCTGGCCACCCACGGCGAGGCTGGCGTGCGTAATTTGCTGGAACTGTTCGAGAAGGAAATGCGCGTGGCGATGGTCCTGACCGGCGCCAAGTCGATCAGCGAGATCACCCGCGATTCCTTGGTCCGCGAACTGGGCGCCTGAGCGCGCCCGCCCTTTATACCGCCTGATTGACCGGAGCACGCGGCGCGCCAGACGCCGTGGCTCCGCGAGGAGTTTGCATGAGCCTGCCCGCCGCGTTCCTTCGCGATGCCGAGCGCCTGATTCCCGCCGACCGTCGCTTCGACGACCCGACCTCGACCCTGGCTTTCGGCACCGATGCCAGCTTCTACCGGCTGATTCCCAAGCTGGTGGTACGGGTCGAATCCGAAGACGAAGTGGTCGGCCTGATCCATCTGGCCCAGCGCGACCGCGTTCCGGTGACCTTCCGTGCCGCCGGAACCAGCCTGTCGGGCCAGGCCATCAGCGACTCGGTGCTGATCGTGCTCGGCGATAACTGGAACGGCCGTGAAATCCGCGGCCAGGGCGAACAGATCCGCCTCCAGCCGGGGGTCATCGGTGCCCAGGCCAACGCCTGGCTCGCACCGTTCGGGCGCAAGATCGGCCCCGACCCGGCGTCGATCAATGCCTGCAAGATCGGCGGCATCGTTGCCAACAACGCCAGCGGCATGTGCTGCGGTACTGCGCAGAACACCTATCACACCCTCGCCGGCCTGCGCCTGGTGTTGGCCGATGGTACCCGGCTGGACAGTGAAGACCCGGCAAGCGTGGCCGCCTTCGAAAGCAGCCACGCCGGGCTGCTCGACGAACTGGCCCGGCTTGGTCGCGAAACCCGCGCCAATACCGCACTGGCCGAGCGTATCCGGCACAAGTACCGGCTCAAGAACACCACTGGCCTGTCGCTGAATGCACTGGTGGACTACGACCAGCCACTCGACATCCTGCAACACCTGCTGGTCGGCTCCGAAGGCACCCTCGGTTTTATCAGCGCGGTGACCTACGACACCGTACCCGACCACCCGCACAAGGCCTCGGCGCTGATCGTCTTCCCGACCGTGGAGAGCTGCTGCCGCGCCGTCACCGTGCTCAAGCAGCAACCGGTATCCGCCGTGGAACTGCTCGATCGGCGCAGCATGCGCTCGGTGCAGGACAAGCCGGGCATGCCGGAATGGGTGAAAGGCCTGTCGGAAAATGCCTGCGCCCTGCTCATCGAATCCCGCGCGGCCAGTCAGACGCTGCTGCATGAGCAGTTGGCGCAGATCATGGTTTCGATCGCCGATTTCCCGCTGGAGCAGAAGGTCGATTTCAGCGAAGACCCGGCGGTGTACAACCTGCTGTGGAAAATTCGCAAGGACACCTTCCCTGCCGTCGGCGCAGTGCGCCAGACCGGGACTACAGTCATCATCGAAGACGTCACCTTCCCCGTCGAGCAACTGGCCGAAGGTGTGAACCGCCTGATCCTGCTGTTCGACAAGCATGGCTACGACGAGGCGATCATTTTCGGCCACGCACTGGAAGGCAACCTGCACTTCGTCTTCACCCAGGGCTTCAACAACGCGACGGAGGTCGCCCGCTACCAGGCCTTCATGGATGACGTGGCGCACTTGGTCGCCGTGGAGTTCGGCGGCTCGCTCAAGGCCGAGCACGGCACAGGGCGCAACATGGCCCCCTTCGTCGAACTGGAATGGGGCCGCGATGCCTATGAGCTGATGTGGAAGCTCAAGCACCTGCTCGACCCCAACGGCATCCTCAACCCGGACGTGATCCTCAGTGAAGATCCGGACATCCATCTGAAGCATCTGAAGCCGCTGCCGGCCGCCGACGAGATTGTCGACAAGTGCATCGAGTGCGGTTTCTGCGAGCCGGTCTGCCCCTCCAAAGGGCTGACCCTGAGCCCGCGCCAGCGCATCGTCATGTGGCGGGATATCCAGGCGAAGAAGCGCGCCGGCGAAGACACCTCGGCACTGGAGCGCGACTACCGCTACCAGGGCATCGACACCTGCGCGGCGACGGGGCTGTGTGCCCAGCGCTGCCCGGTCGGGATCAACACCGGTGAATTGGTGAAGAAGCTGCGTGGAAAAGCTGCACATCACGGCAAGACCGCAGACTGGCTGGTGGAGAATTTCCATACGGCGCTCAGCGGCGCCCGCCTGACGCTACGTATCGCCGACGGCGCCCGGCGCTTGCTCGGTGCACCGCGCCTTGCCCGGATCAGTCATTCGTTGAGCAAAGCGAGCAAGGGTCGCCTGCCGCAATGGACGCCGGCCATGCCGCAACCGCTCAAGTCGCCCCGGGTCGGCCTTGCCGGCACCGATGCACGGCCACGGGTCGTCTATCTGGCCGCCTGCGTCTCGCGGGTGATGGGCCCGGCAGCGGGAGACAAGGAACAGACCTCGCTGTTGGACAAGACCCGTCGCCTGCTGGAAAAGGCCGGTTACCAGGTGGTCTTCCCGGAGAACCAGGACAGCCTCTGCTGCGGCCAGCCCTTCGCATCCAAGGGTTATGCCGAACAGGCCGAGCACAAGCGCCAGGAACTGCTGGGCGCCCTGCTCCATGCCAGCCGCGGCGGCCTCGATCCGATCTACTGCGACACCAGCCCGTGCACCCTGCGCCTGGTGGAGGACCTGGCCGAAACCCGCCTGGACCTGTACGACCCGGTGCGCTTCATCCGCACCCACCTGCTCGACAAGCTCGAGTTCACACCGCAGGACGCGCCGGTGGCGGTGCATGTCACCTGCAGCACCCAACACCTCGGTGAAAGCCAGGCGCTGATCGACCTGGCGCGCCTGTGCAGCAAGCAGGTGGTGATCCCGGAAGGTATCCATTGCTGCGGGTTCGCCGGCGACAAGGGCTTCACCACCCCGGAACTCAACGCCCACTCGCTGCGCAGCCTGAAGGACGCGGTGCAGTATTGCGAGGAAGGCATTTCCACCAGTCGCACCTGCGAGATCGGTCTGTCGAGTCATTCAGGCATCGACTACCACGGCCTGGTCTACCTGGTGGACCGGGTGACCCGCCCGCGCACCATCTGACCGTTTCCGGCCGGTTGGCAAAACAAGCCAACCGGTCGTGACATTCCCGTGAACTCCTTCAAGGGCGGCGCAGTCCACCCATCAGGCCCATTTCCCGAGGCCTTCCCAGCCAAGGAGATTCACATGAAGCGTACTGCGATTACCGGACTGTTCATGACCGCCGCACTGCTTGCCTCCCCTGTGTTCGCGGCGGATGACCTGTGCACTGCCAACCTGCAGAAGATCGACGATCAACTGACCAGTCTTGGCGCCACATCCGAAGAGCTGGTCAAATCGGTCAAGGAACAGGCCGACGACGCACGCGCCGCGAAAACCGCCGGCAACGACAAGGACTGCATCGCCCTTACCACCAAGGCCCTGCAGGACCTGCAGAACACCACCAAGGGTGGCGGCAGCGAGTGAGCCTGCGCATCCGGGCGATGGTATACGTCGCCCGGATGGCGTATACTCCGCCTTACGCGCTTGAGAAAGCGCTCGCTTAGAGCAGTAAAAATGGGGCCGATTAGGATTCGACGCCGGTGATGAAACTCTAGGTGCATGCCGAGTTGGTAACAGAACTCGTAAATCCACTGTTGCAACTTTCTATAGTTGCCAATGACGAAACCTTCGAGGGTTACGCTCTCGCTGCGTAAGCAGCCGAGCCCGCCCTTCTGGTAGCTTCGGCTCCAGCAATCATCAGGGGATGCCTGTAAACCCGAAATGATTGTCATACAGAACAGGATCGCCGTGCAGTACGTTGTGGACGAAGCGGCTAAAACTTACACAACTCGTCCAAAGCACCCTGCCCGTCGGGCGGCTGCGGATTAACTCAATAGACACGGCTAAGCATGTAGTACCGACAGCGGAGTACTGGCGGACGGGGGTTCAAATCCCCCCGGTTCCACCAAACAAGCTAGACAAATCAAGCACTTAGCGGATGCCGCAAGTGCTTTTTTTGTGTCTGGATAGGCTGTTTGGGGTGAGAAATGCCAGCTTTATGACAGCCTAGCCAGCGAAGCAAGCCAGCGGCTCGTGCCCGACGCCTCGCCCCGCAAAAACCGGCACCAGATTCACGTCTATTGAGCGTTGCAGACTTCGAGTGATAGCATTTAGCCACCACAATCTGAGGATTTTAGGGGCTGGGTCCTGCAGAAAAATGATTGAACTGTGCCGTTGGTAGCGATGTCGTCAATTTATCGTCAATACGGCGGTCGCCTGGGATTACGCATTACAACCCTGACTCTTCTAGGCTTAAGCGATTTGGGTATTCGGGAAATCCTGTTGTTAGCAGGCTTCCCGATCCCGAAATCTCAAATTGAAGGTCGTGTTGATGGACACCCTATTGGGCGCCCTGGGTGGCCTTGAGAATGGCCTCGATTGGCACGCCGTAATCGGTAGGCATCTCGCTGGGGTCCATCGTGAAGATGTCCCGCATGGCGAACGGAGATTGGCGCTTCGGCTTGGGCTTGATCACCTTGTGCTCCAGACTGAACAGCGTCTTGGCCCGGAACATCTCGAAGGACATGCCCCTAGCGTTACGGTTCAGGTCGCGCATCTGCCGGTTGATCGACTCGGTGAAGGCATTGGTGTTGCGCTGGGCCGGGCCGAAGTAGGCGAATATCTCCTTCTCCCAGTTCGTCATCGAAGTGATCAACGGCTTCCAGTGGGACTTGTGCCCCTCGGGGATCATGCTCAGCCACTGCTGGTAGCGTGACCGGGCCTCAGCCTCTGTGCTGGACTCCCAGATGTCGAAGAACGCCTCCTTGAGCTTGTAGGCCGTGCCAAGCTCGGGGAACTGATCCAGCCAGGTGTGAATCACCAGTTCCTGCATGGGGTTCAGGTCGCGCCTCCGCATCAACATCAGCTTGCGGTCGCCCTTGAGCTGCCGCCGTTGGTGCTGGGTCAGCTCCTTCTTGATGCCCTTGCGCAGCACCTCCAGCGATTCGTTGGCCATGCGCTGGATGTGGAACCTGTCCACCACGATAGCGGCCTTGGGGAACAGCTTGGAGGCCACGTCGCGGTACGGCTTCCACATGTCCTGGCAGACGATCTGGACGTTATCCCGGCCCCGCATGTTGGCCAGGTAGTTGTACAGCACATCGAACTGGCGGGACTCCAGGATGTCGATGATCGTCCCCTGCTCGATGTTGGTCAGCACGCAGCGGAACTGCCGGTTCAGGTACAGCTCGTCGATGCCCAGCACACGCGGCAGGGTGGGTCGGTAGCCGTGGGCCTGCACCTCGCAGTAGGCCTTGATGACGGCGCGAACTACCGACTCGTCCACGCCGACCTCGTGCGCCACGCTGGCGTTGGTGCTGGCCAGGGAGCGCTTCACGATGAAGTCGTAACACCGCCGCGTCATGCGGTGGTCTTCGGCCATCTCGTGGAACTTCGGCGTGAACGTCGAATCGCAGCTCTTGCACTGGAAACGCCGTTGCACGGCCCACAGGGACACGCGCTTGCCGTGCATGGGCACGTCCCGGTACTTCACCTGCTTCTTACCGAAGCGGACGAGCTGCCCCACCGTGCCACAGGTGTGGCAGGCGGGCGGATCGGGGTACTCCACCTGGAAGTGGTAGTCGTGTTCATCCTCTTCGAAGCTCAGCACCTGGGCGCGTAGAGGGTGGAGAAGGCTGGTTGGGGCGTTCATGCTTTGCGTCCCTTCACGTCGGGGTACTTCTGGAGGCGTCGACGGTCATGCTCGAAGTTGTCGAAGGCGTTCTTGATGCTCCCGGCCATCATGCGGACGGTCATGTCCATCTGGGCCATCAGGTTCTGATAGGAGCGGAACTCGTAGTAGGCACCGTCGATGCAGTACCCAGCGTTGTGCAGCTTGTCCAGCAGCTCCAGGCAGGGCGAATACTTGCTCAGCAGCAGGTCGCCATAGCCGACCAGCAGGTCAGGGCTGTTGGGGTCGTCCCGGCGGAACTGTTGGGGGTTCTTGGCCTGCCAGTCCTCGATGGGGTAGTTGATGTCCAGGCGTCCCACCACCTTGGCTTCCTCCGGCTCCAGCAGCTCGCCCTCCAGCACCACACGGGCGATCAGGCTGACGGCATCGGTGAACTGCTCTGGGCTGATCTCCTTGTAGGTGCAGCCGAACTTGGACTTCAGCGATGACCAGCAAGTGATAGCGGCCTTGGCGCGCTGGCCCTCGGGCAGCTCATCCACGCGGGCCTTCACCAGGGCCTTGATGGCGTCCTGCTGATCAGTGGACAGACCATGAGGCAGGAGCTTGGGTTTGCGCTTCGCTTTGGCCGGGGCTTCTGCTTCGCCTTCCAGAACATCGAGCGCCCAGTGACGGAACTCCTTGGCGACCTTGGTGCGGGCGAACATGGCCAGCAGGTGCGCGCCGCGCAGAGAGAAGATGCGGACTTCCTTTTGCAGATTTCCCGAGACCGTCAAATTGACGGTCTGGGACATGCACGGGGTGAACTCATCTGCGTTGCGGCTGAAGATGCGGCTGATGGCATCTTCCCGCGCATAGCCGAGGGCCTTGGCGATCTGCGCGGCTTGAAGCCACGGCTGACCGTCACGATCAACGATGTCGAACTGGGTGTTGTGGAAGGCGAGTGCTTTCATGGCTAAGTCTCCTACAGGGCTTGTTGCCCGCCTCCCGAGGCCAATCGGGTGAGCGGAACCGTGCGGGTTGGCCTACCGGCTGTAGGAACCGGCCACCCTTGCGGGTGCCCACACGGCCCCGCCCATAACGCGGGTGCAGCCATGCTTCGGACACAAAAAAACCGCTCGTGAGCGGCGGTTGTGTATCCGCCTACAGTGCCGGGAGGCCAATCCCAGGTCGCTGGACTTACAGCGACGAGTGGAAGGTAGCCCGGTGAAGGCGGCGTGTCAACAAGATTTCCCGTTTGGAAAATTGAAATGTAGAACCCTGCTGGTAGGGCTCAATCAACAACCTTTCCCGAATACCCAGCGATTTCTCTATGAACGCCCATCATTTCTATACCTACTCCTCAATCTTACCGTTCCGTTCTGGAATGTGGATGGACACCGTAAACTCATGCTACCCTCGAGGGGAAAATGGTTTACCTGCGGTCGCCGATCGCGAAGCCCATTGACAAAGGATCTATCGTGCTCAAGCCCAAATATGAAGCCCACTCTATCGCCTCCATCTCGCTCACCTGCGAATACGATGGTGAAGTGGACGCTCATGGCCTGACTGCTCTTAAGGATGAAATGAGCAGGCTGAAGGTTAAATATAAAACCCGAAGAGTAGCCCGAAAAAGTAATACTGGGGACTCGACCTCAAGTGCAGAGGTCCGTGGTTATATGTTCCTCAATAAAGATGGCGATGAGGAAATAAATCGATTTGAGATTATTTCGGACAGCTCTACCGTCACATCTCGGTCTTACACAAGTTTTTTGAGCTTTTTTGCCGAGGCGGCATTCGGCTTGGAAATAGCACACAACTCGTTTTTGAAGAGCGAAAGAAAACTTGAAAAAATAGTCCTAGGTTACAAGGACCTTTTCACTTCAGATGAAATTAATGACATAGTACTTGGGGTTAACCCCGACTCTCAGCATCTGCCCCCAGCCTGCATCAAGAAAGCCAACTTCTGGCACTCCAACGTGGGTTTTTTTGATGAGGACCTAGCTGAGGAAGATCAGATACTACACAACGTTAGGGTGAACCACTCTTTAGTGAGAGTTAATGGTGAAGATTTAGAGAGTATCGATGATGAAGCTCAGCACGCACTCATTCTAGAGACTTATCATATACTCAGCACTCACCAAGACTCACACCAACCTTTTAAAGAACAACTTGAAAATGCAGCGTATAGATTGCGAGCTCGACACAAAGAAATATTGAATGATATTTTGGCGCCGGAGCTAGCAAATCGCATAGGCTTGAATAAGTTTGTAGCAGAGGGATAAGCTATGATCTATACAAACAAGTCGAGTGTTACACTTCCCAATTACAGCCATCAGTTCTTGACATCACGAAGGCAGGAACCGAGCGTCTTTAGCCTTGCGAAAGATGCTGTGAATATATGCTCTGCCCTATTCGAACGAACACAGGCATTCCCGGACAGGTCTAAATGGTCCATTGACTGGGAATTTGAAATATCACCTTCTGATTACCTCAACTCCCTTTTTTTGGGAGATGAAATAGTAACGATTGAAGAGGAGGAGCTGATCTTCAGACCGTACTGCCTTAGGGCAGTAGAGGCTTTGGAGCATTACGAGGCTCTTGAAGAGGGATGGGACGGGGAGGACATGCCTGCACCAGTGGAGGCATCCATTATTGGCGCATACGATTTTCTTTGCTTTATCAGCGCAACTATAGAGGAGCTTCCCGAGGTCTCGCCAATGCTTGATCATGAAGGTATAGTGAGCCTTGCCTTCGAGAAAGACCATATGTACTGCTCTTTGGCTTTCTATGAAGATCGTGAAATCGTCACATATAATCTCAATCGCAGAACAAACGAGAGCTTTACTTCTACATTCTTATCAAGCGACCTCGCAAAGCTTAATGGACTATGTGAGTTCTTAGAGAGCCTCAAAGGATAAGACATGCCGGCCAGGCTCAAGGAAATATTCGATACCGGAATCACTCCTATCGAAGAGCGACAGAAAAAGATAGCGGAATGTAATTACATTCCGCCAAACCTCAGGATTGCTGAGGACTATAAAATCTTCCAAACTAGCACTCCGATCAACAATACAGAAGAGCTAGCTAGGATTCTAGAGTTCCCCAACGGGATCGAGGACTTGGAGAATGGAGTTTACTCAGCTCAGGCTTTCATGGAAGCAACGCGTAGAGGAATCTCCACACAACGCCTTAGTATGACTACTCCATTAACCATTCACGCCCAAGGTAAATTGAAATCAGCAGAATTCAACAAACTCAACCCGCACAGGCCACGTGAATACGTGGGTTACACTTTAGGGCTTGTGGATTTGTTTCGGACAGCTCTGGCCCCTGATGGGCGAAGGATTTTTGGTGTATTCTCTACCCCTGAACCAGAGCTCGCTCACGCGGACATATTTGTTATTTTAAAGCCTGATAAAGCCCTGAAGCTCGCTATACAACGCGTTTTTCATGATGTGTTTAGAGTCGATAAAATCTACCCACCGACATAGCCTCTCGAAACGCTCAGCAGTTCAGTTTCAGACCACAGCACCAATTCGTTAGTGTTTATTAAGCGATTGGTGCCCTGTCGCGTCCAACTGGTAGTCAACCACCGCTTGATAAGCCGATTCAGCAAGCAGACGAAGGCGTTCAATCTGTGCGGCCGGCTCGCCTGCCGCCTGAGCTTCGTGATACCGGCGAAGCGCGGCAGTCGCGTCCTGGATCAGGGTTTCGCACGTCTCGGCTGCCCCTTCGATTTGTCGCATCATTATCTTACCGTGGAAGCTTGATTCGCCCAGTATAGGACGCCTCGCAGGCCAAGCCAGCTATTCGGGCTCGGTCATATGCTGCCGCCAGCTCTGTATTCGTTGCGACAGACCGCTTGAGCAGGTCGGAGAGCACCATTGCGGCGCGGGTGGCTGCCTGGCCTCGGGCGACAGCAGCGGGATCCGTACCGGGGCAACCAACGGAACCAGCGAGCTTGCTGGCTTCGTTGCGCAGCCGCTGGCCAGCAGCGCCAGCGCCAGCAGCATCGATATCCGCAGCGCTTTGTTCTTTCTGTGCATGGGCTCTCGCCTCCTGTTGCGCCGCCTGGCGGCGTTGTTCTTCTTCCCGGGCATCAGCCTCGGCTTGCGCCCGTGCGGCGCTGTCTGCCGCATCGCGCGCGGCCCAGGCCTTTTCCCAGTCAGCACGCTCGATCGAGCGGCCATGCTGATAGGCGCCCCAGTACGACGCGAGAACCAGCAGCAGGGTTGCCGCGGCACCGGCGGTGCGGGCGGAGATCATGCCAGCGCCCTCCGCACCCCTTCGTCGATCACCTCGGAGCTGTAGGGATTTCCCCCGTTCTCGTGAACGATGATGCCGATCACGGCCTCACGCAGCACCTGCGGCTTGGAAATGTCGATCGAGTCCCGCACCCCGACGCCCAGGCGCTTAGCGATTGCCTGGGCATAGGGCAAGGTGTTGTTCTCGCTGGCTGGCGCCCAACGGCTGATGAACTCCAGCGGGGTGTCGATACCAGGCCTGCCGACGCCGGGCATACCGTCCTTGCCCCGGTAGTTGAGCAGCAGCTTGCCCAGGGCGCGGATGCCGTTCTCCGGGCTATCGAAGACAGCGAAGCGGCCACCCGGCTCGACGCCGAGCTGGCCCTGCCAGTTGTTGCGCGGGTTGAAATCAATGTTGCCAGGGTTGTTGTTGCGAATGCCGCGTGCGGTCATGGGTTTTCTCCGGGCGAAAAAAAGCCGGCACTGGGCCGGCGGACGGGTGTTGTTGCGAACTATGCGGGGGTAACGCACTCGGCTGACGTGGACGACACTTCACCCGAGCCAATGACGTGGGTGACCGACTCGACTTGCCACAGTCGGTTTGCACTGGTCCGGTGGTTGCTGACCTGGATATGCCCCTCGGCCACGATCTGCGGCGTCAGGGGACGGGTAATCGACATGGTCGACTTGCCCCGCTGCAGCTTCTTCAACTGCGCCGCGGCGGCCTGCTCGGCCGCCTTACGGTCGGAGTGCGTCTTGCGCATCGTGTAGCGTGGGCCTTCAGTACCGGCAGCATCGCTTTCGGCCTGGGCCGGCGTGTCCGGCTTGTCGCCCATGACCGCCACCTTGCCCTCGACCAGCTGAGCCACCACCGGGATCTTGCGCTGCTCCTTCTCGTCGAAGTAGTAGGCCACGGTCGAGCTGTAGTCGTTGCGCTCCTGGATCGTGACGCGACCGCTGCTGTGCTTCGGGTCGCTGATGGACACCGTCGCCAGCGCTTTGCCGCTCGCGCTCTTGGCCTCGCCTTTGGGCACCACGACCAGCTTGCCGTCGATGGGTTTGGCGACAGCGCCGAGATCGCGGGCCAGGCGGGTCAGCAGGTTCATGTCGGATTCGCCGCGCTGGTCGATGTGCTTGAACACATGCCCCTGCAGCGCCGCCGACACCGCCGGGGTGTAGCCGTGGTCACTGGCGATCTTGGCGACCAGCGCCCCCAGCGTGATGTTGTCGTAGGTGGCGTCTTTCGGCGACTTGATCTGCCCCATCATCTTCGCGGCCTTGCCGTGGATGACCAGGACCTGGTCGTCCAGCGGCTCCTCCAGTTCGTCGACCTGATACGCGCCCTTGAACACCAGGGCACCGACCAGGCCGATCCACACGCGCAGCTCGGCGCCGGTGGCGGGCAAACGCACCTTGTCGTCACGGTTGTCCAGCTCGATGCTGACGGTGTCGCTGTCCTCGCCGGCCGCATCCTGAATTGTGAGCTTGATGAGCCGCTGCTTGATGGCGGCGGTGATGTCCGCGCCGTTGGCCTCGACTCTGTAATCAGCCTGTTTCATTGCCTCAATCCCATAGTGATACTTGCCCGCTCGGTGGCGGCGGAAGGTCCGGCAGGGTGATGGTCAGCCCTTCGGGAAGAACAGGCCCCCGGCGCGCGAGCCCTGGGTTCGCATCCAGGACCGCCTCAGTCGCTCCCGGGTGGTCCGGGTAGCGCTTGCTGCACAGGGCATCGAGCATGTCCCCGGGTCGCGTCACGTACTGCATGCCCTACCCTCCCTCATCATCGCCGTACTCTGAAATCGACAGGCTGCCGCGCCGTGCCAGCGGCGTTCCGTCGGTCATGAAGTGCTCGTCGGCCACGCTCAGCGACTCGATCACCCACAGGCCGAGGTCGGCGCCGCTGCGCTTCAGCTCGCCGTCGACCAGGGCGGTACCGCCCGAAACCAGGCGCAACGGCTTGCCGGCATCTGCCATGAGCCGCAAGCGCTCCAGGCGCTGCACGTCGGCCCGGTTCTGCGGCAGCACGAGGATTTCGAGGCTCTTGGTGAACGAGCCTGGCCCATGGAACTGCTTGCCAGGCTTGTGCTTGTAGCGGTCCTTGGTCGCCCAGCGCCACGACATCGAGGTCGACAGCGTCTGGTACTGGGCCGTGGTCACGCTGAAGCGGAAGTCGCCCAGCGCCATCATTACTTCGGCCATGAAGCCCTCCAGAAAGCCGCCCGAAGGCGGCAGTACGATCAGTCGCCCAGGCGGCCACGCTGCTTGTTGGCCGCGGCGCGGTCGCGCGCATCCAGCTCGGCGCGGACCTTCTTCGCGACCTCTTCTTCGGACATGCCCGGGGCAGCCTGAACATTGATACCGCCGTACTGGTTGACCTGCTGCGGTGCTGCAGCCCGGCCAGCCGGCGACGACACGGTACCCACGGGAGCCGCTGCCGGCACGCCAGGAGCAGCAACGGGATCAGGTCCATCTGGCGAGGGTGGAAGCGCGCCATTGACCGCAGCGGTGGCGGCGTCGATCTTCTGCGTGACCGTCACGACGCCGTCGCCGAATAGGCCGCTGATCGTGTCCATGATGGCCCTGACGGGCGACAAGACGCTGTCGGTCAGCCAGCTGGTGGCCGAGGCGAACACTCCTTTGATGCGCTCCCACAGCCCGCCGAAGAACTCGGTCAGCGGCTCCCACGCCTGGATGATCAGCCCGAGCGGCGTCCACATCAGCAGCGCCTTGATGAACTCCCAGGCCGCCGAGAACACCGTCTTGACTCGCTCCCATAGGCCGGCGAAGAAGGCCACAAGCGGCTCCCACACCAGGTACGCCGACCAGACAAAAGCGAAGTTCATCAGCGCCTTGATGAACTCCCAAGCCGACGAGAACACAGCCTTGATGCCTGCCCAGATGCCGCTGAAGAACTCGGTCAGCGGCGCCCACATCTGCACCAGCATGCCCAGTGGCGTCCACATCAGCAGCGCCTTGATGACGCCCCACGCTGCGGAGAACACCGCCTTGATGCGCCCCCACAGGTCGCTGAAGAACGCGCCCAGTGGTGCCCAGTACCGGGCCACCACCGCAACCACGGCAACCAACGCCATGATGCCCAGTACGACCAGGCCGATAGGGTTGGCCAGCATGGCGACGTTGAGTGCCCACTGCGCCGCCGTCATGATCGCGGCACCGACAGCGAAGGCTCGTGCGGCCGTGCCCAACAGCAGAAGCGCAGCGCCGGCGGCCAGGGCTCGGATGCGCGTCACAAGCATCGCCGCCTGGGCCCGCAGGTTCGTCAGGGTGAAGAACGAAAGGGTCTTGCTGGCGAGCATCACCGCGTCCGAGAAGAACGCGAAGCTGAGCCGGGCGACAATCGACGCCACCTTCAAGCCGACCAGGCCCACCGCCGCGAAGGCCAGCACCTGCGACAGGAACGGAAACTGCTCTGCCAGGTAACCGACAAACTGGGCCAGCTGACCGATGAGGTTGGCCCCCAGCACCAGGGCCGGGGCCAACTGCTCGCCGATGCTGACCGAGGCGTTCTGCACGCGCTGGGTCATCAGCTTGAAGGCCTCGCTCGGGCCGCTGTTCATGATCTCGGCCATACGCTGGGTGGTGCTCATGCCGCCCTTGAGCGCTTCCTGCATCCCGCCGATGTTCTTCTTCAGCGAATCGACTTCGGGGTACAGCAGCTGGATCAGGGCGATGGCCTCATCGGTGCCGAACGCCTCTTTCATCTTCTGTGTTTCGACGGCGTCCAAGGTGTCGCCGAACTTGTCTTTCAGCTCTTCGAGGATTTCCGGCATCGACTTCAGATTGTCGTTCGCATCGGTGAAGTCGAGCCCGAGCTTCTTGGCCGCGCCGCCAGCCGCGCCGATGAAGGCCCGGTATTTCGTGGCCGCCTCCGACCCGGACATGGTGAGCTGCAGCTGACCGAGGATCGCCAGTTGCTCGGCGAAGGAAACGTTGGCCGAAGTCGCCGTCGCGCCGAGGTTCGTCAGCGCCGCGGACATCTGCTGACCGTCCGATTTGAAGACGTTCACGCACTCGACCAGGCCGGCGGCGAAGTACTCGCCGAATTTGATGTCGCGCTCTTCCTGCCCCATCTTGTCCCAGCCAGACACGACCGACTTGCCGAACTCGTCGAACTGCCGGCGGTACACGCCGTAGCCGGTGGCCATCAACGAGGTCATTTCGTTCGTGGTGGACTTCGTCGACTTGGCGACCAAGGCGGCGATCTTGGTGAAGTCGCCGATGGCTTCCGCTCCCAGCGTGTCGATGGCCGACTTGATCTCGACAGCGCCGGAAATGAATTCCGCCTGGGTCGTGCCCGACCACATGTCGGAGAACGTCTTGGCCTTGGCGGTGATGGAGTCGATACCCGCCTGGTCAAGGCCCAGGGCAAGGCCGTCATTGCGCGCGGTCACCACCTCGCCGTAGGCATCGACCAGCTTCTTGGCACCCAGGATCGCCGCACCAACACCCAGCGCGTCACCCATGGCATCCATCTTCATGTCGCTGTTGCGCTGCTTGATGTCGGCCAGATGCTTCTGTTTCTCGGCCACCCGGTCGAGCGCCTTTTGCTCCTTGGCCAGCTGCTCGTTGTAGCGCTTGGTCTCGACGGCGATGCGCCGCGTGGCTTCATCCAGGCGCTGCGTCGACACCCCGGCCTCCTTGAGCCGTCCTGTGGTCTGCTGCAGCTCCAGGCGCTCAGCCTGCTGCTGCTCCTGCAGCCGGCGAACCTGAGAGGTCGCGCGGTCGAACGCTGCCGACAACTTCTGGGTCGGGTCGGCCGTCGCCTTCATTTCCAAAGCCAGGGCCCTGGCCTTCGCTTGCGCCTCCTGCAAGGCGCTGCTCGTGCGCCCGCTACGCTCCTGCAGGGCGCGCAGGTGCTCGATGTCCTTGGCGTTATTGCCCAGCTGGTTGAGTGCGGTCTGGGTCTTCTTGACCCGCTCGCCCATCCGGTCGGTTTCGCTGGTCACCTTCTGTATCGGGCCGGTGATCTTGTCGATCAGGCCCATGATCAGGTTCAACCGCATAGAGCTCGACATGTCGCCCTCCAAAAAAAGGCCGGACGCCCGTCAGGACTGTCCGGCTTTGCCTTGCTCGTAGCGCTCCAGCGCGATGGCGTGCCAGCGCATCAGCTCTTCAAGGCGCATGCCCTGGGTGGTCAGCGCGTCCCAGCCGGTGAAGACCAGGAAGATATCGGCCTCGGCCTCCATCACGTCGCGCGGTACCGCCGTTATTCCGTGAAAAAACCCACCACCTCGGTGTTCACCGACAGAAGGTCGCGCGGCGCCAGGGCGTCGAATTCGTTGGCGGTGATGTTGGAAATGCGCGGGACCAGGGTGCGATGGGCGTTCACGCCCATGCGGATCACGTCGAACATTTCCAGGCCGCGCAGCTCGCCCGCACTGGGCTCGCGCAGCGTCACCTCGGTGATCTCTTGGTCGCCGCGCTTCAGGGGACGGGTCAGGGTTACGGTCTTGCTCATGGGGTCAGGTCCTTGAATTCAGGTGCGTGAAACGCCGGCCCTACTGGGCCAGCGCGGTGCGGATTTCTTTGTTCCGGTCTTTGCCGTTGACGCGGAATTCGTTGTTGAGCTTGTCGATGTAGATCAGCTCTTTGCCGTCCATTTCGAAATGGAACAGCTCGACGGCGACCGCGAACTTCATCGTCGACTCTTTCTCAGGCGCCCATTCGTTGAACTCGGTGGACTTCCAGTAGCCCTGCAGACGAACCACCACGGTCTTGATTTGGCCGTCGCGGTCGACCGCGCCGCGCAGCTCCAGCACCTCGTCGCGGCTCTCGCGGGAGCCGACCAGGTCGACCACCTTGTCGCTGTAGTCGGAGATGGTGATTTCCGATTCCAGCTTCTCAAGGCGCCCCAGGTCGCGCTCCATGTCGCCGGCAACGCCGGCCATGACCATGTCCATGGTCTTGATCACCACCTTGGGCAAGGTGACGGTGTTGGCACGCCCGGCGAAGGACTCGTCCTTCAGGAACGTGTTGATGTCGACAAGAATCGACGGCAGCTTTGCACCGGCCATGACCTGGCCTCCTTACTCGAAAATGGATTCGTTGTATTTGGTCGAGATGTGCTGACGGAAAGTCAGGCGCTCGGCCACGTCGTACAGGCCCAGGTCGTAGTCCCAATAGACCTGGCCGGTGCCAATGGCGGCGGTGTTCAGCTCCTTGTCCACCCAGCACTCGCCGCCGCTGATCACCTCGCGGCTCTTGAGGCGGCGCAGCAGCTTGTTCACGCGGTTCTTCACACCGCTGACATAGCCACCGGTGGCGTTGCGGTCGCACAGTTCCTGGTGCGCGTACAGGATCGAGTCGCCGACGATGTAGCGAATGCGCTGGTGCGGGATCATCGCGCCGTTGGCCAGGCGGTTGCCGTAGAGGAACCAGCCGCCCTGCTGGTTGACGATCACCACCACGTTCTTGCTGTTGTAGAGGTTGGCCTTGCTGGTGGTGCTGCCGATCGCGTGATCGATCACCTCCGAGGTGCCGACGATGTTGAGAATCTTCCGGCTCGACGGGCTGTTCCAGTAGCCCTCATCGTTGTCGACGCGGACCATGTGGCCGGCAACCGTCGCCGACGCCTTGCGGGTCACGATCAGGCCGGTTTTCTCGTCCAGGAGCTTGATGCCGGCGTTGACGAAGATCGCTTCCTTGAACTGGGCGCACTCGTCGATCACGTTGCTGTAGCCGGACTCGGTGCCGTCGATGATTGGCAGCGCGTTCAGCTTCTTCGCGACTGTCTCCATCGCGGCACCGACGCCGAGCAGGTGGCTGAACTCCGGCGCAATGATGAGCCGCGGGCGTACGCCCACCAGCGACTCGGCAGCCAGCAGCGCCTTCAACCCGGTGTATTTGCCGGTTTCGTTGTCGATACTGCCGACCACATGGGCCAGCTGCTCCTCGGGGTCTTCGTCGCTTTCCACCCGCACAACCACCACCACGGCGCCGGCCTGGGTGTAGATGTCCGACAGGGCGTTACGCAGCGTACCGGTGGTGCCGGCCTTGGCCAGCAGCTTGTCGCTGTTGCACAGCGTCGGGGTGTTCAACGGGAAGACCGTGGGGTCGGCATCGTCCGCCGTCGCGATCAGGCCTATGGTCGAGGCGGCCAGGATCTCGATGGGGCGCCCCTCATCGTCGAGAAAGTATTGCTCGACGCCGTGCAAGTAATCCGCTGCCATGGGCATGCTCTCCAAATAAGAAGCCCCCAGGGCGGGGGCTTGTTCAAGACGAAAAAAAACCGCTTTCGCGGTCGGGTTCAGGTGCGTTCTGGCAGTGGGTAGCGCGCTTTGATCTCGGCGACCTTGTCGCGCCACGCCTTTTCCTTCTCGGGCGTTTCGTCGTACTGCCACTCCAAGAACAGCGGGTCGGCCTCCGCTACATACGCAGCTCGCCGAGCTGCTACCTGGAAGGTCAGTTCGGCTTCCTTCTGGGCTATGGCAATTAGCTCTTTTGCGCGGTGCTCGGTGAAGCCGAGCGAAACAAGCACAGAAACATCACCAGGCACATTGATGAGTTCTTCCCCGTTCAGCAGGGTCAGTTTTGAAATTGAGGTCGCCATGGTTATGCTCCTTTCGCCGCGAATCGCTTATCGAGATCCTGCGTGTAAGCGATCCTGCTCTCTTCGTAGGTCGAACCCAGGACCGGATCGGTTGCCTGATAGGGCTTAACGTAGTAGGCGATTTCGGCATCAGTGCCAATAACTTCCTGGATAAGCACCTCTTTATCCAAACGGCTGTAATGAATTGGCCCAGCAAACGACCTCGTCACGTTATAACTGAGGCCGCCCCGCAAGTAGCACCCAGAAGCCACAGAACAGTCACTGATCGCCCCCTCAACTGCACCGAAGTAGAGAGGTTTGGTACCCGTCACTTTTCGGACAATGGACATCATGCCGAAGCGAATTTGCCGGACAGTTTCCCGATAGGTTTGCGAAACACGCTTGATAGCGAGGTAATTCGCATCTCCGTTCCATGGAAAACCGCAACCCTCAAGCTGAAGATTGAGGCCCGCGATATGCACCACACCAGGACCGTAAGGGCTCAAATCCGAATCCCGAGAAAAGAGCCGTGAAATGACAATCTCGGTTTCACCCTCTTCGTTGCCGGGCATCATCCACCACACCGGATAAAAGATATTCGTCGACAAGCCGGTCAGGTCGATGACCTGCGTGTACGATGCGCGACCATTGATATCCTTGGCCTGGACCATCTGCCGCCAAGCCGCGAAATCAACCGCCTCTTTATCAACGCGGGCATCGATCTTGGTAATTTTTTCATCGACCGCAGTGGTCAGCTTATTGGATGCGACCACCAGGTCCTGCACAGCACTTTCAAGAGACATATCTACTCCCCGTTGATATTGACTGCGGCAGCTTCAAACGCAGCGGCCAAGCGAGAAAAACCGTTCTCCAGCAGCAGCTCCAGCTCACGCAGTTCGTTAGCCCCGGCCTTCTCTGATAGAAGCCGGAGGACGTTCTTCCCGAAGTCCGGGACGTTGTTCATGGCGTTTGCAAACTCCGCCAGTTGGTCCAGCGCTTCCGGCGCGCCGGCGACCAGTTGTTGCTTGAGCTCCTGCAGGCCCTGCGCAAGTTGTGCCGGCGTTACCGCCTCGGATCTGTCCGGCTTGTTTCGCAACTTGCCATCAATCGAGCCAAGTAGCCGGTTGACCGTGGCGATAAGCCCGTCGAAAGAAATCGCCATTACTACCTCTGCTGCGCCGCGATAGCCCCGGCGTGATATTCGAATGTGCTTTCCAGGCGCTGAACCAGATCATCAAGCGCCACTGCGGTTGCCTGTACCAGCTCGACCGCCTGCAGGGCCGCGCGCTCGGCCTGCTCGACACTGCGCGCCGCGCCTTCGGAAAGATGCCCGACAGGACCTTGGCGGCCAGCGGCGACAACATAGAATCGGGACGCAGGCTGGACCGTGACCTGGGCGGTTCGACCGTCTTGGGTCAACGTCGCAACCCGGGTGACCGGTCGGGACAAGATGATTTCAGCCTGCGGGCTAATCACGGATCACCCCCTGGGTGATCACCGCCAATCCTGGCGGAAGCACCGGATACACCTCGCCGGAGGGGAAGTAGACACGCAGCTCATAGACTGCCGCGCCCAAGGACCTCGGCTTGATCGCGCGCGTCACGCCAGGACTGATCGAGACGTTGATAACGCCATCAGTGCCGGTTGGTATCTCCACCCCTCGCCCACCAGTACCGGCGTCGATCAGCAGCTGATCACTCTTTGCGTCCCGAACCTGGAAGCGCGCCGAACAACCGGTGATGTCGACGGCACTCAGTTGCGCGCCGTCTTTCTGCTGCCAGGCCACAGAGAACGCAAACGTGGTACCGGCGACAATTTCCAGATCGCTGCCAGCCATATGCGCTCCTATTGCTTGCAGGGAGTGGTCACGCCCAGCAGAAGCCGCACGTGGCGGGCCATGTTGGCCACCGTGGCGGCGGCGTTGGAAATGTACTGCTCGCCCCAGGCGGCCAGCGACAGGTTGGCCCCGGTGCTGACCACCGTCACCGAGCCAACCGGCAGCGCATCCAGCACCAGGTCGAAGCCGATCAGGAAGTTGAATCGGCCGGACTTGTAGGCCAGGGGCTCATTGGGATCAGACCAGATGGCCAGCACCTTGCCGTTGTCCAGCTCGAAGGCCACTTCCCGCACCCAGAACGCCTGGGGGCCATCGACCACCGCAGACACATGAATCTGCGTGTCACTGACGCGCTGGCCGTCGGCCACAGGCACCCGGAGCAAGGGATTGCGCAAGCCCGCCTGTTCCCGGTCCGGGGCGTAGCCCTGGTCACCCAGCACCACGGCGACGATCTTGGCGGCCACCCCGGTGCTGTCGGCCGTCCAGGCGGACGCGAGCCCCTGCCGGGTAATCACCGGAATTAACGCGATTGGTTCAGTCACTCTCTCACCTCCATACATACGCGGATAACAGCGACTGCTGACATCCCTGAGCCCGCCACCAGCGGCGCTGGTGACAGATCTGTGTCCACGCCAAGGCGGGCCTCGCATCGACCAACCGCGGCCGTCTGCTGGGTCGCCCCGGCGACCACGCCACCACCGGCCCTGACCTGCTGCTGGACCACGGCATCGACCCGGCCCACGGCGGCGCCGTCAAGCGTGCCGGCCACGGCCAGCGGCGTCGGGGTGAACCTGGCACCGACGTTGAAGCTGAAGTGCGAGCGCGTGTTCTTGGCGTTGTTGACGGCCGCTATCAGCTGGTCGTACAGGGCCTCACTGAGGAACCCACGCTGCCCAGAGCTGAGGTTGTCGTTTGCCCAGGCCGTCAGGCTGAACGTGCCGCGGCGTGCCGGCGGTGACTCTTCGAACCACTCGGTCAGGTCCGCCGTCACCCCGATCGCCTGCAGTGCCTGCACCACCGCCGGCCGCGTGCCTTTGATCCGATGCAGGCCCAGGCTGCCGGCAACCACCCGGCGCTTGGTCTGCTCGGTCCAAGCCGAGCGCCACATGTCCACCGAAACAGCCCAGGCCAGGTAGGGCAACACATCGAGGGGGCACAGCCACGGGTCCCACAGCAGTGAAATAGGAATCTCAACATCGCCGATGCGGGCCAGCGCGGCGTCCAGGTCGCGCTCAAGGTCGGCAAGGTTCGCCGGCAGAATGCTGCTGCTCACAGGTAACCCCCGATGGTCGCCGACAGCGCCTCACAGAACGGCGCCTGCTGGACGGAGCAGACAACGTCGGCCCAGTTGCTCAGGTGGACCTCTTCTACCCCTTCCACCGTCATGGCCGCATGCAGCGCCGACTCCACGACACGACCTTTCAGGCGGTGCTGCCGGCGGACATAGGTCAGGCCGCCGGCCTCGGAAGCCTGGCGCACCAGCTCAGGGTCGGGGCCGCTACGGATGATCAACGATGCCGCCACGCTGTAACTCACTACCTGGGCGGGCAGCACGCGCAGCAGATCGGTCAATGGCCGGCGTGGAGCCATGTACAACTGCACGGCCTCCAGCAGTTCAGCACTCGGCACTCCCGTGCCCTGCCTGCTGAGGACGTACAACTCAACCTCTACGGGCTCCGGGCTGTGCACTCTGGCATCTTTCACGTCAGGGTGCGCGCTCGTTGCGCCGAACACGTAGGCACCGTCGGGGCCCGCCACCGACAACCCCTCAACCGAGGCTTGGAGGCGTGCCCGATAGGCGTCATCCTGCTCGCCATCCAGGCGTAGGACCGGGGCGCCGTCGGGGTGCTGGTAGTAGGTCACACCCAAGTGATCCAGTTGCGCGCCGACCGCGAAGGCCAGCAGGAGCCCGCGGGCCTGCTCGTTGCTGTCCTGCCGCACCATCAGCTCGCGATAAGCACAGGCCAGCGCAACGCGGAATGCCGGGTCGGCCGGGCTGGCATTCTCCAGCCCAGCGGCCGTGGCAATGGCCTGCACAATTTCTTCATGGCTCAGCTGCTTGATCACCGTCAGCGGCGGCAGCAGCGCCAGGTTAACCCCGTCCATAGCTGATGGGCTCCAGTTCAACACCGACCCGCACACCATCGACCAGCAGGTCGCCGGCGATGAACAGCTCGATATGGTTTGTGGCCGGCTTTTCGATCCGCATGGTCGACAACCGGAAATCGTCGAGGCCGTTGGCCTTGTTGTTGACTGCCTCGGCCAAGCGCACGAAGGCATCCATGAAGAAGTCGCCGTCGACGTTGCGGTCGAGGATTTCGAACAGCCGCGAGCCGAAGTCGCGGCGCCCCACCAACGCGCCCACCGGCGTGCTGATGACGTCGCTGAGCCGCTGCCACAGATAGGGAACGCCCGTGATCAGGCGCCCCGTGATCCGGTCGGTTCCACTTCTCATAGGAATCTCTACTGCTGGGGTTCTGGTGGCGGGCTGTTGCCGTGCTTGTGCGCGTTGTACAGCAGGCGGTCGGCGCTCATGTTGCGGACCTTGTCGCCAATCTCGGCGTCGCCCTTGATGTTCTTGGTGACGTGCAGAGTGCCTTCGATTTTCGTGTCTCCGGTCAGCTTGAAGCCGCCAGGAGCCACAAGCTCGACCCGTCCGCCGGCCGGCAAGTCCAGGGTGTACAGGTGCGCATTGCGGTCATACGCCACCTGGCTCCCGTCACCGTATTGGACAAGGAAGACATCGGGGTCAGTGGATGGCGCGGCAAAGTCCTTGTGATAGCTGCCGGGCAGAATCTCGCCCAGGGCCAGATCGCCCTCGCTGATCACGGTGACGCCCTCGCCGACCTCGGGCACCCACCAGACAATCGCCTTGCCGGACCGCACCGGCTTCCATTGCAGCCAGCCGGTCGTCATGTTGGGGCCGTACTCGACCCGCGCCGCGTGCTGGGTTGGATCAACCTCGACGATCTTGCCTCTGACCACCATTTGCGCCATGCGGCGCTCCAGCTCTTCAACCCTGGCCAGCAGATCCATCGGTCACCTTCTCGTAGTTGCTTTCGTGGCCGGGGCCGATGTTCGGCGCATGTCCTACCCAGACCGTCTGGGGCAAGGCTTCGGGCGGCAGGCTCCAGACGCTGCCCAGGTGAACGGTTTGCTTCCAGTTCACGACCCAGCTTTCGAAGCCCTTTTCGCCGGGGGCGAACATGCCGGGGAAGGCCTCCAGATCCCCCGCACGGGTCACGGCGCTGCCCAGACCCCAGCGGTTACCGTCCACTAGGCACAGCAGCTGCGCGGCGAAGTTGCGGATCTCGCGCTGCACGTTGTCGGTCGCAGCGCTTAGCACGCAGTGCGCCGACATGTTTAGCTCAAGCGGAGTGCGCCCACCGGTGACGCCGCCCGCCGGGCGGATCTCGACCAGCTCCAGCAGCACGGCCGGGGTGACGATCGTCTGCCCCTTGCCAGCGATGGGGTCATACTCGGCGACGTTCTTCAGTCGCGCGCCGAACCGCTCTCGAATGGACGTCATGATGGAGTCGTGCAGGGGGCCCAGGTCTTCCAGACTTTCAGCGTTTTCGCTCATGGTTCACCGCGTAGTTGATTTCCTGCTCGATCAGCTCGGCGAACCGCGCGAGAGCCAAGCGCTCATAGCGGCGAAACACTTCGCCGGCCAGTTCCTCCAGCTCGATCCCGACCCGCATCACCGGAAATCGGCCGTGGTTGCTGCTGTCGTTGGCTCCGCCGTACTCCAGGAAGCGCCAGTCGCCGCCGCCCTTCTTGCGGCTCATGGACGGCAACTCCAGGCCGAGCGCCGCTGCGCGGCTTTTGCGAATCCAGACCCGCGGCGTGCCGTCGTAGACCGCACGGTGGAAGGCACCGTCGAAGCGGCGGCCGGCAACACTGGTGCCGCGCTTTCCTTGCCGAGGTCGGCCGGCTTGCTCGGCCGCCAGGGGCACGGTACCGAACCAGAGAATCGACACCTGATCGTTCCCCTTCCCCGCCGTGGTCACGCTCCAGCGGCTCTTGAGCGACCGCTGCGGTACCCGCAGGCTCTGGCTGATATCGCGCGACATGCGCGTCGACAGCCAGCGCATGGTCTTCGCTCGGGCCCTGACGCCCGCCTTCTGCACCTGCTCGGGCGTGGCCTGGATCTGCGCCGTCACGCGGGTGATCTCGCGGGCAAAGCTCAGTTGAAAACTAACGCCAGACGTTGCCACCCTGCACTGCCTCCTCTTGCGTGAGGTCGCCCACGCTGCGCGCCAGCCACAAGGTGACCCAGCCCGCCCCGTCCGAATAGGGCTCGGGGCAGAAGTAGGATTCGCCCTTGACGATCAGGCGCCATTGCTTGTCGATGCCGGTCACCCGCTTGTCTGCCGTGGTGAACACTGGCTGTCGGTGCTTGAAGTTAATCCCGCCGGCGCCGGTGCTCCCCTCACGCTTGTGCGAGATATCGACTTCGGCGTTATCGAAAATGCCGTCAACGTCGAAGCGGTCACCCGCAGCCGTCACCACCTGAACGGTGGTATCTGCGCAGATCAGCATGGTGCGGTCGACAATGTCGAATCGGCTCATGTTCTTCCCCTTTTCGCATGCGAAAGCCCGTCAACACGGGCGGGCTTTCGGCTGCAAAAAGCCCCGCGCTGGGCGGGGCGTCACGTTCACTTGCGCGGCGCGGCGAATCAGTCGCCGACAGGTGCGGTGATCACATCGCGCAGCAGCAGGCCGCACTCCTTGGCAATCACCAGCTCTTTCACCTGCTCACCCACGCGCAGGCGGTAGCCGCCCTTCAAGCCGACCTTTTCGTCGTACCAGGTGGCGGCGAAGCGGTCTTCGAACTGCGGGGTTGCGCCCCAGGTCAGGGTCCCGCTCGGCACCGACACGTTCGGCGCAAGGTAGGTGAACGCGGCGTGACCGGCCCACACCCGCGCCACCTCGGCTGGCTTGCCCTTCCTGGCGATGTTCACCCGGCTCTCGCCGATGAAGATGTTGTCGAGCTCCAGCAGCTCCAGCATCTGGGCCAGGCTCACCACACCCTTGTCACCGCTGTTGCCATGCGCCGCCGCCACCATCGAGCGGTTGACGCGCAGTTGCGTCCACTCGGCGCGGCCGATGGTTAGGGTGTTCGGGCGCATCAGCGGCTTGTCCAGCTGCTCCAGCAGGAAAGCGAGCAGGTCAGCGTCGCGGTTGCTGAAACGCTCCGCTGCCGTCAGGGCGCGGCCATGGGCATGGTTTTTCTGGTCAAAGACGATCCGCGCGGTGCGCACCTCACGATCGAGCAGGATCAGATCGGTCAGCGCTTCAGAAGCGTGGTCGAGCGGGTCGTAACCGGAATTGCCGGCCGCGGCCTTGTCGATGTCGCTTTGGGGGACCACATCATCCAGGCCGTGGTCAGCGGTCGAGGCGTTCTTTTCGGTCGCGCCGAACTCGACTTCCTTGGCCGCACCTTTGCGGCTGATTTCGGTGTCGATGTGGGTCATGCGCTCGGCCTTGTCGTACTCCGACCACTTGAACAGCTCGCCGTCGACGGGCGTGCGAGGCATCACCTGGTCGGCGATCAGCTTGTCGTTTCGGTAGGCGATGACGATACCCGTGCGGACGGGATCTACGGGAAACGGTGCAGGCATGTTGTCGTTGCTCCTAGCTCAGGGCGGAAAGTTCGATTACGGAAGAAGCACACCGCGCTCAATGAAGACGCGGCCGATGACGCCTGCAGTGCCGGCTTCGTCGGCGCGCGCGATGAATGGCTCAGTCGGGACAGCTACCACGGCGCGCCCTTCGACATCGGCGGTCAGCGGATCGCCGTAGTTCACCGAACCGCCATACTCCAACTCGGCCGGACCGCTGCGAATCACATCGCAGACGGTGCCGGCAACCGCACCCATGCTGGTGGTGATTCCCATCAGCGCTGGAGCCCCGGGACCGCCACCGGTCGCCTGAGCGAATTCGCCTTCACGGTCGTAGGCGACGATGCGATACGGCTCTACGTCAGCCGCAGCGCGACGACTTTCGATGTATTGACGGCTCATCAGGACTTGCCCCCTTGGATCATCCGCACGGCTGCGGAAATGGTGATTTTGTTGCCCTTGGCCGCCTCGGCATCAACCAGGGCGCGGGCTTCGGCGGCCAGAGCGCGCGCGTCGATGGCGCTCTTACCGGTCTGGCTTTCCTGCCCGCCCTGGACTTTGTTGGCGTCGGTGTTGGCTGCGGCATGCAGGTAGTCGCTGCCGCCTTTCTTCTCGGCGGCGATGATCTGCGCTGCCGCCTCGCCACCGGTGGTCTTGCCGTCGAGCGCCAGGGTCTGGATCAGCTCTTCGTGGCCAGGCAGGCTGACGGCAAATACCGCGGCTACGCGCTGGGTCTCGGCGGCGATGCCCTCGGCGATCCCCTCCTGGCGGCCGGCGGCGTGCGCCTCTTTACGGGCCGCCTCCACGGCGGTGGCCTTGTCGGCGCTGCCCGTTGCAGCAATCGCCGCATAGGCGTCGGGGTGTTGCGTTTGCAGGGCTGCGGCGACAGCGGCCGCGGTCGCCCCTTCGGCGATAGTCAGAGGCATGGTTGCTCCTTGGGTTTGAGTCGAGGCGGTGGACGCCCGGGTTTGAAAAAGTGGTCGGGACTGGCGGCCGCCCAGCTCGGCGATAAGCCCTTCCAGGCTGCCGAGGCGGTGTGCCATTCCTTGCTGAACGGCCTTCGCGCCGATGAACGTGCCGCCCCGGCCGAAGTCGGCCAGCACCTTGTCGCGGGCAACCCCCATGTTTCGGCTGACCGCGTCGATGAAGACGGTTTCGAGGTCGTCGACGATGGTCTGGACGGCGGACTTGCCGGCGTCGGTTGTCGGGTCCAGGCGCTTGTTGGGCGCGTTGCTGGACACGATCTCGATACGCTGCTCGCCCTCCTGCGGCTGAATGCGGAAGCCCGCGACAGTGCCCACAGAGCCCAGCTCGGCAGTGGCGTCGATCACCACCTCGGAGCAGGCGGACGCCATCCAGTACGCAGCCGAACAGGCCTGACCGCCCACGTAGGCGACGATCCGCTTGGCGCCCCGCGACTGGTAGATCAATTCCGCCATTTCGTTGAGGCCGTTGACCTGGCCGCCTGGGGAGTCGATCCAGAGCACGACAGCTCGCACCTTGGTGTCTTCAATCGCTGCGCTCAGCGACTTGGCCAGCGCCTCGGTTGAGGTACCGCCGCAGATGTCGTGCATCCAGCTGGCATAGCGCGACACCACCCCGCGCACCTTGATCAGCGCGACGCCGTCGCGCGTCTCGACCGCGGGTGCAGCGCTCAGCGACTCACCGTCGCGCGTGGTCAGGGCCTCCAGGCGCCCCGCTTGCAGCTCCCGCCGAGCGATGGCCTCCATATCTGCAAGCATGCTCGGCGGCAGAGCCCACGCCTGAGAGGCGAGAAACTGCAAAGCCAGCAGTCTTTTCATCGGTTGTCCCCTGGCAAAGGAAGGCCCCGTTGGCGGATGCCTTCGGGGCCTTCGTCGTCGTTGTCGCCGGTGTCCGGCGGATCGTTGGTCGGGGCCGTCTTGAACTTGTGGCGTTCCTCGATCACCCGCCGCGCATTCAGCTGCGTCCAGCTCATGCCAAGCAGGTGCCGGGATTCGCGCTCATGCGTGGTGATGCCGATCTTTAGGCGCTTCTCCGCGGCATTCGCCGCCTTCAGCTCGTCCAGTTCGCCGAGGTTCGGTCCGTGCCACAGCGCCTGGCAGTAAGCCCGGCGAACCATCGGGTTCTGGAAGAAGCCCGGCAGTCTCAAACGCCCCTTCGCTACGGCCTCGGCGATCACCGTTTCGTAATACGGCTGGCAGATGTCCACCACGAAGTTGGCGCGGTCGACGGCGATGTAATGGGCGAACTGCAGTAGCGCAGCCCGGCTGGCCGAGTAACTGGCCGTGAAGTGCTTGATCAGAACCTCGAATGGCACGCCGATAGCGCCGCCGATCATCCGCCACAGCGCGGTGACGAAGGGGTCGAATGCAGCGTTCGGGCGCCCTGGGTTGGCGGTTTCGATGCTCTCGCCCTTGTCCAGCTCGTACACCAGACCATCACCCAGGCGCAGGTCGCGGGGCTCTTCGTCATCGTCATCATCCTCGGCAGCGCCGGCGCCCATACCACCGCCCGGTGCATAAGCACCACCGGCACCACCGTCGTCCCGGTCGGACTTGATGAAGACGGTGAACTTCGAACTGATCACCGACGCCATCAACTCGGCGTCGATATAGCGGCCGGCCTGCTTGATCACCTCGATCACCGGGGCGAGATCAGGAATGCCCCGGGTCTGATCGGCTCTCATGTTGTGGTTCGAGTGGATAAGCACATTGCGCCGGCCCAGCTCACCGAAGAGCGGCAGCCGCTGCCAGGTCGCCTTCGACAGTAGAAAGCGGCGCGTCGGGTTGACCTGCAGGATGTGCACAGCAACCGCGGCGCCGTGCTCATCCAGCTCAAAGCCACTCGACAGTTTGTCACTGTCCGGCTTGTTCTGCGGGTTGCAGACCCGGTCCGACTCAACCGACTGGAACCGCGTGGCGTACTGCGATCCTTCACGCTCGAAGTGCGGCAGTACCATAAAGGCGTCGCCGTTGACCCGGGCACTGTGAAACAGCTCGGCCTGCTTCTGGTAGAAGGTCTTGCGCCGTGCTGCGTCGGCCTCCAGACAGTCGGCGGCCAGGTTGAATTCGCGCAGGATCTGCTTTTGCAACTGGTCGGCCTGCTCGGAGGTCAGGCCCAGGAACTCGGCGTCGATGCTCGGCTCAGGGCGAAGCCCGGTACCGATCACGTAGACCGTCTTCGTCTTGATCGCGCCGTGAGCGATCGGGTTGTTCCGCTCCAGGTCACGCGACCGCGAGCGCAGCGTGGCCAGCTCAGGGTTGAGGTCGCCATCGGCGTCCTTGCGAGAGGTGAACCACGATTTGAGCGCAGGCCGGCTTTTCGATGCGCCGGCGAAGGAATCCAGCGCATCCAGGCTCAAGCGGTCCCTCGCCCGATCCAAGGCCGCCGACGCCGAGAAGTAACCGACGAACCTGTCGAAGATGTTCCGGCTCATATCGGCACTCCTTGTCGCGCCACTGGCCCGCCGCGCAGGCTGCGCCGGAGGCGGTCGCGCTGCGCGTACAGCGTCTTCAGGTCAGCCATCTGCACCTTGCGCGTGCCAGCCGCCGTGGTCACCTCGACATTCTGGCCGCCCTCCAGCACCGCCGAGATAGCCCGATCAATGGCGCCAATCTCGGCAAGGACTGCTCGACGGTTTCTCATAGTTCGCACTCGCTCACTGCGCCCCGTCGACGCTTCTTGCGCCTGGGTGCCGGCGGAGCCGGTTCCGATGGGGGCTTGGATTTCTGTTTGCCGCCAGTGCCCGCAGGCGCCGCCGGCGCTTCATCGGCTTGCGCCGCGCTCTTGTCGTCGTTGGGAACGTCGAGCATTTCGTCACCTGTTCGCTGCAGGCGGTGTGCCTGCTCCAGATGCGCCGCCGCGGTGGCCAGCACTTCGGCGTCGAAGTAGTGGTTGTCGGTGCGCAGCTTGTGCCAGAACACGCGGCCGGCCTGGGTCACCAATCGCGCCTCGGCCACCACCTGCTGGCAGTAGTCGTCGCTGGCATCCTGAGAAATGAACCAGGCACCGGCATGCTCCACGGGCCACTCAATGCGCGAGTGCACCCAGCTCTTGAAGTGGTCGGTGTGAATCAGCATCAGCTTCAGCGGCTGGCGCTCGTGGCCCTTTTGATCCACGTCGGCGAACTTGTAGGGCTTGTCCTGCTGCTGTCGGCCCTTTGTCGGCACGGCACGGCCGTAGTAGCGACGGCAGAACTGGTAGACCATGTGCACTGGGTTGGCCTTGCCGCCGGGCTTGTAGCCGGAGTCGATGAGCATCCGCATGATGGGACGCCCCTCGTAGGTCGTTTCCAGGAGTTCGCCCAGGTCGTGCCACACCTGCTCCTGCTCGGTGTCGCCCCATATCTCGCCGTGCTCGATCAGCCAGGACGACAGGTTGTAGCCGAAGCCACGCACCACGTAGACCAGGCGGTCGCCCTGCACGTCGACGCCGACGACGATCAGCTGCACCCCGCGCGGCACCTCGCCAAAGGCGTATGGCCGGCGCAGCGCAGCGACACGCTGCCACTCCGGCGCCTCGCCCTTGACCATGTACAACTCGCCAAAGGCGGTGTTGATCGCGGCCTGGATCTGCCCCGGAGCACCCGACAGCAGCGCCGCAACGTACTTGCGGGCACGCTGGCCGAAGGTCTGCCAGGGCGAGCAGAGCCCCGACACCCAGAACGTGGCCGAGGTGTCGGCCTCCACCGGCGACAGGTACAAGCCGAACCCCACCAGGTGCTGCTCGCCGTCCTGCTCGATGACGGCGCCGTTGTCTTGTTCCTCGGCCTCGTCGTCGATGAAGCCGACCAGGTGCTGGTCCGGGGCGATGAAGACCCCGCGGTCGTTCATCCACTCCTTCGAGCCTTCCTCGATCATGTCCCCGCAGTGCGGGCAGAACAGCCGGGCTTCCTTCAGAGCCTGCTTGGGAGTGGCGCCGTCAGGGATGAACAGCGTTGAAAACCGAGGTACAAAGTACCGGTTGCAGCCCTTGTGCGGACAAGGCCATGCCCACTCATGCCGCGTGCCCTGCTGCCACAGTTGCCAGATAGGAGAGTTGACCTCCTTGGACACCTGCCAGCGCTCCAGACCGTTCTCGTCCGCTTCGGTTGCAACGGCGCCGTAGGTCGGGGTCGACACGACAGTGACGTTGCCGTCGATGTAGTTCGAAATCCGCGCGTCCGCCAGAGTGACCGGATCGCCCTCCCCACCGACGTTGTTGCCCATACGGTCCCGCTCGTCGATGAACACATCGCGCGAAGGGTGCGATGCCAGCTCGGTCGCCGATCCTGCCCAGCCGAAACCCAGGCGCTGGCCGTTGATGAACTTCTCACTGATCTTGTCTTTCTTGCCCTTGGCCAGGCCTTCGAACAGCGAAGGCACCGAACGCAGCAGCTTGCTCAGGCGGTCGACGCTGACCGACTCGACGTTCTTGCGGGTCGGGCCGATGTAAAGCACCGGACCCGGGTCGTCGTCCATCCGCCAGCCGACCGAGTTCAGCAGCACGCCGTCGGTCTTCGACATCTGCGCGCCCATCACCCCGCAAACCATCCGGTACATGGGGTCGCGGATGGCTTCAGTGATGCCCTTCACCCAAGGCGCCCGGCGGCTGATCCACGGACCAGGCTCTGGACTACCCGGCGGTAATACGCGCTTGTCGTCGGCCCATCGCCAGGCAGCACGCAGAGGCGGCGGCCGAAGGACCTTAGCTATCCGGCCCATCAACCTCTTCAGACGGTAGGGCATGGATACTCAAGGCCTCGATCATGTCAGCTGCGACGACCATGGACCGCGTCAGTTCGTCGTCAAAAATTCTCAGGCCCTCGGCCTCATTGCGGGCAGTGAAGACCTTGGGCACCACCTTGCGCCCGACAGGACGCAGGATCTGCGCTAACTGGGTGAAGGCGGCGACCAGGGTCTGCTCCACCAGGTCGATATCGATCAGGTTTTTCTTCTTTTCGCCCAGCTCCAGCGCGCGCAGCTCAGCTTCTGCTTCGCGGACCTTCCGGTTCGCCCGGATCGTGCGCAGCTCTTCCTCGGCCTTTGTCGTCTGCTCACCTTCATCGGCGCGCCCCTCGCCGATCTGCCGGCTTACCTCCCGGTCAACCTCCCATGCAATCGCCTGGGCAAGGTTGATACGCATCGGGTCACCCCGCTTGCCGCTACCCTCAGCCGGCAAGCCCTCAGCGAGCCAGCGCGTGACCGTCCGTTCAGACACGTCGCGCGCTTCAGCGAACTCGCGTTTGTTGAGAATCAGCGGCATAGGGCAACCAGGGCGAAGGGATGGCCAAGCAAGTGGCCTCCATGTCCACCTTGCCCTTCTGGTTCGGCGCACCTCGCGCTAACAATATCAAGGACTTAACGAGGCCAATTGTTCAAAAAACGAACAAAAAAGGTGGACAAAGGGCGCGCATCTTCGAGAACCGAAAAATTTGCGAGCTGCGCGGGCCTGCCGACCGTAGAGTCAGATTTTCGGGCCAGAAGGACCCGGACCGGGGCCGGCCTGGGGCGCCTGGGCCACCTGCCGCCCGGAGCCGCAGCCCACGTCGTGGGGCCTTCCGACGCCGCTCACTGGCCGCTGTCCTGCTTGGGAAGGGTCGAGTCAGACAGCCCCAGGTCGCGACGAATCTCGGCGATCCCCTGGGCCAGCTCGCCCAGGTCCTGGTCGCGGCGCTTCTCGGCCCACTTGAACCAGGCACGCACCAGAACCCAAGCCGGCAAGCCGCAGACGAATATCACGCCACCGATAGCGATCAGACCAACATCGTCGTTGGCCCAATCGCCAATGCCCAGCCATCGCACCACGAAGGCGCCGCCGCAGATGCTGGAGACGGTTGTGCTGATCATCGCCACGACGAACTCGCGCATGGTCTTGGGCAGCGTCATCGCCATGACGACAACGGCGGCCAACACGGCCACGAAGCCAAAGGCTCCCAGTTTATAAAGTGCAATCCCGCCGGCGGCGGTGAGCGGTCCCGGCTCAGACATAGGCAGTGATCTCATACGCGCCTCAAGGATCTCGGCGAGGAATTGGCTTCGGCGCCCAGTGCTCTGTCATCCGCTCGGAGCAAGGAGACAGGCATGGACGCCGAAAACGAAAAAGCCCCGGCAAATGCCGAGGCTTGAATAGGTGCGGATGGCCGGTGCAACCCCGGCTTGGTGGTCTGGATCGCTGGGTCACGTACCCCAGACTCTCATCGCGTAGCCGATCAGGGAGCGCACGGCTTTGATCGACGCCACTACCGACTTAGCCCAGCTGCTTGGGCGGGTCATCTGCATAAAAAGCCCACACAGGGTGGGCAAGGGGAGCAACGCAGAAAATAGTTAAATCTGGTGACTGTAGAAGAGCGAGTACGACTCGATGCCGTCGTTCGGCTGCTTGATACCAGCGTTGGAATAGTGAATGGCTCGGATGCCCACCTTCTGGGTCTCCCCGATCTTCAGGCCTGCACCGATCCGGTCTTCGAAGTTGAACCCCGAACCGAACTCCTGATCGCCTGCTGATGTGCCGGAGAACACCGCCCCGCCGACGCCCGCTTCAACGAATGGTTTCACGTTGCCGCTGCCGAATTCATAAACAAAGACCGGGGAGAAGGACAGCGAATGCGCACCACCAGAAGCATCGCCTGCTTCCCAGTAGGTGTAACCTGCGTCCCAGTAGCCAGTTAGGCGTCCGGTGCTCGACTCGAGCCAGGTATTGTCCCAGTTGAAGCCAAGGCCGACGCGGGCAGTGATGCCACCTTGGCCAGTTGCGCCGATGGCGCCAGAGAGTTCGGCCGCGCCAGCTGAGACGGCAATGAGGCTGAACATCGCCGCAGCGACAAATGTTTTCATGATCACGGTCTTCCATGGTTGTTTGTTAGCAAGCTATCAGACGCAAAGCGAGATCAAAACGTTCAGCACCTTGAACCCACTTTTTTGGCATCTATACCGCGAAGTTTGGCTGTTATGGCGATCAGCGGCGAAGATGCTGGAAATACCGGTGGTAGACAACCGCATGCGCTTTCCTACGAGCAACAAAAGCCCCGACTCGAGGGCCGGGGTTTCTCTGTGTCGTGTTGCTTGCAAGCTGGACATGCTGCTATGAAAACAGGTGTTTATCCGTACGGAAAGCTTTTTAAGCACGGATCACAATTTCAATCTGCGATTCAGAGACACCGAACCGCTGGGCCAATCCCCTTTTAGCTTCTTCAATTGAGAGCGACCGCGGCGCATCAACCTCCTCTGCTGGCTGTTCAGCAATCTCTGCCGCTCCTTCTGCTGCCTGGTACTCATCTCCACAAGCCTCTGGGGTGATGTTGAAAAATGTGTGCGGGCTGAGGAAATTCGCGAAGACAAGGCTCTCGAAGTCTTTTCGAGTCTTAATCCCAAAATCCCCTAGGGTCATGTAGGCAACCGGATTACGGTTTCCATCCCACATATCCGGCACTGATATCTCAGCTGAAGATGAGAACTCGATTTTTTGGCGATCCGGGCTCTCTCTCGAGGGAACGATCCTGTCGATTTTGCCAATCAAGAATGCATTTTTGTGCGGCGCGCTGGGCTGTCCCCAACTTCCATTTCGGTTTTGGACGCACACCACATATTCGCACTTTGATGCCCGTGAAGCATCCATACGCCAAGACTGGCTGCCCCCCTCGAGCCTTAGCCGATCCTTACCACGGTTCGTGAAAACCACAACGCATGGAATTTTTCCTACATCAGCAACCTGTGGCGACATTGCAGAGCCCTCCTCAGAAAGTAAAGCTATCGTAACACTAAGAAAATACTAGTCAATCACTAGCTCAGTGTTACGATAGTCTACGCGACCGCTTAGACTGACCGGCGCTCCCCCTCAAGGGCGCCGTCTATCCAGGCCACTCCCGCCTTAATGAGCTCGAAGGCTTTCCGCTCGGACACGCGATTTTCTCGACCGATTCGATTGGCGGGCCACTTGGCTCCGAAGTAGAACCACACGAAGTCTCCCATCTGCTGATCTCGCTTGATCAGCTTGGCTAGGGTGCCGTCCACCAGCTCCGCGACCTCATCCTTGATGGTGTAGCTCTTGGTGGTCGCGATGGGGTTGCGCTGGCTCATGACCGCAGCCATCTGCGAGACGTACCCCGGCACACCCATCCCATCCATCCGCCACCAGCCCCACTGCTCGAGCAGGTACTCGGTATCGCCCAGCGGCTTGTCAACGTAGGTGCGTTTCTTCATGCAGCCCTCCGGGGCGTCGGATCGGTGTCCAGGCCAAACAGCTCGCACAGGAGCTTGTAGGCGACCTTGTTCTTGGCCCCGCCCTGGATGATCCAGGCCTTGGCGAATTGCTCGAAACCCTGGTTGGCGCGGGAGCCGTGCCAGTCAGCCACGATGTCCATCAGCGCAGCGGCAGCGATGCGGCCGTTGGTCTGGTCCAGCAGCGCACGGTTGCCCTGTTTCAGGAACTGGCGCTCGACCGGGGTCAGGTTCTTGCGGGGCTGGGCCGCGGTGACGTTACTCATGGCCATCTCCTCTTTCGTCATTGCGTGTCCTCCCTTGGGATGGATTCTTTAAGGTGCTGCAAGCCACGCCGTTCAAGGGCTGGCCCGCGTCAGTGGTGTTTTTCGGTCCCGGGAATGTCCCGGTGTGCAGTGCAGCGAAACCCTGCTGATCCAGGTGCTGGTGCCACTTCTCCAGGGCCTCGCGCTTGAGGGCTTCGGCGGTCGTGTGGATGTAGGTGGCGTCCAGGTCCTTCATGGCGTGGTTCAGCAGCAGCTCGCCGACCATGTAATCGACGCCGAGGTCGGTCCAGGCCGTGCGCGCCACCTTCCTCAGGTCGTGGCTGGACCATTCGCCTTGGGCCAGGCTGGCGAACATCGTGCTGGCCTTGGTCGGGCCCAGGGCGGCATTGCGTCCGCCGGGGAACAGGAAGGGGCCGGTGTAGCCCGCACAGGCCTGCTGATCGCGGTACCGGCGCAGCAGCGCCAGCACCTGTTCAGTCAGCGGCAGCGTGTGCTCGGCCTTGGTCTTGGTGTCCGCCGCCGGGATGAACCACCGCCGCTGATCGAGGTTGAAGTTCTTCCAGCGGGCCAGGCGGGTTTCCCCCAGGCGAGTGCCGTGGCACAGCATCATCGCCGCCAGCATCACCGTGGCCGGTTCGGTGTTGAACTGCTCCGCGAGCCGGGGCAGCAGGTCCGGCAGGTCGTCACCGTGCAGGCGCGCCGCCTTGGGCCTGATCCTGGTGCGCACGAAGTCGGTGAACTTCAGGCCCGCCATCGGGCTCACCGGGATCATCTCCAGCCGCGCGGCCTGCCGGAAGGCCAAGGCCAGCACGCCATAGACCGAGCGGACGAACGACAGGGCGAAGCGCTCCTGCAGCGGCCACATCAGTCGCCGGTCCAGCTCCTGCTTGCTGACATCGGCCAGCGGCAGGTCGGCCAGACGAGGCACCAGGTGGCAGGCCAAGGCCGACTTGGCGCTGGCCTTGCGCTTGGCAGATAGCCCGCGGTCCCGGGTCATGCGGTCCATGTACCACGCCAGCAGCTCGCCCACCGTGCTCCAGCTGGTGGTGGTGGACTTGGCCTTGGCATCGATGCTGCGCCGCGCCAGGATCTCCGGCAGGGCCGCGATCATGGTCTTGCTGTTGATCCCCGGGAAGCTGCCGGCCTTGCCCCAGGCTTCGCCCACCACCACATGCCAGGAGCCGCGTGTGCGGTCCTTGCCGTAGCGAAAGCGCAATTCCCGGTGGCGGGTGTCACGAAGCTGGCGAACGACCCCGGTGGCGTGCCGGCGGATCTCGGCGTCGCTGATGGTCAAGGTCAGCGTTTTCGGGTCGCTCATTGGTCACCCCTTGGCCATAGGTTCAGGCCTTCCCGTTCGCCGGCGTCGTAGCAAGCGCGGGCCTTGGCGTGGCGATCGTTCCAGCGCTCCACGGCGATGCGCATGACGTCCGCCACCTGCAGGTCATACATCTGCTCGAAGCAGCCCAAGGTCAGCGTTTCGATGTTCGGCCCCCGGGCGCCGCAGTCATGGCACCAGACGTGCGCCGAGAAGCACGGATGTTCGTCGTCGGCATCGAACTGGTGACCCTCGAAGATCTCGGCCCCATGTTCGTCGCGGGCCTCCATGCAAGGCGGCCCCTCGCAGAATGGGCAGGGCGCCATTTTGATTGGCTCGATCATTGGCCTTTCCCCTTGTCAGACGCGACGGCATCGGCGATGGCCTGCCGAGCTCGACGCTTGAGCAGGTAGGTGTTCACCCGATCCCGCTGCCCCTTTTTCCGCGCCAGACGATCGCGCCGAGCAGTGCCCTGCTCAAGAAGCGCACGGATACCGGCGAGCTTCTCCCGCACCTTGGCGGTCGCCTGGACTGTCTCCCCAGTCAGTAAGCCGGCAATGGCTTGTCCATCCTGAGTGATGGGCGTCACTTGCAGATCAGCCAGGTACTGCTGGCCCACGTCGGCACCGATCAAGCGCGAACGAACGGCAGTTTCGATTGCAATTACGCGACGGCAAGGATCAAACCCCAGAGATACCCGCCATGACGGCTGCGTGGCGGTGAGCCGCGCATGCGCGACAAGGCGCTCGTAAGCACTCATGAAGGCCATACGAGCCCCGACCTTGTCGCCACGCTCCAGCACAGGCCTGGCGGCGGTCATGGCTTGATGGATTTCCTCAGTGAGGACCACCGTTTCACTTTCATCGCTGGCCGTCAGCGCCATCGCCCAGGCCTCATCCTTCCCGGGCCGACCATCTGCAGCACGAACACACTGCATGATTGCACCCATCGTCAGGCGACCAGTGAGCTCGCGCCGACAGGTCTTCAGCGCCTCGGCAACGACACCCGGTGCGAAGTCCGCAAGATCGTCAGCCATCGCCTCCGCCGCTTTGGGGGTGATGGTCTGACCCAGCGCCTCAGCGGTTGCGCAGATGGCCAGAGCCAGGCGGGCGATCTGGTCGGGCGCCATGCGTTCACAGGAACTCATTGGGCTGCTCCCCGGCGCGATCCATGATCCGTTGCGCGGCCTCCAGGCCGGCGTTGAGGTTGGCTTGGGTCTGCTCGATCTGGCGCGCCGTCGTGGCGTTCATCTGCCGCCCGGTAGCCCACTGGGTGCGGTACGACTCGCATTTGGCGAGCAGGCTGCCCAGGTCATGACAGTTGCGAATCAGGTAGCTGTCGTTGATGCCGACGAAGAACCCGGCCACTTCCGCCGCCTCGCCACCCAGACGCTTCCAGAGGTCAACGATTTGCGAATTGACCTTCTGGTTGCGCACCGGCTCCGTGCCGTAGCGCTGCCGGTACGCATCAGCGTAGGCAGTCCAGATTGCGCGGCATTGCGCTTGGCGCTGCTCATCCTGGTTACGCCGGGTTCGCTTGCCATGCTCCAAATCATCCGCACCGGCCTGCCCGACTAGGGCCGGCAAAAGAGATGGCGGTTCATCTTTGGGTTCACTGATGGTTCTATTACGGTTCTGGGTGCAGCTGCTGCGGGGGTGGGGTGCAGGATCTGCGGGGGTGGGGTGCACCTCCTGCGGGGGTAGGCCCGCACCTACTGCGGGGCGCAGCTCCTGCGGGGGTGCATATGCTGCGGGGGTCAGGGTGTACATGGTCGAACGGCCGACCCGCTCGCGAACCGACAACAAACGAACCGAGCACAACCACTTGATGGCGCCCTGCACTGCTCGCTCGGAAAGGCAAGTCCGCACCGATACCTTGGCCACCGATGGCCAGCACACGCCCTCGTCGTTGGCGTTATCCGCCAGCGAGATCAGCACGGCCTTCTGGGTAGCAGTCATGCCTTGGAGCGGCCAGCAGGCGCTCATGATGACAGTGCTCATTGATCGGAATCTCCGGTGTACTTGAGTTGCGTGAAGCGACCGTCCCACTTCGCCTTCATGGCGAGCTTTTCGCCCAGATAGAGCTGATGCAGCCGCCGGGCTCCAGCCAGCAGCAGAATGAGGTCGTATTTGATGAAAGGGTCGCCGCCCTCGGCGCCGATCTTGCGGGGGTGTTCTGTCAGGTAGTGATCGCGAACCCGACTGCTTACCCGGTACCGCGGCTTGCTACGCTCGTCAGTCGCGGCGTTGAATAGCCAGCCCAGCTTGAGCAGCGAGCTGTTCACCTGGGAGCAATTGACTCCGTTGAGACGCTTGCAGAACTGGGTGGGCGTTTCGCCCGTCATGAAGAGGTTTTCAAGGGTTTCGATCTTCACGGCCTGCTGGCGGTTTTCCAGCGCCAGCGCGGCCTTCTGTTCGGCCAGATCGGCAGCCAAGCGAAGGGCTTCGGGCAGGGACTGCGGAACGATTGGCAGGCTGCCGGCCTGGTCCTCCAACTCCTGCCAGCGATCCACCAGGGCAGCAGTGAACTCCGGGCTGAGCTGGGCGACCACGACGAAGCTGTCGCGCTTGCAGATCTGGTAGACCGATACTGCCTGGCCCAGATGATTCCTAACTTCCGCCATTGGCGGGAGTTGAATAACCCCGCGACCCGCGAGTCGGGCGATAGATCGCTTCACGTCATCGTGACGGGAGCCGACCAGATCGGCGATCTCCTGCGAGGTCATAGTGAGTGCCGTGTTGGTGATCAGGCTCATGCCGCATCCCCCGCTTTCAGGCCTTCGATTTCCTCGTACTCTCGGGCCACGGTCAGGGCTGCAGCCTCCACCACCCCCTGGACAAGGGCGAGAGTGAAATCATCGCTGTAGAAGAGTTCGTAGCTGGCGTGATAGATGATCTGGGCTAGCACCTCCTCCGGCGACTGCCTGGCGGCTGCGGCTTGATCACAAACCAGCCGATACACCGAGTCGAACAGCGGTTGATTGCCAGCGAGATCCTGAACGGTCGAACTTGATGGCTGGTTCATTCTGGAATCCCCAAATCAGTGGCGAGCCTGCAAAATCCCTGGTGGGCATCGCTGGCGATGAGCCGGATTGCCCGAACGATTCCATCCTCGCCGTAGCCATCAATCATGGCGGGGTGCTCGCCCTCGTCGGCGGCATCCCTGAACGCAATGTTTTTTTCCAGAACACGCGAAAGAACCATCAGGACGGCGAGACGCTCCGCGATCGCCTCGGCTGGAAACTTGAAGTCGTGCATGGATTTGCTCATACCGGCACCTCCGCGCCACGATCCAGGGATGACTGACTCTGTGGTGCGAAGTCTTCAGCTTGCTCGATACCGGGCACGGCAGAGTCAACCAGTGCCTTGGCCTGATCGATCAGGATCATCACGGCGTGCAAGCCGGCGGCTTCTCGCTCGAGATCAATGAGGACCGCGCAAACTCGGGATGCGCTATGGAGGATGGCGCTAGCGAAATTGATAGCGTCGCTGCACGGCACCCCGGAGATAGTCGTGCAGAACCTGAGAGCCCCCTGAGTGCAAAACTCGTGCGCAACGGTTTCCATTAACGGCGGTTGACGACTCGTCTCTTGCGGGAGCGATGGGTGAGTGGTATTTTCTGGGTGCATGAAATCGTCTCCAAGTGACGAAGATTCACGAAAGCTCCCTGCAAGGAGCTGGTTAAAGAACCCGGCCGGCAAGCCGGGTTTTTTGTGGGCGGTGTTTTTTTCAATCCACCATCCCACAAAATTCAGATATGCAACCCCGGCCATGAGGGTTGCTGATGCCTACCCTGGGCGAGTCGGCGGAATGAAAGATCGCAGGCGCATGTCACACTTCCTTGAAAGCGCAACCAGCGCTTTTAGAGTTCAGGTAATGAGTCAACTTAACGGCCGAGCCATCACTTTCGAGGTCAAGCGAAAGATTTCTCTGGCTCATGGCGCACCAGGCGCGGTACTGGATGGAATCCCAGCAGATTCATTGGTCTCACACGATTGGCCGTTCGCCTCTATGATCGTTCCCATGAGCTGGCCGTGCTCCGCACTCATCAGATCCGACCAAGGAAAGTCAGGACAGACCTCGCTCTTGGAAAAAATGCCGCCTGTTGCAGTCTCAATGCGAACGGCCACCTTTGGAGATACCGAATGCTTACCACGCACCCAACCGGACACAGTGGTTTGATCGACGCCAAGGGCTTTAGCCGCCTTCTGCTGGGTACCAAAGTGCTTGACGAGCCTCGATAGGACCTCACCCATTTTTTTCACCATTTATGAGCATGCCCCTAAGGTAGCTCATGGGAATACTCTTTTGCAAGGAATGGGAATACCCTTGAGAATCACGCCATGGAATACAAAGACCGCATCAAAGAAGCTCGCAAGCATGCTCGCCTGACGCAGTCAGAGCTGGCCGCTCGCGTAGGCATCGACCAAACATCGATCTCGAACCTCGAACGAGGAAAGTCTGCGGCATCCTCTTTTAGCGCTCGAATTGCCCGTGCTTGTGGCGTCAACCCGGTATGGCTTGAGGAAGGCACCGGCCAAATGCTGGATGCCCAACCCCGCCAGGACCTGTCGAATGCGACATACCTCGGCCCTCTCGATGTTTGGGACGATGAAACCCCACTGGAAGACGATGAGGTGTATGTGCCGTTCCTCAAGGAAGTGGAACTATCCGCTGGCACGGGCAAAACTGTCGTGCAGCCATCCACCCGCCAAAGGCTGCGCTTCGGAAAGCTGACCCTCAGGCGCCAGAACGTACAGCCTACCGAGGCAGTTTGCGTCTCCGTGAGCGGAAACAGCATGGATCCAGTTCTGCCAGATGGCAGTACCGTTGGTGTTGACCAAGGCGCAACCCAGGTTATCGATGGGAAGATGTACGCCATCGATCATAATGGCCAACTGCGTGTGAAAACGCTTTATCGCCTACCAGGAGGCGGTGTTCGGATGCGGAGCTTCAATCGGGAAGAGCACCCCGATGAGGAGTATTCAGCGCAGCAGATGCTGGAGCAAAATATCGTGATCATCGGCAAGGTGTTTTGGTATTCAGTATTGCTGTGACCTTCCCCGCCCACAGAATGAGCCGGCGCAATGCCGGCTTTTTTGTTGGCGCAACAAATTTATGAGTTTACCCCTTGACATGATTTATGAGTAAGCCCATATTTTGCTCATTCTTTAATGCAAGGAGCATAACCATGAGCGCACTGACCTTTGAGAACTGGACCGCCAACCTCGGCATGGGCCTAGCCGAACGAGAGCTTCAGTGCGTAATGGCAGTGGCCAGCGGCCTAACCAGCAAGGAAGCTGCACGCGAATTCGGTGTAGCCAAAGACACTATCGATAAGCGCCTGCTGGCCGCGAGCACCAAGCTCGGCGTCATCAAGCGCGCTCAGCTCGTAGCCGAAGCCATGCGTCGCGGGCTGATCTCTCCGATGGTGGTTACCCTCTGCGCCATCCTTGTTGGCCACTCACTCGCAGCAGATGATGATTTCACCCGCATTCGGCGAGGTAGCGAGCGCAAGATCGCCGAAACCCGAATCCACCGACGCGCCGAGTGCGCCTGGGCGGTGGCGTGACGCCAACCGCTTGATCTGACCAACCCCTGATTTTTGCGAAAGCCATCAACCGCGGCAGGCCTTCGGCTTGCCCGCAGAAAGGTTCAACCACCAAGAGGAAACACCCATGTTCGGTATCGGTAAAAAACTGTTCGGCGCCAAGCGCGCAGTCAAGAAGCTGGAAAACCGTGACCTGATGCAGGCCATCGTCGGCGGCTGCCTGCTGGTGGCCGCGGCTGACGGCGAAATCAGCAAGAACGAAGCGGCTCAGATCGATATCCAGATCCGCGCCAACAAGAACCTGGAGCACTTCGGCCAGGAGATCACCGCCACGGTGAACTTGTTCACCGAGCAACTGCAGGCCGGATTCCGCCTGGGCCGCATGAACATCATGCGCGAGATCGCGGACATCAAGAACAACCCGCTCGATGCGGAAGAGGTGTTCGTCAACATGATCACTGTAGCTGAAGGTGACGGGAAGATCAGTCCCGAGGAGCTGAAGGTGTTGGCCGAAGTCGGCGTGCAGCTGGGCCTGCGCCCGAAAGACTTCGGTATCGAGGCGTGAAGCGCAAGCACATCGGCCTGGGTGCGGTCGCGGGCCTTGCGCTTTCCGCCATCGCTATCGCCGCTGTCGTGAACTGGAGCGAGTGCCAATGGTACGGCCTCCAGACTGAGCGGCAGACCAAGTTTGCCCCCTACGTCGGCTGCATGGTGAAAACCACAGGCGGCTGGGTGCCACGCAACGAACTGCGTACCGCGCAGTGAGACATCGGGTGGCGGGCACCGCCACCCCATCCCCACAAGGAGTTCAGCATGCTTATCCTCTCCCGCCGCATCGGCGAATCCATCCAGATCGCGGACAACATCACCGTCGTGGTGCTGGGCGTCCAGGGCAACCAGGTTCGCTTGGGCGTTCAGGCCCCTGCAGGCGTTGCAGTTGATCGTCAGGAAATCCACCAGCGCAAGCAGGCCGGCCTGCCAAAGCCATCCGCGAAGTCCCAAGCGGTGGTTCCAGCAGACGAACCGCTGTACGGCAATCGCACTGAGGCCGAATGGCGGAATTTGCTGGCTGACGAGGCCGAGGAACAGAAGGCATGGGATCAGGAGCGCGGTCATGACGCAGCCTAGCCAAGCCCGCAATGATTTCGAGGACCTGGGCGAGCGCCTGGTGCGCTTCGGCAGGGCACTACAGGACAGCACCACCAGCGTGGCCAAGCTCAATCAGTTGGCGCGCGAGTGCGGCATCACGCTGCGCCTGCGCGCCGTAGCTGAGTCGGAGGTGAGTCATGCTCAATCAATGTAGCGCCTTGTTGGCAATCAAACTGCACAGCTTATTGGGCCAGCTGATCCCACATGACTCACAGGTACGCCGTAGGTTTCGGCCGTGCGGAGACCTTCCCGATCACCAACGGCAATTTATATCCTTTCGCGACGAACATCCGAGCTCGATCCGCCCCCCAAGCGAGAGCATGGGAAATCGTTTGCCCTTCTCTGGCCGGATAGTACTCCTCCAAGAGAAGCCTACCGTCCTCACGATACACCCCGATAAAGAGCTGGGTCGTCCCGTCCCTGGACAATCGGGATTGAATATCGATCAGTTCACCGTCCGTCAACCTTTCATCATGACAGCGACTGTGCAACTCCCGGTCGGCCCACTCCCAAAATTTTGCTCCGCGCTTGAGCATTTGTTTGAAACCTCCGTTCTTGTAACGCGAAATGGACGTATGACTACAAGGGTTTATACGACCAACTCCAGGCTGTCAAAGCTGTGTCGTTGGCGTAACAGATTTATCAGTTCAGCAGATGAGGCAACCCATGAACAGTCTCGCTGAAATGGCACTACAGCACGCCCGCAAGCGCCTGGCCGGTAGCGGCAAACCACGCCGGACCGCGCATGCGGTTGTTGTTCCATCGGCAGCCCCCAAGCCCAAAAGCATGGACCTGGTGATCACCGGCCCGATCAACCACTTCATGTTCCTAGAGGGGCGCAATTGGGCGGTCGACATAGTCGCCTCGCTCCGCGCCGCCCCAGCAGACGTGGTGATAGAGCGACTCACCGGCGCGGCTGCTGGGCGGCCTGGAAGTTACGCCGCCGGCATCCAATCGGTCATCAAGGAGCTGCAGGAGGCCGCGAGTGCCTAAGACGATGCTGCGCTCCCGCCACGGCGGAGTGGCGTTCTATCTCAACACGGAGACATCGAGCCCTAGCAGCGGCCACCGAAACAGGTACCGCCTGTTCCGGACATCTGGCCACGGGCGCCGCAAAGACGGATGGGTTCAGGTTGGTTCTCAGGACGGGCAGCGCCTGTTGGCGATCGCCGACGAGCACGACCTGTTCCTGGCCTGCCAACGCCTGTTCGACCTGAAACAACCGAAAGCGTACCGCCCGCAGGAGACGATCCGCGGGCGCGTGGGCGCCTGGGAGGGCGAAGCCTTCAAAGCCAGGGCAAAAAAAGCTGACACGTCAGCTTCGCAAGAGAAACGAAACCTGACGCGACAGGCGTCGAGGTAGAGCAATGCGCTACATGACCGTCAGAAAATTCGCCAGCGAGTCTGGCTACACCGAAGACGCGATCCGCTCCAAGATCCGTGACGGGATCTGGCGGCTGGGCGAAATCTGGGTAAAAGCGCCGGACGGCCGGACGCTCATCGATATGGAAGGATACGAGACATGGGTAGAGGCGGGAGTGGTGTCAGGGCGGTCTCCGATTCGAGCATCGAAATCACGTTCATGTACCGGGGCGTTCGGTGCCGCGAGCGCGTCGCGCTCAAGCCCACCGCCACTAACCTGAAGAAGGCCCAGCAGCATAAGGCGGCGATCGAGCACGCCATTGCCCAAGGAACGTTCGACTATTCCGTCACGTTCCCGGGTTCTCCCCGCGCAGCCAAGTTCGCACCAGAATCCAGCCAGGAAACCGTTGGCGGCTTCCTGACCAGGTGGCTCGCCGCGAAGCAGAAGCACGTCTCCAGCAGCACTTTCGAAGGCTATCGGAAGATCGTTGAGCTCCGGCTTGTTCCGGCCCTCGGTCACCACCTAGTGGTGGACCTCAAGCGCAAGGCGATCCGCGACTGGCTAGACGGGCTGCAGGTCAGCAACAAAACCCTCAGCAATATCCAAAGCTGCCTCCGATCCGCGCTCAACGATGCCGTGGATGAGGAGCTGCTGGACACGAACCCGCTCGCCGGCTGGACCTATTCGCGCAAGGAGGCGCCTCCGCGTGACGATGACGTGGACCCGTTCTCGCCAGAGGAACAGCAGGCCATCCTCGGCGCGCTGAGCGGCCAGGCCAGGAACATGGTGCAGTTCGCATTGTGGACTGGTCTTCGGACAAGCGAACTCGTTGCCCTGGACTGGGGTGATGTGGACTGGGTGCGGGGTGAGGTGATGATCAGCCGAGCAATGACCCAGGCAGCAGGTGGTGAGGCCGAAGTGACGAAGACCGCCGCGGGACGCCGCTCTGTGAAGCTGCTCAGGCCGGCGATGGAGGCGCTCAAGGCGCAGAAGGAGCACACGTTCCTGGCTGACAAGGAAGTGTTCCAGAACCCTCGTACGCTGGATCGCTGGGCCGGCGACCAGCCCATCAGGAAAACGATGTGGCACCCGGCGATGAAGAAATCAGGAGTACGCTACCGACGCCCATACCAGACCAGGCACACCTACGCCTCAATGATGCTCTCGGCGGGAGAGCATCCTATGTGGGTTGCCAAACAGATGGGCCATAGCGATTGGACGATGATTGCGCGAACTTATGGAAGATGGATGCCGAGCGCTGATTTGACGGCAGGGAAAAAAGCGGAAAACATGTGGAGCATTTCCGCTCAAAGCAAAGGATTGAAGAATGAGACTGGTGCAAGCAAGACAGGGCGTGAGGATTGAGGCAAGGAAGAGAAAGGTCGACTTCTCGTTCTGGCCGACAGTGCACGCGCATAAAAATAGATATCGAATACAGTCGACATTATTCGCACTGGATCCATGGCTCATAATCGAAGGCAGCATCAACAAAACGTGCCCGGCAGCGGCTAAAGATGAGGCTACCGCTTGCCTAAAGCAAGCCAAAGACTTCTTTCAAGCCGCGAATCAAGCGGGAACTTTAGAGTCACGTCCATTATCTCTGTATTACAGCTATATGAATATGGTCAAAGCATTTTGCCTGACCAGAGGTACGCAAACAACTTTCGATAAGGCCCAGCATGGGCTGTCTGAAAGATTACCAAATCAGGGCGTTGAACTTATAGATGCTTACTTAGCAGCATTCACCAGCCCCAACAAAAAAAACGAACTACAGAATTTTGATGAGTTTTTGAAAGCTGTAACCGGCACCGGAATGCCGGCTGACTTCAGCTACGAAATAACCAAACTGCTTCCTCAGACAGTAAGTGGCCACAGGCTATGGTGTTCTGCGTCAAATGCTGATGAAAGAATGTTCCCAATTGAGGAAATACAGTATTGGAAGGACGCTGCGGGTAAGAATATCTGGCTAAGAATAATCATAGCAAACGAGAATCTCACGAGGCACGGCATGTCTCGCTCAAAACTGCTAAGAGATAGTGGGCTTGCTCCCGATTTTAAAATCGTATCGCAAGATCCGGTCACAGATAAAGTTTCAACTACTTTGGAGATGAAGAGCCCAATCCCCATTACTGGATATGCGAGCGATAAAATTCACGAGCTTTCGAAATTCATAAAAGACAGAGTTTGGTCCGTCGTATCAACTGTTCCGCCCTATCGAAAGTACTACTTATACGCATGTCCGCAACTAGAGATCGATCACGTCCTACCTCAACTACTAAGCATCTATGCTATTTCTTACTACCTGGGGTCGATTACTCGATACAGGCCACACCAACTTCCTAGGATATCGAAAGACGTTTATGGCCCTCTAATTCAGGACTTTATCACTGGCCAACCAATGCAGTTCCTTTATCTGATGGCGTCAGAGTTCGCAGAGCAGGACGTGGCTAAGCCAGCGATCGTCCTTCAGTGAATGACAGCCTTATGCCAGCCTTGGTGCTGCACGCCATGTAAATGGCGACCTGGACGGGGGTTCAAATCCCCCCGGTTCCACCAAACATATGTTTCCACATGCTCCCGCATGATTGGAAACGACCCGAGAAGCCCGCCCTGTGCGGGCTTTCTTGTTTCTGAATGCCTCCAAGCGTTTCCACACATTCTTGCTCTTCGTGTATCCCGCTGTGTATCCTCTAAAAAAATTTGAACCGAGGGATACAAGGATGAAGCGCGATCAAATCAAGCGCCGCCCCATGGCCGATACCGTGCTCGCTAGCCTGGAGCCGGAAGCAAAGGAATATCGAGAGCCTGACGGTGACAATCTCTATTTCCGCGTCAAACCGAACGGCACCAAGTCATGGCAGTTGCGATACAAGAAAGCCAGCGGCGCCTGGTCGTTTATGGGGATTGGCGGCTACGGTAACGGCGCCCACCAACTTACTGGAGAACAAGCGCGGCGAAAGGCTCGCGAGCTGCGCGAAAGCACTGCTCAAGGCGGCGATGTGATGCTGACCAAGCGCGCGAAGAAAGCCGCAGAGCTTGAAGCAGCAAACAGCACCTTCGAGCATCTTGCCCGGGAGTGGCACGCACTCAAGTCCAAAACCTGGACAGAGGGGACTGCAACGCGAACCATCGGCGCGCTTGAAAAACACGTTTTCCCTGTATTTGGAAGACGCTCTTTTGCTGAAATTCTGCCAAAGGAATGGATGGACTTCCTGCTTGCTATGGAGAAGACAGGCATTGTCGAGCAGACCAGCCGCGTGCGTGGTATGTGCAAGGAAGTCTATGACCTCGCGCGCGTTACAGGTCGGGCAACCCACAATCCTCTCGAAGGCCTAAGCAAGTACCTGCTGAAGAAGCCAGTGGAGAACTATGCACATGTGCCAGCGGATGAGCTGCCAGCGTTGTTGAGAGCGATGCGCTCTTACCCACATGCCTCTGATTTGAGAATCGGCCTACAACTCCTCTCGATGCTGGCATGCCGCACCTCAGAATTACGGGAAGCATCGTGGACAGAGTTCGACCTCAATGCAGGACTCTGGCTGATACCCGCTCAACGAATGAAACGACGTCGCGAGCACTTGGTTCCTCTTTCACGCCAGGCCCTGGAGCTACTGAAAGAACTACAACACATCACCGGTGGCTATCCTCTGCTTTTCCCTGGACGCGGAGACGCATCCAAGCCACGTAGCAACACCGCATTTCTGATGGCACTCCGCCGACTGGGCTACGAAGGTCGCCAAACCGGTCATGGATTCCGTCATCTCGCCAGCACCATACTCAACGAGCACGGATTTGACTCGCAACACGTCGAGGCCCAGTTGTCTCACGTGAAGGACGGGGTGCGAGGGGTGTACGACAAGAGTACCTATCTGGAACAGCGCAAGACCATGATGCAGTGGTACGCCGACCATCTTGATAAGCTGGCGGCGGGGAATGTCGTAGAACTCAAACGAGCATAGGAAAAGTAACGTGGCCGGATCAGTTCTATACAGAGATGGGCGACACTGGTCCCGACACTTCGAGACTGAGGTCAAGGCCGATACCAACGCAAGCCTGATACGCAACCTGCATCTGCTGACAAACTATCGGATCACAGAAAGTAACTTGACGGAGCTACTGAGGGCCGTCGCATGGGCAGGTCACAACCACCATCAAGCTAGCCGCTGCGTGCTACCCACCAAGCCAGACTCTATCCGACAGCTAAAAGCCATGCTGAAGCTCAACGGAACTGAGTTGGCACAAGCAATCGAGGACTGCGATAGGACCACA
>NZ_JAOECN010000016.1:0-113073 GCF_029836855.1 Pseudomonas sp. GD04058
TGGCAATCCCGCGCATCGGTCAGGGCGTGATTGTCAGCTACCAGAACGGGGACGCTGACCAGCCAGTGATCACCGGTCGGTGCGTGACGGCACTTCAGCGCCCGCCCTACGAACTGCCCGCAAACAAGACCCGAATGGTCTTCAAGAGTCAGACCCACAAGGGCGACGGCTTCAACGAGCTGAGCTTCGAGGACGAGGCGGGGCAGGAAGAGGTGTTCATCCATGCCCAGAGGAACCAGAGGAACGAGGTCAGGAACGACGAAACCACCCACGTCGGGCACGACCGCAGCGAGCGGGTGGACAACGACGAGAGCCTTACCGTTGGCCACGACCGCAAGGACACGGTGGGCAATGACGAAACACTGCTCATCGGGCAGAACCGGCGGCATGAGATCGGCAACAACGACGAACTGGTCATCGATCGCAACCATACCATCACCATCGGCAGGGACCGCAGCGAAGAGGTTCGCGGAAACCGCCGTGACACGACCGCCGCCAATCATCGGGTGGAGATCGGTGGGCATATGGAACAAAACGTACAAGGGGCAGTCAGCCTGCACGCAGGGCAGCGCATCGTCCAGCACACCAAGGTCTTCGAAATCCATTGCGCCGACGCGCTGAACATCAAGGGGCCGGGGGGCTCACTGCGTATCGACGCTGCGGGTATCACCCTGGATGGCATCACGCTCCAGCAGCGAGGGCCACTGACGGTCGACCCACGAGGAAACAGCAACAGTATCGCCATGTCCGGCGTGGCGGACGTGAGCGAACCCGTGTGTGTGGGATGTCTGCTCAAGGCTATCGCCGAGGGGAACAACCTGATCCCGATGGAAGGAGCACCTGCGGCATGATGACACCCTTCGAACGTCTACTGGTGGAGCAACTCAGGCCGCTGCCAGACCATCGCCTGACAGCCATCGTGGAAATGGCTCGCCTGTCGCCTCCCGAGCGTCGCCAGGTTTTCGATACATTCGGCAACGCCGGCTATCCGATCCTGCAACAAGACCACTTTGCCAATCTTCGGGACATCGGTCCTTGGTTGTTCTGCTCCGGGGAGCGCACCGGCCTGCAAGGCCAGTACGAATTCCATCATGACCTGAGCAACGTGGCAGGCGATGCACCGAGCAGTTGGCTGATAAGTGCCCTGGAACCCTCCAGGCTCGCTTTCCACCTCGGCGAGGCCGCCATTGCCCGAGGCCCGGACGGACGCACCCACCTGCTGCGCTTCTACAGCGAGAAAGCCTTTCCCGTTCTGCATTCCCGCCAGGACCTGCCTGGCATCGTGCACCTGCTTGCTCCCATCCACTCATGGTGGCTCAGGGAGCCCGAGTCTGACCTCGATGATGGAGAAAAAGGCTGGCGACGCTATGCCGGCAAGGACCGGGCGGACTACTGCGGCGTTCCGCCGATCTACCTCGACCAGCTCTGTTGGGATGACCTGACGGGTGACGCGCTCAGCTATCGGCTGGTCGATCTGATCGACAAGCTGCAGGTAACGCCGGCCACCGGGGGGTGCCACGGCAAGCGTCTGGCACAAGTTCGCAGGCTGCTGGCCGAGGCGCGTCGAATGGGTTTCAGGCAGCAAGCAGACCAGAGCGACTACGCCCTGCTCATGGCCTTGCATGACCGGGCCTTGCGCGGTGGCCTTCCATTGCAGGCCGCACTGAAAGACGCTCTTGAAGGCAAGCAACCCCTCGCCCAGGCGCTGAAACGGCACATTACCCCGACAATGCTGACGAGCCCCCACCATGTCTAACCTGGAAAAAACCTTCGAACTCTGCGAGCTAATGCGTACATGGTTGCAAGGTCAGTTACAGGGCTCGGCCACCACCTGCACGCGCACCTTCTCTTTCCTCCCGCTGCGCTATGGCGCAGTGGGCGGCAGCGCGAGCCAGAAGGGACAACTGCCCTTCCTGCCGCCGCACCTGAGCCGCCCGACAAAGGTCGGTCGGCTCAGCGAGTCCGCCTATGCCCTGCGCCCTCTGCGCGAGGGATTCCTCTATGTCCTCATCAAGCGCAAGGAAGCAGCCTACGCCTGGCATAGCCAGTACCGCGTCTCGGCTATCGGCGTACTCGACTTCATTGACGCCGACCGACCCTGGGCCCAACCGGCTCCGACCTTTGGCCCAGGCGCAGTGAAGACCCCAACCTGGATGCTGCGGCTGCACGACATGGACGGCATCGATGAGCTGCGCTTTCTCTACAGCCCGGCGCCCCTCACCCAGACAGTGCGTGACAGGTTCCGCCAGCTTGCCAAGTACCGCGACACCATGACCTCGGTGGATATCGCCGGACTGCTCTCGGCAGAACCACCCATCATGCCCAACGTGCTCACCCGCAATGCCCTCGACCTGATCACGGACTTCGCGGCAGACAGCAAGCCCACGCTCAAGGAGCACCTCAAGACACTGGCCTTCCTGCCCTTACCGCCACCCCGGCAGGCAGTCTCCGCAGAAATGCGGCCTGCTGCCGGACGTGACACTCAAGGCGGAGTCGCCATCGTCCTGAATGATGCCCTCGGCATGGTTCAGGAGCTCAATGCCTGGCGTAACGCGAGCAGCGACTCACTCGACACCTTCATGGCCAAAGAGGATGAAGAAAAGGTCGACAACCAGCGCAAGTTCACCATCGCCTTCGCTATCGACAACATCAGGAAGCTGGTGGAGGACGAGGCCGAGGCCAGCTATCGCAATCATCAGAACACTATCGGCGTGCGTTACACCGACCCGGAGTACCAGGCGGGCAACAGGTATGCAGTGGTGCAATCCTCCGGCAACTACCAGAGCTTCCGCAATCCGACCCAGCAACGGCAGGTACAGGACGCCGCGATCAAGGCCGCACGCGCCAGCAGTTGGGACAAGTACGCGCCCTATATCGACGAGCAAAGGCGCCAGGATTTCCTGGAACGCTATCAAGACGAGGTTGCCAAGGCCGATGCAGCTCGCGATGCGCGCACGGCGGATCACCTGCTCTGGCTGCAGAGCGAGCAACTGCTCGATGCGCTCGAAGTGTTCGACCGTGATGACACGGAACAAGCACTGCTGTTCGAAGACCAGATGGGCAAGGCCATCGCCGGAATGAATGCCACCGAAGCTGGCCAGGCGTTACTGGAGCGCTGGCGCGAAGCGGAGATCTCGCGGGAAAACCTGTACTGGCGGTCGCTGGCGCAGAACCAGCAGGCGGCCGAGGACGAAGTGGCTGCGTTGTACGAGGCCCGCAGCACGCTGGAGGACATCGACCCTGTCGCCCTGCAGGATCGCCTGAAGAAGCTGGCCGTTGTCTACGACCGCGCCCATGCCTTCATGGACGAGCTGGCCGCGGGCACGGGCGGACCACCGTCCAGCTACCTGGTGGGCGGGGCCATGTTGATCAATACCCTTGGCAACTCCCTGCTCCAGAACAAGCCCGCAACCCTTCTGGACAAGGCCGCCAACAAGGTTGCGGCAGCGGTGCTGCAGGCGCAACTGGGGCGCTATGCACAGAACATCCAGCTCGAAATGCGTGGCGGGAAACCCCTCGGTCGCGGCGCGTCTGCGCGCATCGATCGAGCTGCGCAGCGTAGCTTCGACGACGCGCTTCGAGGAGGACGCCACGGGCCGATGGTCGAAATGCGGCTTGGTGGCGTCCTGGCGGTGCTGGATGTCTGGAATCTGCTCAACAAGCTGGCGGTCGAGGACAAAGGCGGCAGGCAATATGCCGAATTGGTTGCCGCGATACTGGCGGTGACGGCTGCTGGTGTCGAGATCGGCGCGGCGGCGGTGGCGCTTGGTTCGCGCAGCGGGAGCACTGCGGTTCAGCAGGGGGCCAAGGTGTTTGGGGGTGGCTTGAGGTTGGGGGCGGGGGTTCTGGCGGGGACGGCTGGGTTGGTGGGGGCTTGGTATGACTTTCAGGATGCGTATGAGAGTCGAGGCCATAAAAGGTATTCGCTTGCCGGAGTCTACTTATTGCGCGCAGTGACACAGATGGGTTCCGCCACCTTATCTATTACGGCGGGCTTGGCGTTCGCGAGGCCATACTTGGAATACTTGCTCAAGCAGTACGGAACTCGCCCAATTCTCGGTGTAGCGGTTAGATCAAGTTTGCAAGCATCTACTGCTCTGGCCCTACGCATGATTCCAATGCTTCGGCTATTTTTCGGCCTGAACATGGTGATTCTGGCATTGGTATTAGTTGAAATCGTCCTATTTCCTAACCAGCTGCAGCGCTACCTCGACACCTGCACATTCCGCAAGAATCTTAAAAACAAAGGCATCGATAATGAAAAAGCTGAAGTGACAACCATGCAAAAAGCATTAGAGGGGACTCTCTAATGTATTTTCTGGAACGAGGCTTTCAGTGGTCCAAGACATTAACCACCTACGAAGAAGCCAAGAACGAATTCAATAACCAACAGCGCCACCCGGGACAGACTGAACTCCATGCCCCAAGTGGAGTGAGCGAGCCAGTTTCAAACAGCACTTACGATAATTTATCAATCTACACGTACAACGACGAGCATATTGACATCAGGACACCTAACGACGAAAAAAGAGGAGCAATTACATTTTTTGCAATTGCCATATATGGAATGCTAATACATGCCACTACAATCAATACAGTGATGTCCATCGACTACATTATGGCTGGACATAGCTATTACGACAAAGTGCCGCTAACCAGTAGCGATTACTTTTTTGCAGTATTTTTCCCCCTGTCCTTGCTAATGGTACTTGCAGTCTTTTTGAAGTACACGTTTCGTTTCACTCGCTTGGAATCCTTCACCGCCCGCCGCATCATCGTTCGCTTCAACCGCATCACCCGAAAAGTCTACCTCCTCCGTCCCAAGCACCTGGGCGGCATCCGCATCATGGACTGGGACAAGACCGAGATCCTTATCGACAAGAAAATGAGCGAACTCGAAGGTACCGGCGGCTTCGTCATCCTGGTCTGGGACAAAGGTGATGGCGTCGATCTACAAGGCACCCCCACCGACAACATCGAAGTCACCTTCATCGGCAAACCCACCCGCAACGCCAGTGAACTGCTGGCGTTCTGGGAATACATCCGCCGCTACATGGAAGACGGCCCCACCGCCGCGCCAGCTCCAAAGAAACTCATCTGCAAATTCCCCTGGCCCTGGCTTTCGCTCAAGGCCGCCTGGGGATTGGACACCAGCTTCTTCCGCCAGAGCGAACTACGGGTATTCGTGTTGCTCAACTTGCTGCTATGGCCCGTTATCCTGATCCACGCCACCGGCCACTGGTTATCACTCCTGCTTTGCTATGAGCCAAGGTTTCCGAAGGTCATCGAAGAAGCCGGGCGTTGATCGATCATCTGTCCGGCGATCCGGCAATCCCCCTAGCCTCTGCTACCGTGGAAATACCACTCCACCCCCACGCAGCACAGGTGACCCCTCATGGCGCGCACCACTCCCATCGAGCTGTACCGCAATATCGGCATCGTCGCCCACGTCGATGCCGGCAAGACCACCACTACCGAGCGCATCCTGTTCTACACCGGGGTCAACCATAAGATGGGCGAGGTCCACGACGGCGCCGCGACCATGGACTGGATGGCCCAGGAACAGGAACGCGGGATCACCATCACCTCGGCGGCGACCACGGCCTTCTGGCAGGGCTCGACCAAGCAGTTCGCCGACAAGTACCGCTTCAATATCATCGACACGCCCGGCCACGTGGACTTCACCATCGAGGTGGAACGCTCCCTGCGCGTGCTCGACGGCGCGGTGGTGGTGTTCAGCGGCGCCGATGGCGTCGAGCCGCAGTCCGAAACGGTGTGGCGCCAGGCCAACAAGTACCATGTGCCGCGCCTGGCCTACGTGAACAAGATGGACCGCCAGGGCGCCGATTTCCTGCGCGTGGTCAAGCAGATCGACCAGCGCCTGGGCCACCACCCGGTGCCGATCCAGCTGGCGATTGGCGCCGAGGAAAACTTCGCCGGGCAGATCGACCTGGTAAAGATGAAGGCTATCTACTGGAACGAAGACGACCAGGGCACCAGCTACCGCGAGGAAGACATCCCCGCCGAACTCCTGGAGCAAGCCCGGGAATGGCGCGCGCATATGATCGAAGCCGCCGCCGAGGCCAATGACGAGTTCATGACCCTCTATCTGGACGGCATCGAACTGAGCAACGAGCAGATCAAGGCCGGCTTGCGCCAGCGTACTCTGGCCAACGAGATCGTTCCGGCGATCCTCGGCTCGTCGTTCAAGAACAAGGGCGTGCCGCTGATGCTCGATGCCGTGATCGACTACCTCCCCGCCCCCTCGGAGATCCCGGCGATCAACGGCACCGACCCGGACCACGAGGACCGGCACCTGGAACGCCACGCCGACGACAACGAGCCGTTCTCGGCCTTGGCCTTCAAGATCGCCACCGATCCCTTCGTCGGGACCCTAACTTTCGCGCGGGTCTATTCCGGCGTGCTCAGCTCCGGCGATGCCGTGCTCAACTCGGTCAAGGGCAAGAAGGAACGGGTCGGCCGCATGGTGCAGATGCACGCCAACCAGCGCGCCGAGATCAAGGCGGTGTGCGCCGGGGACATTGCCGCGCTGATCGGCATGAAGGACGTGACCACCGGCGACACCCTGTGCGATATCAACAAGCCGATCATCCTCGAACGCATGGACTTCCCCGACCCGGTGATCTCGGTGGCGGTAGAGCCCAAGACCAAGGCCGACCAGGAAAAAATGGGCATCGCCCTCGGCAAGCTGGCCCAGGAAGACCCGTCGTTCCGGGTCAAGACCGACGAGGAAACCGGGCAGACCATCATCTCGGGCATGGGCGAACTGCACCTGGACATCATCGTCGACCGCATGCGCCGCGAGTTCGGGGTCGAGGCCAATATCGGCAAGCCCCAGGTGGCTTACCGCGAGAAGATTCGCAATACTTGCGAGATCGAAGGCAGGTTCGTCCGCCAATCCGGCGGGCGCGGCCAGTACGGTCATTGCTGGATCCGCTTCGCGCCGGGTGACGAAGGCAAGGAAGGCCTGGAATTCATCAACGAGATCGTCGGCGGCGTGGTGCCGCGCGAGTACATCCCGGCCATCCAGAAAGGCATCGAGGAACAGATGCAGAACGGCGTGGTTGCCGGCTATCCGCTGATCAGCCTCAAGGCCGCGGTGTTCGACGGCTCGTACCACGACGTCGACTCCAACGAAATGGCGTTCAAGATCGCCGCGTCCATGGCTACCAAGCAACTGGCGCAAAAAGGCGGCGCGGTGCTGCTGGAGCCGGTGATGAAGGTGGAAGTGGTGACGCCCGAGGAATTCATGGGCGACATCATGGGCGACCTGAGCCGCCGTCGCGGCTTGATCCAGGGCAGCGAGGACACCCCGGCGGGCAAGGTGGTACGGGCCGAAGTGCCGCTGGGCGAAATGTTCGGCTACTCCACCGAGATGCGCTCGATGACCCAGGGCCGGGCCAGCTATTCGATGGAGTTCACTCGCTATGCGGAAGCACCGGCGAGCATTGCCGATGTGATCATCAAGAAGCAGGGATGATGAACCCGGCAGCGGCGATGGTACGGACAACCGGCCATCGCCGCCCGGCCTTCAGACCAGCAATCGGGTGACCGTCAGGCCAGCCCGCTGCTTGCTGGCGTCCCGCACGGTCGCCGTGGCCAGCACCTTGTCGGCGGACTGGGCCAACAAGCGAGGTTGCCCGTTCTCGACGAAGCCGCCATCCAGGCCGGCACTGGCCACGCCGAACGAGCTATCCAGGCTGCCGCTTGCCGTGACACGTCTGACGATCAATTGCTGCGTGCGGCTGTCCAGTTCCAGGGTGAGAATACGGCCAGCAGCGTCGAGCAGCATGTCTCGTGGCGTGGTCTCACCCAGTTCGACAGGCCTGCCCCCATTGAAGGCGCTGTCGACACTGCCATTGAGCAGGAGCCTGGCCAGGAACCCGCGGTCGGCGAAGTCTGCATCGCTGCCTTGTCCAAGCGCAACAATCCGCCCGTCGGGCTGCTCCAGCAGGCGCTCGATACACATGTCCTTCAGCGAACCCAGCGGCAGGCTGACGAAAGAGGTCATGGCCAAGGAAAGATCAGGTGCTGCCGTGTCGTAGAAACGCTCCACGCTGGCCTGCGACATGCAGCTACCACCGAACAGCAGACGACCATCCTCCTGACGAGCAGCGGCATGCAGGCTGGTGTGCTCGCCGAACCCCAGCACACCGCGCCTGCCAAAGGTCTTGTCCAGTTGCCCCGTACTGCTGATCCGCACCGCGCCGCTGCGGTCCAGCCCTATGGCTACACCCTCGCACACGGCGATCAGGTTGCCGTCCTTCTGCACCAGCAGCGCACGGGCGAAGCGGCTTCTCACCAGCGGTGCGAAGACCACCGTGCCGCCGCTGCCGAAGCTGCTGTCGAGGCGCCCGTCGGCCAGGAAACAGGCGAGAAAAAACTCTTCATCAGCATTCCGGTCATTCGGCGGGCGCCGCGCGCCAAGTGCGACCAGGCGCGTGTCGGGCAACTGGACGCAATCCGCCACGGATACCTCGAACGCCGCAAACAGCTCGCGGACCGCCACGCCCTTGTCGGCAAACGTCGCATCGAGGACGCCATTGGCAGTGAAGCGCGCCAGGGTCAGGGCATTGGGCTTGAGCGAACCGACGCCGATGGCGACGATTTCCTTGGCCGGGCCCAGGATGGCTCGGGCGACATAGTCCTGCCCTGGCAACTCAAAGCGCAGCGTGCCGCCATTACCGAACGAAGCATCCAGCTTGGCCGTGGACGGCCGGGTTTGTACGTTCATTGCTCATCTCCATCGACACTGAGGGTGTCGGATGGACCGCCGCCCTGCCGGGCCTCATCCGTGAACCTATTCAATCCTTGTCGACTAGCGCACGCACCTGACAGAAATACCAGGTGCGCGCGTATCAGTGCTCCACGCTGGCGCGCTTGAGCAACTGCTTGCAACGCTCCGACAGATGCACCACCCGCAGGTGCTTCCCCGCCTTCTCATACCGCTCGCGCAAGGTCTTCAACGCCGCGATGGCCGAGTAATCGACGAAGCTCAGGTGCCGGCAGTCCAGCGTTACCTGCGCCGGATCATTCGCCGGGTCGAACTGGTCGAGAAACGGTGTCGACGAGGCGAAGAACAACGTTCCATGCACCCGGTACAGCCGGCTGCCGTCCGCTTCGTCATGGATGTCGGCATACAGCTCGCGGGCGTGCTGCCAGGCGAAGTTGATCGCGGCGATGACGATGCCGAACAGCACCGCCGTGGCCAGGTCGGTGAACACCGTGACCACGGTCACCGCGACGATGGCCAGCACATCGCTGGCCGGCACCTTGCGCAATACCCGCAGCGAGGCCCAGGCGAAGGTCTGCTGGGCGACCACGAACATCACCCCGACCAGCGCCGCCAGCGGGATCTCCTCGATCAGCGGTGAGAGGAACAGCACGAACAGCAGGATCATCACCCCCGCCACGACTCCGGACAGGCGTCCGCGCCCGTTGGAGCCGAGGTTGATGACGGTCTGCCCGATCATCGCGCAACCGCCCATGCCGCCACACAGCCCTGAAACCATGTTGGCCGCGCCAAGGGCCACGCATTCGCGGTCGGGGTGGCCGCGGCTCTCGGTGATTTCGTCGGTGAGGTTGAGGGTCAGCAGGGTTTCCAGGAGGCCGACCAGGGCCATCAGCACCGCGTAGGGGGCGATGATGCGCAGGGTTTCCAGGTTCCACGGTACTTGTGGCAAGGCCAGGGACGGCAGGCCGCCGGCGATATGGGCCATGTCGCCAAGGGTACGGGTTGGCAGATCGAGCAGCCAGACCAGCATGCCGACACCGAGGATCGCCACCAGCGCGGGCGGCACTGCGCGGGTCAGTTTCGGCAGGGTATGGACCACCAGCATGGTCAGGCCCACCAAGCCAAGCATCAGCCACAACGCCGGGCCTTGCAGCCAGTGCTCGCCATCCTTGAAATGTTCCAGCTGGGCCATGGCGATCACGATGGCCAGGCCGTTGACGAAGCCGAGCATCACCGGATACGGCACCAGGCGCACCAGCTTGCCCAGGCGCAGCAGGCCGAACAGGATCATCAGCAGCCCGCCCAGCAGCACCGTGGCCAGCAGGTACTGCACGCCCTGCTGCACAACCAGGGCGACGATCACCACGGCCATGGAGCCGGCCGCGCCGGAAATCATTCCCGGGCGGCCGCCGAACAAGGCCGTCAGGGTGCAGATGATGAAGGCGCCGTACAGGCCCATCAGCGGATTGAGGTGCGCGACCAGGGCGAAGGCGATGCACTCCGGCACCAGGGCGAACGACGTGGTCAGACCGGCGAGGACATCGCTGCGCACGCGCAGGGCCCGGTTTCGGGTGTGGGTATGGGACATCGGGGAATTCCGTGAGGGCAAGCCAGGCGGGGAAAAATCGTTAGCAAGCTTACCGGATTCGCCATGGCCGACACAAAACCCTGTGGGGCTTGCCAGCGATAGGGGGCCTGACCTGACAGCATCATTGCTCATGCCGGCCTCATCGCCGGCAACGCCGGCTCCCAGTCAGCCGCACGATTTGGATGTGGCACTGAACTTGTGGGAGCTGGCTTGCCAGCGATAGGGCCCGACCTGGCAGCATCTTTGTCAGTGCCGGCCCCATCGCTGGCAAGCCAGCTCCCACAGGGTCAGTGCTGAACACAAATCCTGTGGTTGACTCAGGATCCTGTGGGAGCCGGCGTTGCCGGCGATGAGGCCGGCATAGGCAATGATGGTGTCCGGACGGACCAATCGCTGGCAAGCCAGCAGGGTTCTCCGGTGCTCCGGCTATTTCCTTATAACCACTATGGCTATTGACCACCCGCTCGCCCCCGCCCCATGCTCCGCCTCTCCAACCCTTTCAAGGAACGACTGCATGAAGCTGGAAACCCTGGCCATCCACGCGGGCTTCAGCCCGGACCCGACCACCAGGGCGGTGGCCGTGCCGATCTACCAGACCACCTCCTTCGCCTTCGACGATACCCAGCATGGCGCCGACCTGTTCGACCTGAAGGTTGCCGGCAATATCTATTCGCGGATCATGAACCCCACAAACGATGTGCTGGAACAACGCATGGCCGCGCTCGAGGGCGGGGTCGGGGCGCTGGCGGTGGCCTCGGGCATGGCGGCGATCACCTATGCGATCCAGACCATCGCCGAAGTCGGCGACAATATCGTTTCCGTGGCCAAGCTGTATGGCGGTACCTATAACCTGCTGGCCCATACCCTGCCACGCATCGGCATCCAGACCCGCTTCGCCCCGCACGACGATATTGCCGCCCTCGAAGCCCTGATCGACGAGCGCACCAAGGCGGTGTTCTGCGAGACCATCGGCAACCCGGCGGGCAATATCGTCGACCTGCAGGCCCTGGCCGACGCCGCGCACCGCCATGGCGTGCCGCTGATCGTCGACAACACCGTGGCAACGCCGATCCTCTGCCGGCCGTTCGAACACGGCGCCGATATCGTCGTGCATTCGCTGACCAAATACATCGGCGGCCATGGCACCAGCATCGGCGGCATCGTCATCGACTCGGGCACGTTCCCCTGGGCCGAGAACAAGGAACGCTTCGCCCTGCTCAACACCCCCGACCCGTCCTACCACGGCGTGACCTACAGCGAAGCCTTCGGCCCGGCGGCGTTCATCGGCCGTTGCCGGGTGGTGCCGCTGCGCAACACCGGCGCGGCGCTGTCGCCGTTCAACGCCTTCCTGATCCTGCAAGGCCTGGAAACCCTGGCGCTGCGCATGGAGCGGCATACCGAAAATGCCCTCAAGGTCGCCCGTTACCTGCAAACCCACGAGCAGGTGGCCTGGGTCAAATACGCCGGCCTGCCGGATCACCCCGAGCACGAACTGGCCCGGCGCTACACCCAGGGCAAGCCGGCGTCGATCCTCTCGTTCGGCATCAAGGGCGGCCAGCAAGCCGGCGCGCGGTTCATCGATGCCCTGAAGCTGGTGGTACGCCTGGTCAACATCGGCGACGCCAAGTCCCTGGCCTGCCACCCCGCCTCCACCACCCACCGCCAGCTCAACGACGAAGAGCTGGAGAAAGCCGGAGTGCCACGCGACATGGTGCGCCTGTCGATCGGCATCGAGCACAGCGATGACATCATCGCCGACCTCGAACAGGCCCTCGCCGCCAGCCGCGGATAACCGCCGCAACCGCCAGCCTCGCCCGACCCGATAACGATGGAGGGCGCGGGCTTGAGCGGTCCCTTTCAAATTGCCTTGCGCACATACCTTCGACGCCCGGGAAACCCCCGGATTCATTGGGGTTCACCGTTTCAGCCAATGCCGACAACATTTTCCGTAATGGCAGATTGGCATTAACGAAAACCTCGTCGATACTGGCTCCCGCACGGAATTCCTTGCCCACAACAACATAGGGATATTTGCGATGAGCCAGACCCAGCCATTGGATGTCGCCATCATCGGCGGCGGCGTATCAGGGACCTACAGCGCTTGGCGCCTGCAAGAAGCACAAGGCGATCATCAACGCATCCAGTTGTTCGAATACAGCGACCGCATCGGCGGGCGTCTCTTCAGTATCAACCTGCCCGGCCTGCCCAACGTCGTCGCCGAAGTCGGCGGCATGCGCTGGATGCCGGCCACCAAAGACAATACCGGCGGCCACGTGATGGTCGACAAGCTGGTCGGCGAGCTCAAGCTGGAGAGCAAGAACTTCCCCATGGGCAGCAACCTGCCGGAAAAGGATCCGGTCGGTGCCAAGGACAACCTGTTCTATCTGCGCGGCGAACGCTTCCGCCTGCGTGACTTCACCGAAGCCCCGGACAAGATCCCCTACAAACTGGCGTGGTCCGAACGCGGTTTCGGCCCCGAGGACCTGCAGGTCAAGGTGATGAACAACATCTACCCAGGCTTCGACAAGCTCAGCCTGGCCGAGCAGATGCAAGTCAAGGTGTTCGGCAAGGAGATCTGGCGCTATGGCTTCTGGGACCTGCTCTACCGCGTGCTGAGCAACGAGGGCTACCAGTTCATGAAGGACGCCGGCGGCTACGAGGCCAACGTGGCTAACGCCAGCGCGGTAACCCAGTTGCCCGCCACCGAATACAGCGACAAGACCATCTTCCTGACCCTCAAGAAAGGCTTCCAGGCCTTGCCGCTGGCCCTGGCCCAACGCTTCGCCGAGGTGCCGGGCGGGTTGATCCCGGGCGAGCAGCGCATCCGCATGAACCGCCGCCTGGCCTCGGTGCAGTTCAGCGACGACACCGAGTACCCCTACCGCCTGCACTTCCAGGCCACCCGCACCGTCGACGGCAAGACCAGCGACGTGCCCGGTGCCGAGGAAATCATCCACGCCCGCCAGGTGATCCTGGCCTTGCCGCGCCGCTCCCTGGAACTGATCCAGTCACCACTGTTCGACGACCCGTGGCTGAAGGAGAACATCGACTCGGTACTGGTGCAGTCGGCCTTCAAGCTGTTCCTCGCCTACGAGCAACCCTGGTGGCGCAGCCAGGGCCTGGTGGCCGGGCGCTCGGTTACCGACCTGCCGATCCGCCAGTGCTACTACATGGGCACCGAGTGCGAGCAGGACGGCGGCGAGAAAACCCTCAACTCGCTGCTGATGGCCTCCTACAACGACATCGGCACCGTGCCGTTCTGGAAGGGCCTGGAGGACGGCGCGCCGTTCGAGGGCTACCAGCCGAAAAGCCTGCAGGGCCGCGTCGATGCCAATGAAGTGGTGCCGAAGATGCAGTACCAGATCAGCGAGGAGATGGTGCGCATCGCCCAGCGCCAGGTCACCTCGCTGCACGACCAGATCGAACTGCCGGCGCCCTATTCGGCGGTCTACCACGCTTGGGATGCAGACCCGTTCGGCGGCGGCTGGCACGAATGGAAGGCCAACTACCGCCTCGACCTGATCATCCAGCGCATGCGCCATCCGGTGCAGGAGCAGGAGGTGTACATCGTCGGTGAAGCCTATTCCTACGGCCAGGGTTGGGTCGAAGGCGCACTGACCACCGCCGAATCCACCCTGCAGGACTTCTTCGGCCTGCCCCGTCCGGCCTGGCTGCCCGAGGCCTACCAGTTGCTGCCCGCCCCGGCGCCGGTCGATATCGACAATCCGCCGGCCCTGGCCTGCACCCACTGCAAGAAGACCCTGACCGAAGTCACCGAGTTCGCCTACACGGGGATCAAAGCATGAGCAGCGCACCTTTCACCGTTGCCGACTACCTGCTGACCCGTCTGAAGGAACTGGGCCTGACCAAGGTCTTCCAGGTGCCCGGGGACTACGTGTCCAACTTCATGAATGCCCTGGAAGCCTTCGACGGCATTGACGCGGTGGGCGAAGTCTATGAAATGGGCGCCGCCTACGCCGCCGACGGCTATGCCCGGGTGCACGGCATCGGCGCCGTCTCCCTGCAATATGGCGTGGGCACCTTCAGCGCGGTCAACGCCATCGCCGGTTCCTTCGTCGAACGCGCCCCGGTGGTGGTGATTTCCGCCAGCCCGTCCACCCAGAACCGCGAGCGGGCACGCCAGCAGCATGTGCTGTTCCACCATTCGACCGGCAACTTCGAGGCCGATCGCAATGTGCTGGAGCAGGTTACCGTGGCCTGCGAGATCATCTCCGACGCGCGCCAGGCGCCCTGGCAGATCGACAGCGCGCTGATCGCCGCCATCACCCATCGCCAGCCGGTGTACCTGGAGGCGTGGAAGGACGTCTGGGGCCTGGAATGTTCGCAGCCGCAAGGCACCCTGAGCCCTGCGCCACGGCCCTCCAACCCGGACGCGCTCAAGCTGCTGGTGGACAACAGCGTCAAGCGCCTGGCCGAAGCGAAGAAACCGCTGGTGCTGCTGGGCGTGGAAGTCATGCGCTATGGCCTGCAGGACGCCGTGCAACGGCTGATCGATGGCTGCCAGTTGCCGTTCAGCACCACCCTCGACGCCAAGACCGTTCTCGACGAAAGCCAGGCGCCGTTCATCGGCACCTATGCCGGCCCGGCCTCGCGCCTGGAAACCTCGCCCCAGGTGCTGGATGCCGACTGCATCCTGGCCATCGGAGTGATTTTCACCGACGACTACCTGGACCTGCTGGGCAAGCGCTTCGAGCAGATCATCCAGGTCAACTGCGACCTGGCCCGCACCGGCGCCGAGTATTACCCCAACGTGCGCCTGCCGGATTACGTCGACAGCCTGCTCAAGGCCTTCGACCTGGACCCGCGTTTCCCGCGCAAGGATCTATTCCTGCCCCGCCATCCGGCCCTGCTCGCCGCCGGCGGCCCCGGCGACGCGCTCAGCTACCAGAGCTTCTTCGCCAGCCTGGTGGACTTCGCCAGGGAGCATCGGCTGTGGGACAGCAGCACGCTGATCCTCGGTGAAAGCTCGTCGCTGTATGTGGCCAGCAACATCCAGGACATGCCGCGCAACGGCTTCCTCTCCGATGCCATCTGGGGCTCGCTCGGCCACGAAACCGGCTGCGCCCTGGGCCTGGCGCTGGGCAGCGGGCGGCGGCCGGTCGTGGTCGCCGGCGACGGCGGCTTCATGATGGTCAGCCAGTCCCTGGCGGCGCTGGCGCGCAACAAGGTCAACGCCATCGTCTTCGTCATGAGCAACCAGGTGTATGCCATCGAGCAGGCGTTCGTCGATATCAAGGCGTTCGACGCGGATGGCCAGTTCGCCCCGTTCGATACCCTGCCGAGCCTCGACTACCGGGCCCTGGCCCAGGGCTACGGCGCGCTTGGCTATCAGGTGACGACGGTCGGCGAGTTGCAGGCGCTGCTGCCGAAACTGCTGGCGATAGGCGACCGGCCGGCGCTGGTGGAAGTGAAGATCCCCGAGAAAGACCTGGCGGCACAGATCAAGCGTCTGGCCGAAGACTGACAAGGACACAGGAACCCGTTCATGGAAAGAATCACCAGCGTGCGCACGGCGGTAGCCTGCGCACTGCTGGCCTCGTTGCCGCTCAACGCCATCGCTCACGGTGGACACGGCGACGCAGGCCCGCAAGGCAAGACCTTCACCAAACTGCCCGACAACACCCCGCTGCAACAGGCGCTGGAGCTGTGCGTCAGCTCGAAGGACACCCGCCAGGACCATCTGCTCTCCGGCCTGGGCGGAACGCGCTACGACCTGGTGTCAGTGGGCGACAACGAGAAGATCCAGGCCTTCTACAGCCAGGGCATGGCCCTGCAATACGGCTTCAACTTCAGCGAGGCGATCCGCACCTTCTACCAGGCTTACGTACTCGACGAGAAGTCGGCGATGCCGCTCTGGGGCATCGCCCTGTCGGCCAGCTCGAACATCAATACCGACGCCACCGAGGGCTGCGATCAACTGGCGTTCCTGGCGGTGAACATGGCGCGACAGCATGCCGATCGGCGCGTGCAAAGCATTCCTGCCGGATTCACCGAGGCGCAGGTCAAGCGCGAAGCACGCTATGCCAAGGCGTTCCTCAGCCAGTACGACGTCAAGGGTGACCAGGTCACCCTGTCGGCGGACGGCAAGAAACGCTACGTGGCCGAGATGAAAGGGCTCTCCAACGACTACTTCGACGACCTCGACGCCGCCGCCCTGTACGCCGATGCCCTGCTCAACATCGACCCGTGGAAATGGTGGAAAGGCAGCGAAGCCACGTCCGATGCGGTCAAGCCCACGGATGAAGCCGCCGACGCCCTTGAGGTGCTCAACCGCGTGCTGGTGCAGGACCAGAACCACTCCGGCGCAAACCACTTCTTCATCCACGCCATCGAGGAATCGCCATTCCCCGACAGCGGCATGCCCATGGCCGAGCGCTTCCGCACCCTCAACCCGGCGGTGGGCCACCTTATCCACATGGCCTCGCACATCTACCAGCGCACCGGCAACAACGCGCTGTCCAGTGCCACCAACTACGCGGCGATCTCGGTGGACCGCGCCTATGGGCGCGAAATCCAGCCGGAGAGCCCGTACCTGCTGCACTACCTGGGGCACAACATCCACTTCCTGACCTGGACCCTGTCCATCGAAGGGCGCAGGAACGAAGCGCTGAACATGGCCAGCGAACTGGTGGACAACACCACCGAAAACGCTTCGGTGAAGTTCCTCTGCGAGAAGTATCCAACCGAACTCAAGACCAAGTCCGACTACTTCTATGCCGTGCCCTACTACTACGCCGTGCGCTTCCAGGCGTGGGACAAGCTCGATGGCTTCGACCAGCAGGTCAAGGACGGGCTGGCGAAAATCAATGCCACCTGCAAGGCCAGCACAGGGGGCTGGGAGACGCTGACCATGCCCTACACGCGGATCATGCAGCGCTACGCCCGGGCCTACCAGGCCCTGGACGGCACGCAAGAAAGCGGCAAGGCGGTGCAGGCGCTGAACGGTTTCTGGACGACCACCCGCGACGTACTCAATGAAACCGAAAAGACCGGGCTCAGCTACGGCAACAACAAGGCAGTGGACCTATTGCGCCTGGCCAACCTGATTCTGTTCAACAAGGCGCAGGCGGCGACCGGCAACACGCTGTCGTTGGCTGACGTGCAGAAAACCAGTGCCGGCGCCGTCGGCGACCTCGCCAAGGTCCTGGCTGATGACCTCGCGCAACTGAAGGGCGACAACAACGCACAGATCCTCGCGGCATGGCGCAAGGCCGTCGAAGTACAGGACGGGCTCTGGTACAACGAACCGCCGGACTGGTACTACACGGTGCGCGAGTCGCTCGGCTATGCGTACCTGGCCCAGGGCAAGGCGCTGGATGCGGAGCGGGTGTTTACCGAGGACCTGAGCGAGAACCGCTTGAGCGGCAGATCGTTGAACGGGTTGAAGCTGAGCCTGGAGGCGCAGAAGAAACCGGTGAGTGCGGAGCTGGAGCAGAAGCTGGCGACTGCGTGGCGCAATGCGACGGTGAGTGCGAGGCCTTAGAAGCTAACTCGGGGAGCCGCCTGGCGGCCCCCCGATCAGCAATTTGACAAGAGAACCGCCTGTACTAACTTTTCAAGTATCTGCCAGGGTGTCGTAAGCATTCCTGGCGGTATTCACAGCGTTATTTCCGACTTCAACCAAACCCTACGCGGTTTGAAGTTTGTTTGTAGACGCGTATTTCCCACTCACCGGGGCGCCATTCCCGGTGTATAGGAGATCAACTATGAACAAACGGTTCGTTACCTCACTTTTCATTGCCTTGGGCACCTGCTTCGCCCTTCATACCCCGTCAACCTACGCAGGCGTATCCGTTGGAGGCGCATGTACCAAGGGATCGGTCTGTGCTGCTGGCCTGGTATGCAGCAACGCTACCTGTCAATACCCAGGCGACAAAATCGACGACGACCTTCAGCGGTGCAAGGATAAACTGATCACCAATGGCATGAGCTCTGGCACAAAAGCCTCCTATCATAACAATTTCTGCTATGACAGCGTAGCCTGCCCCGAAGTCAGCAACACATTGCAGCAGCTACAGTACGAAGTTGTGGTGGAGCCTCGTGGGAACATTAGCTACGAAGAATGGCTTAAACAGAGAGACGCCCTTGCTGCTAAATCAGCTGCGGCCAAAAGCGAAAGGGACGCGACTGTGATCAAGGCCGCCAGCCAGGAGTGCAACCAGTGCACGTCGGGAGGCAAAGCCAGATGCTTTTATCCGGTTCTGTATTAGTCGAAAAGCCGTGGCTGACGACAAAGCTGTATATCCATACAGATAATCCTTGCTACCCTTTCATTTCCTGCGCATCCTAGGGAACCTCGTTCCCCAGGATGCCTCCCTTCCCCATGCGCCTGTTTCTCTGCGAAAAGCCCTCCCAGGCCAAGGATATCGCCAAAGTCCTCGGTGCCAGCCGGCGCGGGGATGGCTGCTGGGTGGGCAGCGGGGTGACGGTGACCTGGTGCATCGGTCACCTGCTGGAAACCGCGCCGCCCGACGCCTACGACGCGCGCTACAAGCGCTGGGTGCTGGCCGACCTGCCGATCGTGCCGGAGAAGTGGAAGATGCAGGTCAAGCCCAAGACCGCCAGCCAGTACAAGGCCGTCAAGCGCCTGCTGGGCGAAGCCGCCGAGCTGGTGATCGCCACCGACGCCGACCGCGAAGGCGAGATGATCGCCCGCGAGCTGGTGGAACATTGCCGTTACCGCGGGCCGATCCGCCGCCTGTGGCTGTCGGCGCTGGACGATGCCTCGATCCGCAAGGCCCTGGCTGCGCTCAAGCCCGGTGCCGAAACCTTCAGCCTGTACCATTCGGCCCTGGGCCGCTCCCGCGCCGACTGGCTGATCGGCATGAACATGAGCCGCCTGTTCACCCTGCTCGGCCGCCAGTCCGGCTACCAGGGCGTGCTGCCGGTGGGCCGGGTGCAGACCCCGACCCTGCGACTGGTGGTGGACCGCGACCGCAGCATCGCCGATTTCGTCCCGGTGCCGTTCTGGGCCATCGATGTGCAACTGGACAGCGCTGGCACACTGTTCACCGCGCAATGGCGCGCGCCGGACGATGTGTGCGACGACCAGGGCCGCTGCCTGAAGCACGAACTGGCGCAACAGGCCGCCGCAGCGATGCAGGCGGCGGGCACGGCGCAGGTTATCGAGGTGAAGACCGAGCGGGTCCGCGAGGCGGCTCCCCTGCCCTTCGACCTCGGTACCCTGCAGGAGGTCTGCTCGAAGAAGCTGGGGCTCGGCGCCCAGGAGACCCTCGACATCGCCCAATCGCTGTACGAAACCCATAAGGTCATCACCTACCCGCGCAGTGATTGTGGCTACCTGCCACTGAGCCAGCACAGCGAGGCGCCGGCGATTCTCGCCGCGCTCGGTCGGGCCGACCCATCACTGGCGCCCTTGCAGCCGCACCTTCAGGCCCAGCGCCGCTCGCGGGCGTGGAACGACGCCAAGGTCAGCGCCCACCACGGCATCATCCCCACCGCGGCGGCGCTCGACCCCAACCGCCTGCCGGGCAAGGCCAAGGCGGTCTACACCCTGATCCGCGCGCGCTACCTGGCGCAATTCCTGCCCAACCACGAATACGACCGCACCCAGGCGGATTTCGACTGTGCCGGCCAGGCGTTGCGGGCCGTGGGCAAGCAGATCGTCGAGCCGGGCTGGCGGCGGGCCTTGCCGGAAGCACTGACGCCGCCAAAGGGCCGGGAGGCGCCAGCAGCGCAAGTGCTGCCGGCGTTAAGCAAGGGCCAATGGTGCGAGGTGCGCGATCTGCAACTGAAAGACCTCTGGACCCAGCCGCCCAAGCCCTTCACCGAAGGCGACCTGATCAAGGCGATGAAGAACGTCGCCAAGCTGGTGGAAGACCCGCGCCTCAAGCAGAAGCTCAAGGAAACCACGGGCATCGGCACCGAGGCGACCCGGGCCGGGATCATCCAGGGCCTGCTCGATCGTGGTTACCTGGTGAAGAACGGCAAGGCCCTGAACGCCACGCCGGCGGCCTTCAGCCTGATCGACGCGGTGCCGCGGGCAATTGCCGACCCGGGTACCACGGCGATCTGGGAGCAGGCGCTGGATATGGTGCAAAGCGGGGAAATGAGCCTGGAGACCTTCGTCGCGAAACAGTCGGCGTGGATGAGCAAGCAGGTGGAGCGCTGTGCAGGGATGCAGTTGCGGATTTCCGGGCCGGCAACTCCGGCCGGGCGGGGTGGATCGCCTTGGAAGAAGAAGCGCAAGGCGGGTACTGCGGCGAAGGATGGGGTGAAGCGGGTGCGCAAGCCGAGGGTGAAGAAGGCTGGGAGTTGATGGGGTGTTGCTTATGGCCTCATCGCTGGCAAGCCAGCTCCCACAGGTCCGGTGTAAGCCATACCTGTGGGAGCTGGCTTGCCAGCGATAGGGCCATCAGCAACACCATCAAGCCAAAGCCTTACTCCTTGACCGCCTGCAAGGTGTAGCTCAACGGCAACCGCCAGGGCTGCTTGTCCAGCTGCCATTCCCCATTGTCCCGCCGGCTCATCTGCCCCGGCAGCGCTTCCCAGGGAATGCTGTCGTGCTCCACGAGCCCGGTGACCCGCAGCCCTTGGCTGATCAAGGCACTCACCACCTCGCCCAGCCCGTGGTTCCATTCATGGGTTTCGGTATTGACCAGGCTGGCGTCGGTGCTGACGTAGGTCTGGTCACTGATCCATACCGTCGGCTCGGGCCGTTCGAAGTATGGGTATTCCACCACCAGCCGGTCCTGATGATCCTCGTTCAGGGCCAGCAGCATCGGATGGCCCTCGCGCAGGAACAGTCGCCCGCCCGGCTTGAGCAGGGTCGCCACGGTCCCGGCCCAGCGCTGGATGTCCGGCAGCCAGCACAGGGCGCCGATGCCGGTATAGAGCAGGTCGAACGAGGCAGCCGGCAGCACCGAGCAGGCCGCGTAGACCTCGGCTTCGACGTACTCGATGTGCGTGGCGCAACGCCCGGCCAGGGCCCGCGCCTGTTCCAGCGAACGCGCGGAAAAATCCAGCCCGGTCATTTGCGCGCCAAGGCGGGCCAGGGACAGGGTGTCGGTACCGATATGGCATTGCAGATGCAGGCCACGCAGGCCGGCGATATCCCCCAGCAGCGGCAAATCGAAGCGCACCACTTCCGAGAGGTGCGCAGGGTCGGCGACGAATGCCGCCACCTCGTAGTCGCCCGACGCCGCGTGCAACGGCGCGCGCTCGTCCCAGCTGGCTTTGTTGAGGGCAAGTGAATCGGCCATGGTCAGCTCCTTTGGTCCAGGTCCGTGCGCCAAGATAGTGCGCTCGTTCGACAGTGGCAATGTGCTGGATGCCGCAGTGCGGTATAACGTCGGCGTCATCATCAAGGAGGAACAGCATGAAACTGGGTTACACCATCGCTTATGTCGCCGATGTAGCGGCATCGTTGCGATTTTTCCAGCAGACCTTCGGCTTGCAGCAACGCTTCCTGCATGAGTCGGGGGATTATGGCGAGCTGGAAACCGGCGCAACCACCCTCGCCTTCGCTTCGCTGGAACTGGGTGAGATGAATTTCGAGGGTGGCGTGCTGGCGGCGAGTGAAAGCCAGCGGCCACTGGGGATGGAGATCGGACTGGTGACCGAGGATGTACCGGCGGCCCATGCCCGGGCACTGGCGGCCGGGGCGGTGGAGCTGAAGGCGCCGCAGGTGAAGCCCTGGGGGCAGACGGTGTCGTGGGTCAGGTGTCCGGCGGGGATTCTGGTCGAGTTGTGCACTGCCGTGGGTTGACGTGTTGGTCTTGAGGGCCTCATCGCTGGCAAGCCAGCTCCCACAGGGTCTGCGGCGCTTGCGATGAGGCCCTCAAGGACCACTACATCGAATAAGCCAGGCTCAGGCTCAGGTTGCGCGGCTCGCCCGGCATGTTCCACGCCAGGTTGTACCCGCGCTCGTAGTACTTGCGGTCGAACAGGTTGTTCAGGTTCAGCCCGAGGGTCAGTTGTTCACTGGCCTTGTAGTGAGCCAGCAGATCGACCGTGCTGTACGACGGCAGCCTGAAGCTGCTTCCCGCCTGCCCCGAGCGGTCGCCGACATAGTTCGCCGAGGCGCCGAAGTCGGAGCCGCGCAACGCCCCGTCCTGGAACTCATATACCGCCATCACGCTGCCACTGTGCCGCGGAATGCCCAGCAGATCGCTGCCCTTGGGCAGGCTTGCATCGCCCTTGGTCACTTCGGCGTCGATGTAGGCATAGCCGCCGATCACCCGCACTGCATCCGTCACCTGTCCGCTGAACTGCAGGTCCACACCCTGGCTACGCGCCTTGCCCGCCGCGATGCTGTCGCCGAAGGCATCGGTGGTAATGACGTTTTCCTTGTCGATGTGGAACAGTGCCAGGGTCGCACCGACGCGGCTGTCGAACAGGTCCAGCTTCAACCCGGTTTCATAACCGATACCCTTCTCCGGCTTGTACACCTGCCCGCGCGTGCCGATGGTATTGGGCTTGAACGAGGTGGAAGCATTGGCGAACACGCCTATTTGCGGGGTCACCTGATACAGCAGGCCGACACGTGGCGTGGCGACATCCTTCTCCTGGCTGTTGCTGACCCGGGTCGTGCGGTTCAGCGCCGTCTGCTCGACCCGCTCCAGGCGCACCCCGACCAACCCGCGCAGGCGGTCGGTAAAGGCGATCTGGTCTTGCAGGTTCAACGCATAGCTTTCGGTGTGCTCGAAGAAGTCATTGGCATTCACCAAAGGTGGCTTGGCCTGGCCGTACACCGGGTTGTAGATGTCGAGCCCGTAGCCGAAGCCGGTCACGCTTTGCGGATACTTCTGGCTGTTGCGGTAGTTCTCGTACTCCAGGCCGACGAGACTCTGGTGCTGCCAGCCGAGGAATTCGAACTGCCCGTGCAGCTCGGCCTGGGTGATGTTGTCGTTCCACTCGAAGTTCCGCTCGCGGTAGAAGCGGCTGATGCGATCACCCACCACCCGCGAGGTTTCCGAACTGTTTCCGCGCAGGGTGCCCTGGGTGTAGTGGTTGGCCAGGCGCAGTTTCCAGTTGTCGTCGAGGTAATGCTCCAGCGCCAGGTCCAGGGTCTGGTTGTCATTGCGGATATGACCGTCGTTGGGCTCGCCAAGGAAGGTCGAACGGGAGACCGGGCCCAGTTCGTTGTTCACCGCCGGGATACCCCGGTCGAATACCGATTCGGTGCGGGAGAATTCGCTGTCGAGGGACAACAGCGTGTCTGGGGTCAGTTGCCAGCTCAGGGACGGACTGACGATGGCGCGGCGGCTGTCGACATGGTCGCGGAAGCTGCCGTTGTCCTCCAGCGCCAGGTTCACCCGGGACAGCACCCGCCCCTCCTCGTCCAGCGGCGTGTTGACGTCGAGGCTGCTGCGATAGCGGTCCCAACTGCCGGCGCTGGCCTTGAAGGTGCTGAAGGCCTCGGCCTGGGGCTTCTTGCCGACGATATTCACCAGGCCGCCTGGGTCGCCCCGCCCATAGAGACTGGCGGCGGGCCCCTTGAGCACTTCGATGCGTTCGATGGTGGAGGTATCCGGCGCACTGTAGCTGCCGCGGTTGATGGCGAAGCCGTTCTTGTACAGCTCGCCCGTGGTGAAGCCGCGCACGCTGTAGTTGAGGAAGGTCAGGCCACCGAAGTTGTTCTGCCGGGAGACGCCACCGGCAAAATCGAGGGCGCGGTCGATGCGGGTGGTGTTGAGGTCTTGCAGCACCTGGGCGGGAACCACGCTGATGGCCTGCGGCGTGTCGCGGATATCGGTGTCGGTTTTCGTCGCAGTGGCCGAACGGGTGGCGCGATAACCCTGGACAGGGCCGTCGGCGCGTTCTTCGATCTGGCGTTCGCTGATGGTCAGGGCGTCGAGCAGAACCGGCTCCTGGGCAAGGGCGGGCAGGCCGAACAGGCTGGCGGAAAGGCCGAGGGAAAGTGTGGTGAGCGGGGTGTTCATGGGGGCACCTGAATTGTTGACGTAATAACATAACAATTCAGATACAAAAAGACACCTTCGGGTTTGTGGGGGATTGGATTTTCTTGCAAGGCTCAAGGGCCTCATCGCTGGCAAGCCAGCTCCCACAATGTCCGCGGCACAGATCACTGTGGGAGCTGGCTTGCCAGCGATGAGGCCATCAGATTCACCCGCGAATCACAGCCTTGAGCACCGTCTTGAAATTCTCGATCTGCTCTTCACTGAACTGCCCGAACACCTTGTCCTGCTGTTCCTTGGCAATGCTCCACAGCGCCTCGGTCTGCTCCACGCCATTGGAGGTCAGGCGCACATTGCCGCCCTCCTCGCTACCACTCACCAGCCCCTTGCGGGTCAGGTTGGCCACCGCCTCGTCGATCTCCCGCGCCGGCATCGCCACTTCGCGTTGCAGGTCGGCCAGGCTCAGGCCGGCATCGTTCTCCAGCACCATGAGCATCCGCGCTTCGCTGGTACGCAGGCCGCTGGAAAGCTGGCGCGGCTGGTACCCGGCCTGATAGGCGCGCAGCGCCTGGGTCATCAGGTAGTACAGGTTATGGCTCAAGCGCCCCTGGAAGTGGCTACTCGGCGGCTGCCCTTCCTCGCGACGGGTCATTCGCGTATGCGGCAGCACCATCGAGTAAGCACCCTGGTGGTACAGCAACGGTGAACGCCCGCAATCCTCGAAGGCCACGACCTTACCGATCATGATCCAGTGATCGCCACCGTCGACCATCTGGTACTTCTCGCACTGGAAGTTGGCCGAGCAGTCCATGAGGATCGGCGCCCCGCCGGCCCCCGGCTGGTGCGCGATCCCGGCAAAACGGTCGTCACGCGGCTTGGCGAAGTTGTTGGACAGGTCGATCTGGTCCGCCGCGAGGATGTTCACGGCGAAATGGCTGGCCGCATCGAAGGTCGCCAGGCTGCTGGAGCGCTTGTCCAGGCTCCAGAGGATCAGCGGCGGATCGAGGGACACCGAGTTGAAGCTGTTGGCGGTAACGCCCACCTTGTTGCCCCGGCCATCGTCGGCGGTGACTACGGTAACGCCAGTGGCGAAGTTGCCCAGGGCGCGGCGGAAGGCGCGGCTGTCGAAGGCCGCGGCAGTTTCTGCAGACATGCAAGACTCCCCGGCTGCCGCACAGGGCAGCCGTGATTGTTGTTATGCGAGAGAGAAAAAATCCGGACTTAGACCATGCTCGGGTCAGGCTGCAGGCCCATCAGCTCACGACCGAGGATCTGCGCGCAGACGTCATAGTCGGTGTAGGCATGGGCGCCGGTCATGTGCGAGTCGCGCCACAGGCGCTGCAGCTCGTTGCTTTCGAACCAGGCGGTACCGCCGGCGGCCTCGTACAGGCGATCCACGGCCTGGATGCACATTTTCACCGCGTAGGCCTGGTTGGTACGCCAGAAGGCCAGGGTCTCGCGGCTCGGGTACTCCTTGCGCGCGCCATGCTCGGCGTGATCCTGCCAGGTCTTCTCGAGGAAGGCGCGGGCAGCGGCGACCTGGTGGGTCGACTCGGCCAGGCGCATCAACGCGGGCGTCGCGGCACCGACGCTGGCGCCGGTGTAGGCACGTACGCGGTTTTTGGTCTTCTCGCGGAAAACCTCGAGCATGCGCTCGGCGATCCCCAGGCTGACAGTGGCGAAACCGACGGCGAAGTAAGGGCGGTACGGGGTGTAGAAGATCTTGCTGTCCGGGTACAGACCGAAGCCGGCGGACTTGCCTTCCATCATGTCCTTGGCTTTCTGGATACGGTGCTCGGGGACGAAGGCCTTGTCGATGACCAGGGTCTTGGTGCCACTGCCCTTCATGCCGGCGGCGAACCAGTCATCGCGGATCTCGTAGTCGCTGCGCGGCAGCACGGCGAAGCAGTAGTCCTGGGTGCCTTCGGCGTTGGCCCGACGGCAACCGACGATGGCCCATTCGGCATGGTCGCAGCCGCTGCTCCAGCCCATTTCGCCACTGAACAGCAGCCCCCCCTCGACCTCCTCGACCCGACCGAACGGCGCAATGCTGCTGGACGCGGTGTGGTCCGGATCCACGCCCCAGATCTCTTCCTGAAGCCTGGCCGGGAACATCGCCAACTGATGGTTATGGGTGCACAGCAGGCTCATGGCCCAGGCGGTGCTGGCGCAGGCGCCGGCCAGCAGCGCGATGCAATCGGTGAACTCGGGCAGGGAGATTTCCATGCCGCCCCAGGCCTTGGGCTGGAAAGCTCGATGCAGGCCGATGCCCTTGAGCAGGGCGATGTTCTCGGCGGGAACCATGCGTTCCTTTTCGGCACGGGAGGCGTTGGCAGCGATGGCCGGCAGTACCGACCTGAGGTCTTCGAGCAACGGGTTTGGCTTTTTCATGGGAGGTCCTGCTTATTATTGGATGTCCGGCCCACCTGCCAGCGGCAGCGGTAGCGGCGGATTCGGAGCCAGTATGGGAGCCGGACAATCCGCTGGAAATGCACCTTCCACAGACAAGATTGTACTTTTCATGGCGCAGCCCTCCTGACTGCCACGCCCGTGGCAGACCCGGTCATGTCGGCGTGGCAGGCACAGTCAAGTCCCACCCCCGAGGCTGCGCTAGGGTGCGGTTTTGCCTCTTTGCACAGGTACATCCGACATGAGCATTTCCCTTCTGCCCTCCGTCCAGGCTTTCCTCCAGCGTGATCACGGCCTGTTCATCGACGGCCGCGCCCAGCCCGCCGCCGGCGGGCGCAAGCTGGACGTCATCGATCCGGCCAGCGGCGAAGTCATCAGCCGCGTTGGCGAGGCCAGCACGGCGGATATCGATGCCGCGGTGGCCTCGGCGCGCAAAGGCTTCGCCCAATGGTCGGCAGCGGCGCCCGCAGTACGCGGCGCAGTGCTGCTGAAACTGGCCGACCTGCTGGAACGCAACCGCGAGGAACTGGCGCAGATCGAAACCCTGCAATCGGGCAAGCTCATCCAGATCTCGCGCAATTTCGAGGTCGACCAGGCCGCGCACTTCCTGCGCTACTACGCCGGCTGGGCGACCAAGATCAGCGGCGAAACCATCACCCCGTCGCTGCCCTCGTTCAACGGCGAGAAATACACCGCCTTCACCCTGCGCGAGCCAGTCGGCGTGGTGGTAGGCATCGTGCCGTGGAATTTCTCGACCATGATCGCCATCTGGAAACTGGCCTCGGCGCTGGTCACCGGTTGCAGCGTGGTAATCAAGCCCAGCGAGTTCACCCCGCTGACCATCCTGCGCATCGCCGAGCTGGCAATCGAAGCCGGACTGCCGGCCGGCGCGCTGAACGTGGTCACCGGCGCCGGCGGCGTGGGCAAGGCGCTGATCGAGCATCCGCACACCGATAAGGTTTCCTTCACCGGCTCGGTGCCCACCGGCCTGGCCGTGGGCCAGACAGCCATGGCCGCCAACCTGACCCGCGCGACCCTGGAACTGGGCGGCAAGAACGCCGCCGGCTTCCTGCCGGACGTAGACGTGGAAGAAGCGGTCAATGGCATCATCGAGGCGGGCTTCCTGCACTCCGGGCAGATCTGCGCGGCAGCCGAGCGCTTCTATGTGCACCGCTCGCAGATCCATGCCATCACCCAGCGCCTGTGCGAACGCCTGAGCCAATTGAAGATCGGCTCGCCGCTGGACGAAAGCGCCGAGTTCGGCCCGGTCACCAACAAGCAGCACCAGGCCAAGCTGGGCCAGTTGTTCGCCAAGGCACGGGCGGAAAACTGCAGCATCCTGCATGGCGGCCAGTTGATCGACGGCCCGGGCTGCTACGTCGAGCCGACCGTGATCCTGGCCAACTCGGCCAAGGACAGCCTGATGACCGAGGAAACCTTCGGCCCGGTGGCGACCTTCCTGCCCTATGACACCGAGGAAGAGCTGGTCGAACTGATGAACGACAGCCCCTACGGCCTCAGCGCCAGCCTGTGGACCAACGACCTGGGCAAGGCCATGCGCCTGATTCCGCAGATCCAGGCGGGGACGCTGTGGGTGAACATGCATACCCTGCTGGACCCGGCGGTGCCGTTTGGCGGGATCAAGGCCTCGGGTGTGGGCCGGGAATTCGGCGGGGCGTTCATCGAGGATTACACCGAGCTGAAATCGGTGATGATCCGCTACTGACACAACCGAAACAGCAAGGACACTGCTGAACCTGTGGGAGCTGGCTTGCCAGCGATAGGGTCAGGCCTGACACCATCATTGTTCAAGCCGGCCTCATCGCCGGCAAGCCAGCTCCCACAGGTTTTGGGATGTCCAGAAAATCCCATTTCATTCCAAAAGCCTTAAAATCCCCAGCTCCCCTCTCCTCCAGGTTGCCCCATGGACATCGAGCTGGCCCGGACCTTCCTTGAAATCGTGCGCAGCGGCAGCCTGGTCGCTGCTGCCGAGCGCCTGCATGTTACCCAGACGGCCATCAGCGCCCGGGTGCAGAAGCTCGAACAGCAACTCGACAGCCAGCTGTTCATCCGCAGCCGCACCGGCGCCAGCCTGACGCCCAACGGCGAGGCCTTCGTGCCCTATGCCAAGCAGTTGCTGCACACCTGGGAAGCGGCTCGGCGCGATCTGCCGCTGACCGACAACTCCCTTCAGGTGCTGCGCATCGGCGGCGAAGTCAGCCTGTGCAACCCGCTGATGCTCGACTGGGTCAGCGTGCTTCATGAACGGATGCCGCACCACGCGATCCGCAGCGAAGTCGGCGCCAGTGACAGCCTGCTGAACAAACTGGAAGCCGGCACCCTCGACGCCGCGCTGGTCTACCAGCCGATCTACAGCCCCGGCCTGCAGGTGGAGCAACTGCTGGAGGAAAAACTTATCCGCATCCAGCTCAAGCGCAAACCCGAGCCTTACGTCTACATCGACTGGGGCGACGCCTTCCGCCGCCTGCACGACGAGGCCCTGCCCGACTGCACGCGCCCGGACATCAGCTTCAACCTCGGGCCGCTGGCCTTGCAGTTCATCCTCGAACACGGCGGCAGCGGTTATTTCCGCACGCGGGTGGTGCAGAGCTATCTGGACCGCGGGGTGCTGGAGCGCGTGCCGCAGGCACCGGAATTCCCCTATCCGACCTGGCTAGTGTACCCGAGGGAACGGGATTCGCAGGTGCTGCAGCAGGCCTTCGACCTGCTGCGCGAGGTGGTGGCGCGCGACAGCGACTGGTCGCAACGCTGGGATCCGCTGATCTAGGCGGCCTTGGCCAGCCGGTCCTGGGCCAGCAGGTGTTGGCTGAGCGCGGCGATCAGGTCGGTCTGGGTCACCACACCGACCACTTTCCCGCCTTCCAGTACCGGCAGGCAGTGCAAGCCGCGGTCGCACAGCAACGGAATCAATTCCACCGCCTGCAGATCACTGTCCACGGTGATCACCGGCTCGCTCATGATCTGCGCCAGGGTCACCGCCTTGCCGCGACCGAACAGCCCGCGCCAACTGAATTTCGCCTGGGCCATGGCCGGGCCGACCAGGTCGCTGAGGCTGACGATACCCACCAGCTTGCCGGACCCGTCCAGTACCGGAAGGTTCTTCAAGTGATGGGAGGACAACTGCTTCCACGCCTGCTGCAAGGTGGTCTGCGGCGTGGCGAACTGCACGTCGCGGGACATTACCCTGGCCGCCGTGAGGCCGCCGAGGCTGCGCTGCACGGCGTGACGTTCGGTAGCGAGGATGATCCGCTCCAGCTCGGGGCGGGTCACATCGACAAACCCGCCCAGTTCCTCCAGGGCATCGTCCAGGTCGCTGCTGCTGATCCCGACGCGCTCGCTGGCCGGCTGGTCGGCGGTGGCATGGGCGGCTTTGCGTGGCATGCCGATCTTTGGATAAAGCACGCCCGTGAGGCGGTTGTAGCCGATGGCCACGGCCAGCACGATCAGGGCGTTGAGCATCACCGGCTCGATCACACGCCCCCCCATGGCCGCCAGCGACGGATCGGCCAGGGCCAGGCTCACCGCCAGCGCCGCCCCCGGCGGGTGCAGGCAGCGCAGCAGGCACATTAACAGGATCACCAGCAACAGGGCGGCGCTGGCGACGAACAGGCCCGGGCCGAACCAGTGGTGCAGGCTGATGCCCACCGCTGCCGCACAGACGTAGCTGGCGAGCAGCGGCCAGGGCTGTGACAGCGCGCCGGAATGCACGGCGAACAGCAGCACGGTGGACGCCGCCAGCGGCGCCATCAGGTGCAGTGCCGCAGCCGAACCGAACAGGTAGCTGCACGCACTCCCCGCTGCTACCAATGCCAGCAAGGCACCGATCGCGGCACGGAACCATTCTTGTGGGGGGATATGCAACGCAGCCGGAATGAAGCGATCGAACCAGTGACCAAGACCACGACTAGACATGTGACGACCAGGCACCTTCTTGAAGAAAAGAAGCCCGCCCAACCTGGGCGGACTTGTATCGCGAGGGGCAATACGCAATGGGCTCCTTCCGTGGAGATGGAAAGATTGCCTGGCAGTCTGAAGAAAACCGGCCCGTTGCTCCAATTCAAAAAAGTGCTGTTTTAGTGCAATTATTTTGCAGTGTCGCATTTTGGTGCTCGCTCAGAGCACCTTGACCGCCCGCCCGATGAACTGGATCGGACCGCTTGGCTTGCCCGTCGGCGAGCCCGACGGGCCCTCCAGGGTCAATTCGAAGAGCTGGTTGTCCTCCAGCGGCGGCAGGGTTTCGAGCGGCACTTCGACGCGCTCGCCCGGCTTGATCAGGCCCAGCGAAACCGGACCGCTCCAGCCGTCGGCCTTGGTCCAGAATTGCAGGGTCTTGCCCGCCGGTACCTCGGCCATGCCCAGCGGAATAAGCTGGGCGCTGCGCGGGCTGCTTGCCTGCACGACCCAGCCCGGGGCCTGGTCCTGCGGGGCGACCAGCACCACCAGGTAGGTCGGTACCGGTGCAGGCGCTTCACGCCACAGTACAACGGCCATGAACAGGCTGGCCGCCAGCCCTGCTGCGGTGGTCCAGCGCCAGGGCGTTGCACGCTGCCACCAGCGCGAAGGGGTCGCTATGGCCGCCGCAGGCGAGAGGCCATCAAGGCTGCGCTCGATCCTTTGCCATAGATAATCCGAAGGCAATTGCGCCGGTGTCAGTTCCTGCAGCGGCTGCAGGCGGCGCTCCCAGGCATCCACCGCCGCGCGCAACGCCGGCTCGTGCTGCAGACGCCGGGCCAGCGCCTGACGCTGCTCGGACGGCAGCGTACCCAGCACGTACTCGGCGGCCTGGGCGTCCAGATCGTGGTCCTTACCGTCGCCGCTTGTCATCCCATGCACTCGCGCAAGGCAGCCAGGCTGCGTTTGACCCAGGCCTTCACCGTCCCCAGCGGACTATCGAGCTTGCGCGCGATCTCGGCGTGAGAGTAGCCATCGACATAGGCGTGAACCAGGCATGCCCGGCGTAGTGGCTCCAGTTGGTCCAGGCATTGGGTCAGGCGAGCGCCGTGCAACAGCCCGTCGAGCTCGCCGGTATCGGTCAATGCTGGCTCGTTACGTTCGTCCAGCTCCACGTCCCGTTCCTGGCTGCGCAGGAAATCCAGCGCCAGGTGCCGGGTGATGCTGAACATCCAGCCACGCCCGCTGCCCCGCGCCGGGTCGAAGGTGGCGGCGCGGGTCCAGATGCGAATGAACGCGTCGTGCACCACATCCTCTGCCAGTGCGGTGTCCTTGACCAATCGCCGGGCCACGCCGAGGAGACGCGGGCCCTCGACGTCGTAAAGGCGTCGCAGGGCCTGGCGGTCGCCGCGGGCGCAGGCCGCCAGATGGTCTTCGTAGTCGAACGCAGGAGCAGATAAGGTCACAGGGTCTCGCCGTGGCTGGGGACTGGCTGAAAGCAGCGTAGACCAGCCCCCGGGCTGGCAGTGGTGATTTAGCGGGCGGTCCAGAAAATATAATCCGCCTGGTAGCTCACCACCTCGCGCTTGCCCTTGTCGGCCGTGGTGCAGGCGCTGCCCGGCGCGACCCCGCCCTTGAGCGCAGTGCGCTGGATATAGGTCACCCCGCTCATGGCCCCCTTGCCTTCGGCCGGATTGGCCTTGACCAGCTGGTACGGCAGGTTGCCAGGGCTCGAAGGCGCCAGCGCCAGTTGCGTGCCCGTGACCCTGGAACCGTCCTTGGCCTGCCAGGTGGCGGGTGGACCGAAGTAATCGCCTATGGCCTTGCCGCTACGGTCGTTGAGCACCGCTTTCGGCCCGACGAAGACCCACTCGGTCTGTCCTGGCATATTCGCCTTGTCGCGGCATTCGTAGGTGATTTCACCGACGCCCGTGGTCTCCAGGGCGACCTTGTGTCCGTCGGGCACCTTGATGCTGTCGGGCAGCGTGCCGCTGGCGTGGGCCAGGGAGCTGGACAACAGGACGGCAACGACCAGTTCGAAGCGGAATTTGACGTTCATGGGCATGACTCCAGTCAGGGAATCGGTTCGACAGCGCGACGGCTGCTGTCTGGACTACCTGGCTGGAGGGGAAACGGATGCAGGCCGCTGAAAATAAATCCGCAGCGGCCCGGGGCAAGCGCTTACAGCCCGAGTTCTTCCGGGGTCAGCATGTCCGACTCGAAGGCGATCCAGCCGTATTCCAGCTCGGCGTGGCCATTGAGGATCTCGCCGTAGTAGGTCAGGCCGTTGTCCAGGGTGACGCAGATATGGGTAGGGTTTTCCGGGGCGGCCAGGGTGCCGTTGAAGTGGACTTTCTTCAGCTTTTCCGACACCGCCTCAAGGGAAACCTGCACACCGGTATTTTCGGTGGCTTCGACGTCATCACGCTGCTCGGCGCTGATGGTGACGGTGGCGGTGTATTTCTGCATGCTCGGCGGCTCCGGAATGGACGGACGGGAAAAGTCGCACAGGATAAGCCAGGCCGCCGCTAAAAGCCCGCCCGGCCATCATGAAAACGAGCACCCGGGGCCGCGCGCTGGTATCGTGCCCGGCTGAATCCGCACGACCGCAAAGGAGATGACCTTGAGTGCCGAAGCGAAAATGACCGGTGACCTGTTCGAAGTCGACAAGCGCCTGAGCCTGAAGCCCGTGGTGGACTTCAACACCTACCTGAGCAATGCCTTCGGCGACGGCCGTTGTGCCTGCGCGCGCTGCAAGGACAGCGCCAACGACGAAAGCGCCTATGCCTTCGCCCACAGTTTCGAATTCAACGGAATTCCCTTGCATCGGCGCTTCGCCGTGACAACGGCGGCGGACGTGCTGGGCGGTCTGAAGAAGGCCTGGCTGTCCTACAACAAGGAAGAGATGCCGATGACCGGAAGCCTGGACCTGGAAGCGGTGAAGGCCTTTGTCGAGCCGAGCCTGCATGTGCGGGTGAAGCCACTGTTGCTGGCCAGTGGGCTGGTGAAGGAGCAGGCCGACGGGGGCCTGCAATTGATGGCTGACGGGGATTTTGTGTAAATCCCGAAAGCCCTATCGCTGGCAAGCCAGCTCCCACAGGTTCTGCGGTCTCTGTGGGAGCTGGCTTGCCAGCGATGAGGCCCTGAAGCGCTACGCCACTACCCGATAACACGGCACATAGGCCGCCCCACCCGGCAACTTCATCCGGTGCTGTTCGACGAACGCCTGCAGCAGCTTGTCCAGCGGCCCCATGATCTCGGGGTCGCCATGGATCTCGTAGGGTCCGTGTTCCTCGATCAGCCGGATGCCCTTGTCCTTGACGTTCCCCGCCACGATCCCGGAAAACGCCCGGCGCAGGTTGGCCGCCAGTTCATGGGGCGGCAGCGACCGGCTCAACTGCAGTGCCGCCATATTGGCGTGAGTGGGGTCGAACGGCCGCTGGAAGCTCTCCTCGATCTTCAGCAACCAGTTGAAATGGAAGGCGTCGTTGCGCTCGCGACGGAACTGCTTGACCTCCTTCAGCGCCTCGGTCATCACCCGCGCCACCTCTACCGGATCATCGATGATGATCTGGTACAGGCCCTGCGCCGCCTCGCCAAGGGTGGCCCCGATGAAGGCATGCAGTTGCTGCAGGTACGGCGCCGCACTGCGCGGGCCGCTGAGGATCACCGGGAAGCGCAGCTCGCGGTTCTCCGGGTGCATCAGGATACCCAGCAGGTAGAGGAATTCCTCCGCGGTGCCGGCGCCGCCGGGGAAGATGATGATGCCGTGGCCGACACGGACGAAGGCTTCCAGGCGCTTCTCGATGTCCGGCAGGATCACCAGTTCGTTGACGATCGGGTTCGGCGCCTCGGCGGCGATGATTCCCGGTTCGGTGAGCCCCAGGTAGCGCCCGCTGCTCATGCGCTGCTTGGCATGGGCGATGGTGGCGCCCTTCATCGGCCCCTTCATCACGCCCGGGCCGCAGCCGGTGCAGATATCCAGCTTGCGCAGGCCCAGTTCATGGCCGACCTTCTTGGTGTACTGGTATTCCTCGCTGCTGATGGAGTGGCCGCCCCAGCACACCACCAGCTTGGGATCGACGCCCGAACGCAGGGTCCGCGCGTTGCGCAGCAGCTGGAACACGTAGTCGGTGATGCCCTGGGAGCTGTCCAGGTCGATCTTCAGGCGGTCGAGCTCGCTTTCGGTGTAGACGATGTCGCGCAGGGCGCTGAACAGCATTTCCCGGGTGCTGGCGATCATTTCGCCATCGACGAAGGCGTCGGCCGGGGCATTGAGCAGTTCCAGGCGTACGCCGCGGTCCTGCTGATGAAAACGGACCTCGAAGTCCTTGTAGGCATCGAGGATGGTCTTGGCATTGTCGACATGGGCGCCGGTGTTGAGGATGGCCAGGGCGCACTGGCGGAAAAGGGTATACATGCTGCCCGAGCCGGCCTGGCTCAATTGCTGGACTTCACGTTGGGAAAGCGTCTCCAGGCTACCCTTTGGGGCGACCGAAGCATTGATTACCTGTCTTTGGGTCATTCTGGATTCCATGCTGTTCGGTGCCTGCGAACGACTGTGGCACCGCTGTTGTGAACACCGCACGCGCGGGTCTCGCACCTGTTTGTAACAGGTGCCCCGGCATGAGGCAAACGCCGCCGGGGTTCACTGAGTATGGACGCTTCCGTGGACTTGTCGTTCCCTCCTCAGGCCTTGTGCCTGACACCTCGGACGATCATCCCATAGCAGGCCAGGCAGCCCAGCCCCGCCAGCGCCAGGGTCAGGCACATCGGCCGCGGCGTGCCGTCCGCAAGAGCGCTCACCAGCGCGGAGAACAGCGCGCCCAGGGCGAACTGGCAGGCCACCGCCAGCCCGGCCGCAGCCCCGGCCTGGCGCGGGTACAAGGCCAGCAGGCTGGCTACGCAATTGGCCCCGAGCAACCCGGTGACGCTGACATAGACCACCACCAGGGCCACCACCAGCGCCAGCCCGCCCCAGCCGGTCAGGCCTGCCGCCAGTAATCCGAGGGCTGACATCCCGGCCAGGCCCGCGCCTACCGCCAGCATGCGCAACGGCCCCCGACGGGTCACCAGGCGGGCATTGACCAGGGTCATGAGGATGATCCCGGCGATGTTCAGGCCGAACAGCCAGGCGTAGCTGCGCGGCGACACGCCGAAGTACTCCATGTAGACAAAGGGCGACGCGGTGATGAAAGCGAACATGCCGGCGAAGGCCAGGCCCATGCACAGGATGTAGCCCAGCGCCAACGGTTGCGTGGCGATATGCCAATAGGCCAGGAATACCGTGCCCAGGCTTTCGCCGCGCTGATCGGGCGCGTGGGTTTCGGCGAGCTTCCAGGTGGCGGCAACCAGGCAGGTCGCGCCGAACAGCAGCAGCCCGAGGAATACCGTGCGCCAGCTACCCAGCTCCATCAGCACGCTGCCCAGCAGCGGTGCGACCAGGGTGGCAAGCATGGTCACCAGGTGCATCAGCGACAGCACCTTCGCCGCTTCGGCCAGGGCGAACAGGTCGCGCACGATGGCCCGCGCCAGCACCGAGGCCGCGGCTCCGCCCAGGGCCTGGAAGAAGCGCCAGGCGACAAGCTGCTCCACCGAGCCGGCGAACAGGCAACCCAGGGTCGCCACCAGGTACAGGCCGATGCCACCGAGCAACAGAGGACGCCGGCCATAGCGGTCGGACAGCGGGCCGTAGACCAGCATGCCCAGGCACAGGCCGACCAGGAATAGGCTGATGGTCAGTTGCACGCTGCCAGCGCTGGCCTGCAGGTCCCTGGCGATCAGCGGCAGGCTGGGCAGGTAGGTATCGATGGACAGCGGCGCGAAGGCCACCAGGGCAGCGAGCAGGACGATCAGCCGCGCTGGATTGGAGTTACGAATCATTGGGGCTCCGCATGCAAGTCATGGCGTTAATGGATCCAGGTAAACAGCGAGGTTCCTGGCTTCGCGGGCGAAAAGATAACATGTTAACAATGTAACGATGACCCATGTCCGCCGAAGCGGGCCGGCCAGCCACGAGGCGCGAAAGAAGCCCATGGAAATCCGGCCCCGACACACCCCCCGCGAGTGTGTTTTAATGCGTCGCCCATTTTTTCTTCTGAACACCAAGGCGGCTATGGACACGGGGACACGACTCAGACTGGTGCGTGAACGCAACAAGCTCTCCCAACGGGAACTGGCCCGACGCAGTGGCCTGACCAACTCGACGATCTCGCAGATCGAGCAGAACCGCGTCAGCCCCTCGGTCAGTTCCCTGAAGAAACTGCTCGAAGGGATTCCCATGTCCCTGGCGGAGTTCTTCAGCTTCGACGAGCCACCGCGGGAAGAACGCTTCGTCTTCCGCGCCGCCGAACAGCCCGACCTCGGCCGCAGCGGCATGCGCATGCTGCTGGTCGGCGCCAGCGTGGAAGGCCGGCAGATGCGCATGCTGCGCGAGCTGTACGCCCCCGGCGCGGATTCCGGCGAAGAGCCGATCGTCCATGCCGAAGGCGAGGAATGCGGCCTGGTGACCCGTGGCACCATCGAACTGCGGGTCGATGGCCAGGTGAGTATCCTCAACTCCGGTGACGGCTACTACTTCCCCACCACCCTGCCCCACAGCTTCAAGAACATCGGCCAGGACGAGGCCGAGATCATCAGCGCCAACACCCCGGCGAACTTCTGATGAAACGGCGGCCCTGGAGGCCGCCGTTCTCGTTCACATCCACCCGAGCCAGTGCCACCAGGTAGCGGCGAACACCAGCATCAGCAGGTAACCAACCAGGGTCACGACAATCCCGACCTTGGCGAACTGGCGTGCGTTGAAGGTTTCGGTGCCCAGGCAGACCATGTTCTGCGGCGCATTGATGGGCAGGATGAAGCCGTAGCTGACCACGAAGCCGAGGACCATGGTCATGCCCAGGCGGTTGAAGTCGCCCGGCAGCGTCTGCAAGACCGCGATCAGGATCGGCAACAGCGCCGAAGTCAGCGCGGTAGCGCTGGCGAAGCCCAAGTGGATCAGGATCAGGAAGGCGCCGAGAATCGCGAATACCCCCAGCGTACCCAACTGGTCCAGCCCGGTATGGGCGACCACCTGCGCGCCCAGCCACTGCCCGGCCTGGGTGGTGAGCAGGGTGGTGCCGAGGCTGATGCCAACCCCGAAGACAATCACCGTGCCCCAGGGAATACGCGCCTGCACGTCCTTCCAGGTCATCACGCCGACTCGCGGCAGCAATAGCAGGACCAGCCCGGCATAGGTGGTCGAGGTGGTGTCGAACCCATGCAGCTTGCCTTCGGTGGCCCAGGCCAGCAGCAGGGCCAGGGACACGCCGAGCAGACGTTTCTGCGCGGTGCTCATCGGCCCCAGCGCCGCCAGTTGCGCAGACACCGCGGCCTTGCCCCCGGGGATGCTGTCGGTCTCCGGCGGCAGCATCTTCAGCACCACGACGATCAGCAGCGCCGACATCAGCACCGCCCACGGCGCGCCGGCGACCAGCCAATCGATCCACGACACCCGGGCACCGAGCATCTTGTCCATGAAACCCACGGTCAGCAGGTTCTGCGCGGCGGCGGTCTGGATACCGATGTTCCAGATGCTGGTGCCTTGGGCGACGATGATCATGATGCCGGCGGCGATGTTCGAGCGCCTGTCCACGCCGAATGCGGCGATCACCCCCATCATGATCGGCACTACGCACGCACTGCGCGCCGTGGCGCTGGGCACTACCAGGCTCAGCAGCAGAGTGACCACCACCGCGCCCAGGAGGATGCGCCGGGTGCTGACGCCGACGCGGTCCAGGGTGACCAGCGCGATACGCCGGTCCAGGCCGGTGTGGGTCATGGCGGCGGCGAGGAACAGCGCGCCGACCACCAGCGCCAGTGCGGTATTGGAAAAACCGGTGAGGGCCATGCCCACCGCGGCGGACGAACCATAGCTGACGCTCGGGTCAGCCAGGGTCGGCGCGGTTCCCAGGAGAAACGCCAGCAGCGAGGTAATCATGATCGCACTGGCTTCGTAGGACACCGCCTCAGTGATCCAGATGACCACCGCGAAGGCGAGGATCGCCAGGACCCTGTGCCCGGCCACCGGCAGATCGCTTGGCAACGGCAGCAGCAGCACGCCGATCAACGCGGCGATGCCCACCCACAGGCCGATGGGTAACCCCAGCCTGTGGGAAGCGGTTGTGGACGACGTATTCATGGCCTGCCTCGCTGGCTTGGAAAATGTTGGCAAGCGCTCTAGCGCGAGGCTTGCACCCTTCCTTCAATCATCCCTGCGCCGTTGCGCGGAGAAAATGACATCGATCAACCCCTGCCGGATTAGCCCATCGCGGATTTTGTAGGACAACCCGGCAATAACTACATAAGCAGGAAATCAATTTTGTAGTGATAAGAAAAAATCACTACAAACCCGTTGACGCCGTTTATCGGGCTCTTGCATGATGGGCCCGTCTCCCCGATCGGGAGCGCTGGCAAGGGTGTTCCAGACGATCCGAGCGGTATGCGGGTTGTCCGTGGAGTGGGACTGTCCAAAAGGCAGAGTGAAGAAAGCCCCTGTTGCGATGCTGCTGTAGCAGCCTTGGTAGATGCGCTACATGAAGCGCGAGTCTGAACGAATCAACCACTGAAGGGTTATGGGGGCTTTAATGATGAATCTGAACGAACAACCGACCATCCAGGAACTGGCCAAGCTGTTCGCTGCGCGCAAAGACACGCTCGACAGCCATATCCTGTGGATCTGCGAAGCCGGTGAAGTGCATATCGACAGCCTGTCGCCCTGCACCACCGAAGATGAATTCGAACAGCGCAAGCCCGGCATGCGAGCGCGGATGAAGATGTACCGCCGTGGCCAGGGCTACGTCGGCAAGAAAGCGGCCGCTGATACCCAGTTCGTCGGTCGCGTGCTGGAAACCCTGCAACAGGAGTGGCCAGCGCTGCGTGAAGGCCAGGGCGTGCGGGTCATCGACCGCCTTAGCTGAGTCTTCCGTTCGCTTGAGCCCGGCCCGCAAGGCCGGGCTTTTTAATGCGCGAAGAAAAGGCCGGTGGGTCACACCGGCCTTTTACCAAAGGTTTTGGTCATGCGCGGCGCAACAGCGCCAGCGGTTCTTCAGGCTGCAACCCGGCGACCATCGCCCTGGCCCGATCCACGCCCCAGACCAGCGCCCGGCTCATGCTCTCCCCCGGCCTGGACGGATAGTATTCCTCCAGCAGCGCCTTGCCGTGGCGGGCGTACACGCCGAGGAACAGCTGGGTCGCGCCGGTGCGCGAGAGCCGAACCTGGACGTCGATGCTGATCCCGTCGTTGAGCACTTCATCATGGCTGCGGCTATGCAGCATCGCATCCGCCCATTCCCAGTATTTTTCTTCCCTGATACGCATTGCTTTCCTCCACTGGAATAGCGCATTGACGGCACATAGTAAGGCATAGATCGCCATCACTCTCCAGCGCCGCAGGGCGGCGCAATGAGCGAAGTCAAACAAAGCTGCATGAATTGGCCGGAATCGCGTACCCGTCGGTGCTTTCAGCAATCAGGCAACACGCCGGCCGCGGCGTCAGCGCTTGGGCAATGCTGCGGGAAGGAAGCGGCGACCTTCCATACGCGCCGGCATCCTCGGCTTGAAGGTGGCCTGGGCATCGTCCAGGGTCATATGGGCGAAGCCCAGGCGAAACGCTGACTGGCCACAACGCACCACGGCATTGATCGGGAATTCGTCGCCGAGGTCTTCGAGAAATTGATCCTTCATGTTCCTGCTCCCCTCTGAAAGCGACCGATACCGATCCTCCAGCGGAGAACCTGAAAATATCGATCTCAACCCTCAGAAGACTAGCCGGACATTTAGCGACCAACCGGTCAGCATGTCGATCCCCGACCAATGGCGTCTCAGGCCTGGGCGGTCCTCAATGCTTCCCGCAGACGCGGGCCGAATACGTTGATCAGCAACCCCAGCATCACCAGCAGGCCGCCCCAGCACTGGATCGCACTGAGGCGCTCGTCCAGCAGCAAGGCCGAAGAGGTCAGCCCTACCACCGGAACCAGAAGCGAAAAGGGTGCCACTTTCCCCGCCGGATAGCGCGACAGCAGGCGACTCCACAAGCCGTAGCCGAGCATGGTGGCGATGACCGCCAGGTAAACCAGCGACAAAATCGAACTCAACCCGATATTGCGCAGCGACGACTCGATCAGTTCCGGGCCTTCCAGGTACCACGACAGGCCCAGGAACGGCAGCGGCGGAACCAGTCCGCCCCAGATCACCAGGGCCATCAGGTCGATATTGCCGAAACGTCGGGTGATGATATTGCCCATGGCCCAGCAGGCACCGCCGCACAGGGTCAGGAGCAACGCCAGCAAGGGAACATGGCTGTCGTTCTCGCTGCCGATCAGCGCCAAGCCACCCGCCGCGACCAGCAAGCCGAACACACTCGCGCTGCGCAGGCGCTCACCGAGGAACAGCGCAGCGAAGATCATGGTGAAGAAGGCCTGGGACTGCAGCACCAACGACGCCAGCCCCGGCGGCATGCCGTTGTGCATGGCCTCGAAGAGAAAGGCGAACTGGCCCAGGGAAATGGTCGAGCCGTAGGCGATCAACCAGCGCCAGGGCAATTGCGGACGACGGATGAAAAACACCGCCGGGAACGCCACCAGGATAAACCGCAGCGCGCCCAGCAACATCGGCGGCAGGCCGTCCAGACCGACCTTGATCACCACGAAATTCAGGCCCCAGGCAACGATCACCACCAGCGCCAGCAACAAATCCTTGAGCGGCATTCTTCCCCCATTGCACGCGTAATAATTTGAAACATCATATCGTCATTACGCTGGCGGGTGACACTGCAAGGTCCGCGGCGCATCAACCCCGAATTGGGTAGACACCGATGCCCATCGCTGGCAAGCCAGCTCCCACAGGGTCAGCGCAGACCTCAAGCCATGTGCAGCACCTGTGGGAGCTGGCTTGCCAGCGATAGGCATGGGGTCTTTACAAAACGTGACCTGCAAGTTGCGGTTGATTACATGAGAACCGGCTCAGGCATGCACACTCCACTGCACCACATCCACGCCGATCACCGAATCGTCCACCGCCTGGATCAAGCCGCAGCGCATCGCCTCCTCGGGCGTGACGATCCGCGGATGGGCCATCAGGTAGCGCGGAATATCCAGCACCTCCTCCGCGCCCTGGGTGCGTTCCTCGACGATCTGCGCGTACAGCAGCAGGTCGTAATCCAGGCTCATCGCGTATTCGGCCATCCGCGCATGGTCCACCGAACCGTGCAGGGTCCAGTGGAAGGGATGGAACAGGAATTTGCTCAGGGCACAGGCCGTACGCCGCTCGCCGGCCAGGAACAGGATGTTGCCCATCGACTCCACCGTGCCGAGATTGTGGGTATGCACCGGTACCGGCAGCGCCCTGAGGAAGTTATAGAGGCTGAAGCCGTAGCTGCATTCCCCGCCCATGGTGGCGATATTCAGCTGGATACACTCGGCGCCCTGCTGCAGAGCCCGCGAGCAGGTGGTGATGAGGTTGCCGCAGGTGGACGCATTGATCGGTCCGGTGAAATGGATGATATGACTGGCCATGGTCACCTCGTGCTGTGGGTCCTTGGGTCAGGGGTCGTTGTCACGCGTTTGCTTGTCGGCCCCCTTGTTCTCGGCGAGTTCGCCCAGGTGCTGGTAGCGCTCGCGTAGCGCATGCAGCTGCTTTTCATCCAGGTCGTCGAGCCCGAGCAAGGCGTTGTGTGCCCGGCGCGTGGCGCGCAGCAGCTCGTCGACCTTGATATGCAACTGATCGGTGTCGCGGTTCTGGGTGTTCTGGATCAGGAACACCATGAGGAAGGTCACGATGGTGGTGGAAGTATTGATCACCAGTTGCCACGTGTCGCTGAAGTGGAACAGCGGCCCGCTGATGCCCCAAGCCAGGATCAGGCCGAAGGCGATGGCGAAGGTCAGCGGACGGCCCATCCAGTTGGCCAGCTTCTGGGCGAAACGGGAGAACTTCATGGGAGGGCCTCCTCTTGCGGTCCTGCGTGTCGAACCCGACATTCGGTGGAAAAGCTGGGGCTGGCAAAGTTCAGTCCGGCCACTGCGCGCCACTCGTCAATCTTGCTGAACCCGCCTTGCCGCGCCCCGGTCGCAACCTGTAACGAGCAGCACAAGGAACGACGGCGTGAGCGAGATTCGCATCGGTATTTCCGGCTGGCGCTATGCCCCGTGGCGCAAGGTGTTCTATCCCCAGGGCCTGGTCCAGGCCAAGGAGCTGGCATTCGCCTCGCGGGCGGTGAGCAGCATCGAGATCAACGGGTCGTTCTATGCCCTGCAGACCCCGCAGCGCTATGCCGAATGGCGCGACGCGACGCCCGAGGACTTCGTCTTCGCGGTCAAGGCGCCGCGCTACATCACCCATGTGCGACGGCTCAAGGAGATCGACGAGCCGCTGGCCAACTTCTTCGCCTCCGGGCCGCTGCAATTGGGCGCCAAGCTGGGGCCGATCCTGTGGCAGTTCCCGCCGAGCCTTAAATTCGACCCGCAGCGCTTCGCCGATTTTCTTCAGCGCCTGCCCCATGATCACGCCGCGGCCAGCCGATGCGCACGCCATTGCGCCGAGCGCTTGAAGAAAGACGGCGCCTTCGAAACCCAGGGCAACGGTACGCTGCGCCATGCCGTGGAGATCCGCCACGACAGCTTCCGTGACCCGGCCTTCATCGAACTGTTGCGCGCACACCAGGTGGCTCTGGTGGTCGCCGATACCGCCGGGAAATGGCCCTACCTGGAAGACCTGACCGCCGACTTCATCTACCTGCGCCTGCATGGCGATGCCGAGCTGTACGCCAGCGGCTACACCGATGAAGCCCTGCAGCGCTGGGCCCAACGCATCCGCACCTGGAGCCGCGGGCAACAACCGGGCGATGCACACCTGGCCGGGCCCCGGGAAGCCGCGACCAAGGGGGCAAAGGCGGTGTACTGCTATTTCGACAACGACCTGAAAGTCCGCGCGCCCTTCGATGCCCGGGAGTTGCTGCACCGGTTGAAACTCGATGCCGGGCTGCAAACCGAACCGGGCCAACCGGCGCAGCCACCTTTGTGACGGGAGACGATCATGCATACCCCTGCCCTGCTGTTGATCCTTGCCAGCCTTGCCAGCGGCACGGTCCTGGCCGATGCCTGCCAGGTCACCACGCGCTCGTCCAGCGCCGCGGTGCCGGAGGTGGAGACGCGTACCTGCTACAGGCTCGAAGGCATGCCCGACGAGGCCATCGATTGGTCCTGCAGCAGCGAGAACAAGGAAATGCTCAATACCCTGAAACAGCGGGTCCCACGCTGCCCGGACCAGGAAATCGGTCAATGCACTGCACCCTTGACCCAGGAAAGCCTGGCCAACCCCAAGTCCACCAGCAATGACCCGCAGGCGGCCAGGCCACAGGTTCCGAACGATGCGCGGGTGGTGACCTATTACTACGACACCCGCAACCAGGGGCAGGCCAGGATCGACTGCGAGAAGGCAGGCGGGACCTGGCGCATGCCGTGACGCCCGCAGATTTCCCTTGCAACCCACACAGGAGTGCATACCCATGCCACGCGGAAGCAAAGCGAAGTACACCGAAGAACAGAAACGCAAGGCCGAGCATATCGAGGACAGCTACGAGGCCAAGGGCGTGTCCAGGGACGAGGCCGAAGCCCGAGCCTGGGCCACGGTAAACAAGCAGTCCGGCGGCGGTGAAAAAGCCGGCGGGTCCGGGCAGAAGAAGAGTGCAAGCGCCAAGCACAAGGCGCGACAGTCTTCGGCACAACGGGCGGTGAAGACCAAACATGGAGAGCCACGACCGGATCAGTCGTTGGGCGAGCTGACCAAGGCGGAATTGATGGACAAGGCAAGGAAGCAAGACATTTCCGGACGTTCGAAGATGAACAAGGCGGAGCTGGTCAGGGCGCTGAGCCGATGACCAGCCGCAGCCACTGGTTCGTTCAATAATCGATGGATGCGCATCCATCCGCACCGGGCATTGCGGGTGCCCCGCCGCTGCCGGCGGTCTTGCAGGCAGCGGCGCGGACTGCGTCGGCTGCACCGGCGATCTGCGGCTCCAGGGTGATCCGATTAAGTTCGTATTCAAGCTTTTGAACATCCAGATCGTTGATAGACACGCCGTTAACCTTGCTCCAGAGCTGGCGCTCTTCCTCTTCCACCTTTGCCTCGCGCCTCGCACCTTCCAGACGCGAAGCCTGCGTGGTATCCGGCTTGCCGCCGGCGCTCGCAGTGCCGTTGCCGCCACTGCTGAGCCCGCATTCGGGGGAAGCCAATGCACTACCACCCTTCCCTCCTTCAGCCGTCGCTCCCTTGCCACCCTTCACGGAAAGCTGGTACCCGCCGGGATTGAAAGACAATCCGCTTTCACCACCTGCTGCACCGGCCGCGCCGCTGGTACCCGCCTTCCCGCCGGCCCCCACAACAAGGGTCACAATCTGCCCGGCATACAGGTTATAGGTGCATACCAATGTCACGCCCGCACCACCACCTGCTACACTCCCGCCTCCGCCTGCACCGATCACGGTGATGTACACCTTGTTGGTGGACTCAGGCATCTTCACTTCATAAGTGCCCGCAGCGGTGAACGTCTGGTTGGCCGCCAGGGCCGGTCCACTGGAAGCCAGCAGGATGCCGGCGGACAACAGAGCGAGAAGGGGTTTTGTGAACATGGCGAGCCTCCGGTACCTTTCGATGAACCCACTTGGGTCATGGAAAAATACCGCTCGGCCCACCCCCTGTTCTGCTGGCAAAAATGCCAGTTCTCAAGACCTCTTCGCGCTAAGGCTTATCGCCAAAGCGCTTCAAGGCGAAATGGCCGGGAATGTTTCAAGCCAACCCAGGCACCGTTTCGTTCAATAATCGATGGATGCACAACCATCCGCACCAGACATGCCTGGAGCCCCGCCGCTGCCGGCGGTCTTGCAGGCAGCGGCGCGGACTGCGTCGGCTGCAGTGGCGGAGTCCAGGTCCTTGAGCATCGGACTAAGGTCTAAATGCATCATGTCGATATCTGGATGCTCTTTGGCCAAGAACTGGCGAAGTTCGTCTTTCATCTTTGCCTCGCGCCTCGCACCTTCCTGACGCGACGCCTCCGCGGTATCCGGCTTGCCGCCCGCAGTCGCAGTGCCATTGCCACCACTGCTGAACCCGCATTCGGGGGTGGGCCCTGCACTACCACCCTTCCCGCCTTCAGCCGTCGCTCCCTTGCCGCCCTTTACGGGAACCTGGTAAGCGCCGCGGTTGAAAGACAATACGCTTTCTCCGCCGGCGCCCCCGGACGCGCCGCTGGTGCCTGCCTTCCCTCCGGCGCCCACGGTAAGGGTCACGATCTGCCCGGCATACAGGTCATAGGTGCATACCAATGTCACGCCCGCACCACCACCTGCCGCGCTCCCGCCTCCGCCTGCACCGATCAGGGTGATGTACACCTTGTTGGTGGACTCAGGCATCTTCACTTCATAAGTGCCCGCAGCGGTGAACGTCTGGTTGGCCGCCAGGGCCAGCCCATTGGAAGCCAGCAGGATGCCGGCGGACAACAGAGCCAGAAGGGGTTTGGTGGACATGGCGAGCCTCCGGTACCTTTCGATAACCCCACTTGGGTCATGGAAAAATACCGCTCGGCCCACCCTCTGTTCTGCTGGCAAAAATGCCAGTTCTCAAGACCTCTTCGCGCTAAGGCTTATCGCTACCGCGCTTCAAGGCGAAATGGGATCACTGGCCGGGAAAGTTTCTTCAAGTGCGTTATCCACCTGCTCTTCCTCTGGCTGCCTGGCCTTGTCGTCCCCGCAGTGGCATTCACTCATGCGGCACGGTTCGCCGTTGGCGTGGCCACTGGCGCAGGCCTTGCAGCAATAGGCCTCGCCAGCCAGTTGCACGGCGTTGGCGTCCACCTCGCAGGTACATCCGGGACAGGCGCAATGTTGTTCGCTCATGGTCGTGTCCTCCTCTCAAACGTCTTCATCGCCTTCGGGCGGCGATACACGATCGGTCCAGGGTTTGCCGTCCAGTGGCGCCGAGCGGGCCAGCTCGGCTTCGTCCAGGCCGATGCCGCCGCCGATCTCGTCCTCGTCGACCCGGCGCAATTGCTGGTCTGCCGGCCCCGGGCCGCCTCGCTCGGAAGGATCGCGGGCGCCGGTCTGGTCGAACAGGGTGTCGGGGCTGAGGTCGTCCAGGGTGACATTGTCCTCGTGCAGGCTTTCAGTGAGCGCTTCACCGCCACTCATGCCACCCCGCTCGACACGCTCGGCGGGAAACTCGCGGTTGAATTCCTCTGCCGGCCGCGCATCGCCGGCGCGGCCCTGGCGTTCGTCATGGCGGTCACTGAAATCCAGCTCGCGGACTTCGCCCATGCGGTCCTGGATGTCGTCGATTTCGGCTGGCACATGGGTGGCCGGCCTTTGGCTTTTCTCGTTCATGGCAACCTCGCTTGCGGATGAGCTCTCCTGAAGTCGACTCCCCTGCGCGGAAAATGATTCAGTCTTTCTGCCGCCCGGTCGCCACGCCGATTGAACTCCCGTCCCGCACGCCCTCTCCCACTTGGTAAGACGCCGGACACAGAGCATTCGCCATGGCCAAGCCCCTCGAGGAGTACCAACGCAAGCGCAACTTCGCCGCCACCCCCGAACCCAGCGGCAAGCGAGCCCGTGGCAAGGCCCGGGCGCTGCAGTTCTGCATCCAGAAACACGACGCCAGCCACCTGCACTACGATTTCCGCCTGGAGCTCGATGGCACCCTGAAAAGCTGGGCGGTGCCCAAGGGCCCGTCGCTGGATCCCAAGGTCAAGCGCCTCGCGGTGCACGTCGAGGACCACCCGCTGGACTACGCCAGCTTCGAAGGTCATATCCCCGAAGGCCACTACGGTGCCGGCGACGTGATCGTGTGGGACCGCGGCATCTGGATTCCCGAAGGCGACCCGCACCAGGGCTATGCCAAGGGCCACCTGCGCTTCGAACTTCAAGGGGAAAAGCTCGGCGGGCGCTGGAACCTGTTCCGCACCCGCCTCGGCGGCAAGAAGGAGCAGTGGATGCTGGTCAAGTCCTCGGATGCCCAGGCCCGCGAGGAGAAGGACTACGACATCCTCGAAGCCGCCCCGGACAGCGTGCTCAGCGACCGCAGCCTGCCTTCGGCCAGGCCCGTCGCGGCGCCTGCGGCAAAGGCCCCCGCGGCAAGGAAGAAAGCCGCATCCGCCAGCCGCACGAAAAAGGCACCCAAGACCGCCCTGCCCGAAAGCCTCAAGCCGCAGCTGGCCACCCTGGTGGACTCGCCGCCGCAAGGCGACTGGAGCTACGAGATCAAGTTCGACGGCTACCGCATCCTTGCCCGTATCGACGATGGCGAGGTGCGCCTGTTCACCCGCAATGGCCACGACTGGACGGCGAAGATGCCGCGCCAGGTGGCGGCGCTGAAAACGCTCAAACTGAAATCCGCCTGGCTCGACGGCGAGATGGTGGTCGCCGACGACAACGGCGTGGCCGACTTCCAGGCCCTGCAGAACGCCTTCGATACCGAGCACGACGAACGCATTCTCTACTACCTGTTCGATGTGCCCTGGCTCGAAGGTCGCGATCTGCGCCAGTTGCCACTGCAGGAGCGGCGCGCCGCCCTTGAAGCGATCCTCGCCGACCCGCCGCCGGAGCTGCGTTACTCGGCGAGCTTCGCCGAGCCGGTCGCCTCGCTGCTCGCCAGCGCCTGCCAGATGAACCTGGAAGGCCTGATCGGCAAGCGCCAGGACAGCGTCTATGTGGAACGACGCAGCAGCGACTGGATCAAGCTCAAGTGCCAGAAACGCCAGGAGTTCGTGGTGGTCGGCTACACCGAGCCCAAGGGCAGCCGGGCAGCGTTCGGCGCCCTGTTGCTGGCCCTGCATGACGATGGCCGGTTGCGTTATGCGGGCAAGGTCGGCACGGGTTTCAGCACCGAGACCCTGCAAAGCCTGCATCGTCGGCTGCAGCCGCTGGAGGCGCCGCGCCCGCCACTGGATAACCCGCCGACCGGCGCCGAAGCCCGGGGCGTTCACTGGCTCAAGCCGCAGTTGCTGGCAGAGGTCAGCTTCGCCCAGATGACCCGCGACGGCATCGTTCGCCACGCGGTCTTCCATGGCCTGCGCAACGACAAGCCGGCCAGCGCCATCAACCTGGAGCGTGCCATGCCCGTGAAGAACAGCAGCACCAAGGCGATGCGCCTGACCCATCCTGATCGCATCATCGATGCCAGCAGCAACACCACCAAGCTGGATATCGCCGAATACTACGCCAAGGTTGCCGGGCTGATCCTGCCGCACCTGGAGAACCGTCCCGTGGCGCTGGTCCGCGCCCCGGACGGGCTGGACGGCGAACTGTTCTTCCAGAAGAACGCCGCCCAGCTTGACCTGCCCCACGTGAAAACCTACGACAAGGACCAGGCCGGTCAGGCCGCGATGATCATCAACCGCGAAGACACCCTGCTTGGCGCGGTGCAGATGAACACGCTCGAACTGCACACCTGGAACGCCACCGACAAGCAATTCGAGCGCCCCGACCGCTTCGTGCTCGACCTCGACCCGGACCCGAAACTGCCCTGGAAGGCGATGATCGAAGCCACCACCCTGACCCTCACCCTTCTGGAAGAGCTGGGCCTGCGCTGTTTCCTCAAGACCAGCGGCGGCAAGGGCATCCACGTGGTGGTGCCGTTGCAGCGCAAGGCCGGCTGGGACGAGGTCAAGGATTTCAGCCACGCCATCGTCAGCCACATGGCCGGGCTGTTCCCGGAACGGCTGTCGGCGGTCTCCGGGCCGAAGAACCGGGTCGGGCGGATCTTCATCGACTACCTGCGCAACGGCAAGGGGGCGACCACCGTCTGCGCCTGGTCGCTGCGGGCCCGGGAAGGCATGCCGGTGTCGGTGCCGATCTGGCCCGAGGAACTGGCCGGGCTCAAGGGGGCCAACCAATGGACCCTGGCCAATATCGACGAGCGCCTGGCCGACGGCAACGACCCGTGGCAGGACTACGCCAGCACCCGCCAGTCGATCACCGCCGGCATGCGCAAGAAACTCGGCCTGTGAAGGAGCCACCGCCATGAGCATCATCCAGGATTTCGACCTGGGCAGCCTGGACACCCTGCTGCGCAGCTTTACCCAGCGCCCCCAGGCGCTGCATCTGGACACCCAGTTGCCGCTGGTCATGCAGTCGCTGCAACAGGACCATCTCGACCTGCTGCCACTGCCCGGCCAGGGCCATACCCTGCAACGCTGGCAGACCCTGGCGCGCATCGCCGGCTGCGACCTGAGCCTGGCCAAGCTGTACGAGGGGCACACCGATGCCCTGGCGATCCTCTCCGAGTGCAGCGCCAGCCACCGGGTCGGCCAAGGCATCTGGGGGGTATGGGCCGCCGAGTCGGCCGAGGCCCGCACGCGCATCGTCGGACGCGAAGGCGACACGGTGCTGCTGGAAGGACGCAAGGCCTGGTGCTCCGGCGCCCTGCAGATCGACAACGCCCTGCTGACCGCCTGGGACAGTAATGAGCAGCCGCAACTGGTGGCCATCGAGCTGTCCCATCCGAGCCAGAGCATCCTTGCCGAGGGCTGGCAGGCGGTGGGCATGGCCACCACTACCAGTGTGGTGATGGAGTTCGATGGTACTCCTGCCGTGGCCATTGGCGCTCCCGGGCAGTACCTATCGCGACCTGGCTTCTGGCACGGCGGCGGCGGAATCGCTGCGTGCTGGTACGGGGCCGCCGAGGCGCTGGCCGATTACCTGCGCGAGCACTGTCGCAAGCCACGTCCCGACCCGCATGCCGAGGCCCACCTGGGCGCGGTCGATGCCGCACTGGGCGGTGCCCGGGCGACCCTGCGCGAATGCGCAGCGTGGATCGACGCCAACCCCGGCGCCAACGCCGAGCTGCTGGTACGGCGCACCCGTGCCCAGGTCGAACAGGCGGTGAGCCAGGTTATCCAGCATGTCGGCCGCGCCCTGGGTGCCACGCCGTTCTGCCACAACAGCCACTTCGCCCGGCTCTCCGCCGACCTGCCGGTCTTCCTGCGCCAGAGCCATGCCGAACGCGATCTCGCCGTCCTCGGTCAACAACTGGCCCAGGTGCCGGCGGGAGCCTGGCAGCTATGAGCGAAGACCTGTTCCGTGGGCCGGCGACCACACCCGCACAATGGCAGCAGTCGGCCCATCTGGCCCGGGCCACCTGGATCACCCCCGAGCAGCTGTGCCCACCGGGGCGCCGCCTGATCGTGGTGGCGCCCCACCCTGACGACGAGATCCTCGCCTGCGGCGGCCTGCTCGCCAGCCTGCGCGGGCGCGAGCAGGACCTGCTGCTGATCTCGGCCACCGATGGCGAGGCCAGCCATCCCGGCTCGCAACAGTGGACGGAGCATCGCCTGCGTCGCCAGCGCCCCCAGGAAAGCCGCAACGCCCTGCACCGGCTCGGCCTGAACCTGCAGGCCCTGGACTGGCAGCGCCTGTCGCTCAAGGACACCGCGGTAGCCCGCGACGAAGCCTACCTGGTCGGCCATTTGGGCCAATTGCTGCGGCCCGACGACCTGCTGCTCTGCACCTGGCGTGGCGACGGCCATTGCGACCACGAGGCGGTTGGCCGCGCCTGTGCCCAAGCGGCGCAGGCCAAGGGCGCGACCCTGCTTGAAGTGCCGGTATGGGCCTGGTACTGGGCGCAGCCCGAGGATCCGCGGCTGCCCTGGGAACGGGCTTGCAAGGTGCAACTGGACGCCGATGCCGTGCAACGCAAGCAACAGGCGATTGCCGCCCATGTCAGCCAGATCGAATCCGATGGCGAGCGCCCGCCGGTGCTCCCGGCCGAAACCCTGGAGTGCCTGATGCAACCTTTCGAACTGGTGTTCCGATGAGTGTGGATGCGCGCTATTTCGCCGACCTGTTCGCCGCCAGCGACGACCCTTGGGCCTTCCGCACCCGCTGGTACGAAAAGCGCAAGCGTGAACTGATCATGGCCAGCCTGCCCAGGCAGTTCTACGAGCGGATCTTCGAGCCGGCCTGTGCCAACGGTGAGCTGAGCGCGGCGCTGGCCGAACGCTGCACCGAGCTGGTCTGTCATGACCTCGACAGCACCGCCGTCGCCCTTGCCCGCCAGCGCCTGGGCGGCCTGCGCAATGTGCAGGTGGGGCAAGGGCGCCTGCCGGGAGACTGGCCCGGCGGCAGTTTCGACCTGATCGTACTCGGCGAGATCGGCTACTACCTCGACCCGGAGCAGTGGTTGCAAGTGATCGAGCAGGCAGCCGCCAGCCTGGGCGAGGACGGCGGGCTGCTCGCCTGTCACTGGCTGCACCCCATCGATGGCTGCCCGCAGAACGGCCGCCAGGTGCACGCCCTGCTGGAAGAGCGCCTGCCGCTGTACCGCGTGCTGCGTCATGAAGAAGCGGATTTTTTGCTGGAATACTGGAGTTGCCAGCCCAGCGTGATCGACCTCGACGAGACCTGCCCATGATTGCCGTGATCATCCCCGCCCACAACGAAGCCGACACGCTGCACGCTTGCCTGACCACCATGCGCGCCGCCGCCGACACTGCTGCAAGTGTGGGGCATCGGGTCGAAATCCTGGTCGTGCTGGACTGCTGTACCGACGCCAGCGCCGCCATCGCCCGCCGCTTCGGCGTAGACACCCTGGAGGTGGAGGTGCGCAATGTCGGCCAGGCGCGCCGTGCCGGCGCCGAGCTGATGCTGCAGCGTGGCGCCCAATGGCTGGCCTGTACCGATGCCGACAGCTGCGTACCGGCGGACTGGCTGCTCTGCCAGCTGGACTTCGCCGCCGATGCGGTGTGTGGCACGGTGCATATCGAACAATGGCAGGCCGAGCAGGACCAGGCACTGCGCGAGCGCTACCTGGAGCACTACCAGATGCGCGAAGGACACCGGCATATCCACGGCGCCAACCTGGGAATCTGCGCCCGCGCCTACCAAAGGGTGGGCGGCTTCCGCCCGCTAGCGCTGAACGAGGATGTGCAACTGATCGAAGACCTGCAGGCGTGCGGGGCAACTATCGTATGGACGGCGCGCAACAGTGTGACCACCAGCAGCCGCATGGACAGCCGCGCCCGGGGTGGCTTCGGCGACTATCTCAGGTCCCTGATGGCCTGATTGACCGCAGGCCTTGCCGGGGGCCGGTTCAAGAGGCCTTGCGCGACGTCTTCTTCTTCGGCGCCGGCTTGGCCTTGCCACCCAGGCTGCGCTTGAGCAGTTCGGTGAGGTCGATGATATCGGCGCCCTTGCCCTCGCCTTCCTCGCCCGGTTGCTCGACCACGCTGATCTTGCCCTTGGAGGCCTTTTCTTCCACCAGGTCCATGATGGTCTGGCGAAACTCGTCGCGGTAATCCTCGGGTGTCCAACTGCCGCTCATGTCCTTGACCAGGCGCTTGGCCATGTCCAGTTCGGCCTTGCTGACCTTGGCATGGGTCACGCTGTCATCCAGCTCCAGGCTGGCGAGGTCCTTCACTTCGTCTGGCCAGCGCAAGGTAATCAGCACCAGCGCCTCGTCCAGTGGCCGCACAAGTGCCAAATGCTGCTGGGTATGCAGCACCACCGTGGCCAAGGCCACCTTGCCGGTGCTTTCCAGCGTATCGCGAAGCAAGGCGTAGACCTTGCCGCCGCGCTTGTCCGGCGCCAGGTAGTAAGGCGTGTCGAAGTGTTGCAGGGGAATATCGCCGGCGTCGACGAAGGAGAAGATATCGATGGTCTGGGTCGCTTCGGGCCGGGCCTTGCGGATCTCGTCCTCGCTGATCACCACATAGCGACCCTTCTCGTATTCCACGCCCTTGACGATATGTTCCTTGCTGATTTCCTTGCCGGTGACCTTGTTGATCCGCTTGTAGCCCACCGGATCCATGCTGCGTTGGTCAAGCCAGTCGAAATCGACCCGCTGGCTGCGCACGGCGGATGCCAGGGCGACCGGGATATGCACCAGGCCGAAGCTGATCGCGCCCTTCCAGATTGCACGAGGCATGGCGGACTCCTAGCGACGCGGAAGTTGCAGAAGGTGATGACGCAAGGCACCGCAACGCTCGCAGCACTCGCAATCGCCGGGCACGGCATCGTTCACCGGCATCGAGCGCCACTGGCATCCACGTAGCAGGCAAAGAAAGGTCATGGGGCACCTCCTGGTCATAGGTCTGTTACCACTAATGACTACCAGGAGGTGCGGAAGGTTTGATCGGGATGATCAGTTGTCGCTGTCCTTGCTCGGAGCCAATTGCGAGGCAGGGCTTTCCGATTGCGGTTGCTGCATCTGCAGCGACGGCTTGCTCGGGTCGGAGTCCTTGCCGGGGTGATCGGAGTTGTCGAAACAGCCGCCCAGGGCCAGCAGGCCGGACAGCAGCAACAGGGCTGCGCCTTTGTTCATGGCCATGTTCTCCAGGAAAGTTCTTCACAATAGCAAATGGCGCATCAAGGCCGAGGCCTCCGATGCGCCAGACGAACGGGGCATGGCTATGCCCCGTCATTCACTACGCTACCGCGTCAGGAACGGCCGCCCTTGCGGCCGGAGTCCTGGGTTTTCTGCCGGTCCTGATTCATGCCACCCGAATGTTGCCCGCCCTTGCGACCGGCTTCGGAGGCTTTTTCCCGATCGTTGGCAAAGTTGCCCGGGTTGCCGCCGCCTTGCTTGGAGCCAGTGCGGTTTTCATTGTTAGCCATGATCTTTCACCTCATAGAAAACTAGGGATGCACGACGTTTGCCGTACATGATGTGTGAGTCCATGGCGTTGCAAGGATTCGCTTTGGTTCGAAGCGGCCGGACGGGTGGCGGGAAATAGCGGGAAGGGGGTGTTTGGGGTGATGGGTATTTGGGGTGTGGGTATCGGTTTTGGTGGCTGCGACGTGCCCGTCAGAGAACCGCGTTATGGCCACCAGGCGCTCGCCGGGAGATCTTCAGCGCCCTTGAGATCGAGCGCCGCCCGCGCGGCGCATCGCTGGCAAGCCAGCTCCCACATTTGTTGCAACGTGCCATGGCCTGTGAGATCTCCGTTGCCAGCCTTTTGGATGTTCGGCGATCAACTGCGGGGAGACTGTTGGGTTCGACAGGGTATCGCGTCGTACAAGCAAGGCGATCACTATGGCCTGTCAGGCATAGGTACGTTGCAACAAATGTGGGAGCTGGCTTGCCAGCGATGCGCCGCGCGGGCGGCGCTCGATCTCAAGGTCACCGGAAACGTAATGACAAGCACCTGTCAGCCCTGATGCGATCTACTGACGGACCTTCAAGACACACGAAGCCCGTGAAATCACTGATGCACGTGACCGTGCTTCATTTCCGGCTCACCCTCGGTCAAGGAGCGCACCGGCGCCTTGATCTCGAGGTTTTCCTTGTTGCCCTTGGCATCCTCGATCACCAGGGTGAGCGGTACTTCCTGACCCTGCTTGAGCTGGTGAACCAGGCCCATGAGCATCACGTGATAGCCGTTGGCATCCAGGCTAACCGCCTTGCCGGCCGGCAGGTCGAGGCTCGAGACCGGCCCCATGGTCATCACGTCGCCGTTCATCTTCATTTCATGGATCTGCACATCCTTGGCGACCGGCGACTGCACGGCGACCAGCTTGGCGTCGGTATCGGAAGTGAGGGTCATGAACGCGCCGGAGGAATGCTGGTTGGCCACGCTGGCACGGGCCCAGGCATTTTCCACGGTGGTTTGCGCCAGCGCCGGCAGGGCGGCGGCACACAGGGCCAGGACGGCCAGGGGTTTGCGAATCGGCAGCATCAGCAGATCTCCATCAGGGTCAGCAGGTCTTCGGCGCATTCCTTCGCCGTCAGCGAATGGGACAACCCCAGGTGCAGGCGGCCACGGGAATCGAAGACGAAGCTGGTGGACGAGTGCGACACGGTGTAGCTGTCGCCCAGCGGTACCTTCTCGTAGAACACGCCGAACTCCTTGGCGGTGGCCGCGATCTGTTCCGGGGTGCCGGACAACGCGGTGAAGGTCGGGTCGAAGGCCTTCACATAGTCTTCGAGTACCTGCGGGGTATCCCGTTCCGGATCCAGGGTGATGAACACCACCTTGAGGAAATCGCCGTCACGGCCCATCAGTTTCTTGATCTGCACCGCACGCGCCAGGGTGGTCGGGCAGATCGCCGGGCACTGGGTGAAGCCGAAGAACACCATCGGCATGGAGCCGTAGAAGCTCGACAGCGCGTAGGTATCGCCGTGGACATCCTGGAGCTTGAAGGAACGGCCGAGGATCTTGTTGCTCAGGTCCTTGCCGTACTTGAAGTCGAGCTTGGGCGAGGTATCGCAGCCGGTCAGGGCGGCGAGCCCCGCCAGGCCGAGCCCGGCGAGAACCTTGCGCCGGGTCAGTAGGTCGTTCATGTAACCATCCTTTGGGGAGGGTGCACGCTTGCGCAGGGAAGCTGTTCATTCCAGCCTTTCACGGGGCGGCATTTTGGCACGCGAGGACAGGAGGGGCCAGCGCAGGGCGCCCGAAGGGTGCGGCGTGGTGTCGCAGAAGGTGCCGACAATACGTAACAAGCTGTTAAACCGAGAATAGATCGAGGTTCCCTTAACATTATTTTCCCGAGAAGTGGCCTTGAGCCACCACTCAGGTTATTGTCGCCATCTCTTTCGGCATGGACTTTGTCAGTGCCACTGACACGGCCTGTCAGTCGCCTCCTCTAGAGTCGCGGCCAAGCCCACCGACAAGGATCCGCCATGGCGGCCACCGATCACGAAACCCTGGCCTTGCGCCTCGCCGATATCCTGCGTCTGCTGCTGGGCGGCGAACGCCCTACCCGCCTTGAGCTGGCCGAACGCTTCGGCGTCAGCGAGCGCACCATCTACCGCGATCTGAACCGCCTCGGCGATGTGGTCGAGCCAGGGGCGCATGGGGTCTACCAGCTCGCCAGCGCCTACCGCGGCAGCTTGTCCCCCGCCGACCTGCAGACCTTCGCCCGCATCAGCGGTGTCGAGCAGTTGTTCCCGGCCAGCGATCGCCGCGCCTGGATGGACTTGCTCAAGCCGGGTCCGACCAGCTTTCTCGTACGCGATGGCCATTTCGCTGCCAAACGGCCGGAAAACGGGGCGTTCCGCGAACTGGACCGGGCCATCGGGCAGCACCGCCGCTGCCAGCTGACCTATACCGGCAAGCAGCGCAGCGTCGAGCCCTACCGCCTGGTCCACAACAAGGGCATCTGGTACCTCGCCGCCACCGAAGCGGGACGCCTGAAGAGCTTTGCCTTCGCCCGCATCGAAGCCCTGCGGGTACTCGACCAGTCCTTCATCCCCGACAGCACTGTCCAGACCCGGATCGAAAGCGACGATGACATCTGGTTTGGCGAAGACCACCTCAAGGTCACTGTCCAGGTCGCCGCCAGCAACGCGTACTACTTTCAGCGGCGCAACGTGCTGCCGCACCAGCAACTGATCGAGCAGTTGGCCGACGGTCGCCTGCTCCTGCAATGCCGGGTCAATCACCCGAACCAGTTGCTGCCGATCGTTCGCTACTGGATCCCCCATGTGCGAATTCTCGAACCCGCCTGGCTGCAACAGCAACTGCACGACGAACTCACCGACTATCTGCACTGAGCAAGGACCCCGCCAATGACCGCCGACATGGAAAAGAACCTCGGCCAGGAACCCGACCCGGAATACGGCCTCGACTTCGAGCAGGTCGCCGAAGCACAGGCCAGGCGCATGGAGGGCGTGCTGTTCGACAAGCCGGACAACCCTGGCAAGACCAGTGCCGTGATCGCATCCTTCGTCGCCTCCTGCAATGCCCGTGGCGAAAAGCCGCTGGAGCAATGGCTGAGCGACGAGTTCCGCAAATACCCTGACCTGTGGAAAGACGAGCAGGACCTGCAGCAGACCAGTCGTGAGGTCATCCAGTCGACCCGCGCCTTCAACCAGGCCCGCGAGTCGCTGCAGAACCATCTCGACAAAGGGCGCAGCCAGGCCTCCTGGCTCGCCGCCGAGATCGAGAAGAACGCCGGCCTGTCGGGCTCGGTGCAGGTAGGCCAATACGCCGGGCGCATCGACCAGGCCCTGGCCGACGCCACCGACAACGCCAGGCGCATCGTTACCACCCAGGGCGGTGCCATCAGCCTCAACCCCAACCTGGACGGTTTTATCGCCGAGCAGCACCACGTCGATACCTTCAACATCGACGCGACCACCAAGGGCAGCCAGTACCGGGCAAGGATGGTCAACTCCCGGGAACTGAACTCGGTGGATATCGAGATCATCGACGGCAATGGCAACGTGGTCGCTAAATACCAGTCCAAATACGGCTCGGACGCCAGCGCCACCCAACGCCAGTTCGAAAGCGGCGACTACGCCGACCAGCAGCGCCTGGTGCCAGAAGGCCATGGTGCCGATGTGGCGGACAGCAGCGAAGTGATCGAGGCCGATGGGGTCAAGTCCAGGCCACTGTCCAAGGAGGACGCCAAGGCCTTGCAGGAGAAGGCCCAGGCGGAACAGGAAGCGCGGCAGTACGAATGGAACGACACCAACCGGCTGGACATTGCCAAACAGATCGGCAAGCAGGCCTTGGTCGGTGCTTGTATCGCGGTCGGTCTGCAGGGCGTCCGGGTACTGGCACGGCGCGCCTGGAACAGCCTCAACGGTCGGGAAAACCCCAGCACCGATGACGAACTCAAGGCGTTCTTCGACAGCGCGCTGCGCAGCACAGGCGAAACCGGCGCCCAGGTAGCAGTGTCCGGCGCAGTCGTAGTCGCGGTGAAGAACGGCTGGCTCGGCGCGGCCCTGCGCGGCACCCCGGCCGGTTTGATCACCAATATCGCCTGCGTCGGCCTGCAGAATGCCAAGGCCCTGTACAAGCTGGGCAAGGGCGAACTGACCGGGGAAGAAGCCCTGGATACCCTCGGCAGCACCACGGTGACCACGTCCATGGCCATCGCCGGCGCAACCCAGGCAGCCGCCCTGGGGGCCAGCCTGGGCACCGTACTCGGACCGGTCGGCACCCTCGTTGGCGGGTTCATCGGCGGCGTTGCCGGAGGGATCGCCGGCAGCCAGATCGGCGAGACGGTCTACGCCGCCGGGAAGACGCTGGCGAAAACCGCACTCAAGACTGCCGCACGGGTCGTCGAAGGAGCCGGGCGGATGCTCGAATCCGCCGGACGCGCCCTGAGCAATTTCGCCTCTTCCCTTTTCCCTGGCTGGTAAGCACCGATGAACCTGCTCGAACTCAAGGACAAGATCAAATCCCACCTGGTCGCCGGTTACCCGGGGCTGTTCATCCACTCAGGGGAAGAGGCGCGGATCGACGCCGTGCTGGCCGACGTAGCGGCGCAACTGCATCTGAGCCCAAAGGAGTGGAACCTCGGTTATGGCTGGGTGGATTTTCACAACAAGCAGCCGCGGGGCAGCCAGGGCCCGGACACCGACCTGGCTACCAGCCTGCCGGCACTGCTCGACGATGACCTGGACGGCAAGCTGTTCGTCATCAAGGACGCCCGCAGCGCCCTGGAGCACCAGCCCCTGGCCGTGGCGCGACTGAAGCAGTTGCTCAACCGCATCCAGCGCCATCATCGCGGCGCGGCGGCGGTGGTCCTGGTCTCGGAAACCCTGCATATCCCGCCACAGATCGAAGCACAGATCACCCTGTTGCCCCTTCCCTTGCCCCGTGGCGAGGAGATCGTCGAACAAATCGGCCGCGTTTGCCGCGAGTGCGACCTGCTGGTGCCGGAAAGCCTGCAACAACGCCTGCAGGCCGCATGCAGCGGCCTGAGCCAGGAGGAAATCCGCTCGGCGCTGGCGATGGTTCGATTGCAGCATGAACAGATCAACGATGCCGCCCTGGCGCTGATCCAGCGCGAGAAGGAACAGATCATTGCCAAGAGCGGTGTCCTGGAGATGCTCCGGGTCAATGCCAGCGCCGCGGATATCGGTGGCCTGGAAAACCTCAAGCAGTGGCTGGAGCGCCGCGCACAGATCTTCCGCCGCCTCGGCGAAGCCCGTGAGGCACGGGTCCAGGCGCCCAAGGGCGTGCTGATCGCCGGCATGCCCGGATGTGGCAAATCCCTGACTGCCAAGGCTGCGGCCGGGCTCTTCCAACTGCCATTGCTGCGCCTGGATATCGGTTCCTTGCTGGGCAAGTATGTCGGCGAAAGCGAACACAACATGCGCCGCGCCCTGACCATGGCCGAGTCGGTCAGCCCCTGCATCCTGTGGATCGACGAGTTGGAAAAGGCCTTCGTCGGCATGACCAGCGGCAGCGGTTCGGAAGTCTCCTCGCGACTGTTCGGCTACTTCCTCACCTGGATGCAGGAAAAGACCGGCGCGGTATTCGTGATCGCCACCGCCAACAATGTCGCCGCGCTACCGCCGGAACTGCTGCGCAAGGGGCGTTTCGACGAGGTGTTCTACGTCGGTTTCCCCAATGCCATCGAGCGCGGCGCGATCCTGGATATCCAACTCCGCGGCGAAACCCTGGAGCTGGACGACGAACAGCGCCGGCAACTGGTCAGCCAGTGCCGCGACTATGCTGGCGCGGATATTCAGAACGCCATCAACGAAGCACGGGAAACTGCCTTCCTCGCCGACCGCGCATTGACTTTCAGCGACCTCGAGGCGGCCATCGACTCGACGGTTCCCCTGCGGGAAACCCTGCGCGAGCAGGTCGCGGAGTACGAGGAGATTTTCGAGAAACTCAAGCTCAAGCCTGCCTCCCGGTGCGATGGCCTGAGCGTGGCGCAGATGATCCAGATGGCCGAAAGCGCCAACGCCTTACGCCGTGAGGAAGTAGCGCGCAACGAGGACTGCCCGGACGACCTGCTGGAAAAGCTGGCTCTCGATCCGGTCGGGGAAATCCGCAATGCCGTGTACCGTAACCCCAACTGCCCGGAGCGGGTGCTGACCCTGCGGATCAATATCGACGAGGGTGCGGCCGGCTTCGATCGCGAGCTGCTGCACCTGGCCTGCCTGCATCCCCATGCACCGCAGGATCTGTTGGCGTCACGGTTCCAATGGCTGGCGCTCAAGCCTGACCAGCGCCGCCAACTGGCAGTGAAAAGCAGCCATGAATCGCTGCTGCGCCAGTTGTTGCACGACGAGGACACCGAGGTACGTGTTGCCCTGGCGCACAACCGGCACCTGGGCATCGATGGCCAGCGCCAGTTGGGCAAGGATACCGAAGATGCCGTGCGACTGGCCCTGGCCGGCAACCCGCTGCTGTCCGGCGAGCTCCAGTCGCTGTTGTCGCGAGACCCGAGCGGTGAAGTCCGGGCGACGCTGGCGCGACTGCCGACCCTTGGCGAAAAGGCCCAGTTGAACCTGGGGGCAGACGACGATATCGACGTCCTGCTTGCGCTGGCGGCTCGCCACGCTGATGCGCAACTGCCAGAGGCGGTGCAGATGGAGCTGACCAAAAGCCCCGTGGACGTGCGCCTGCAACTGGCGGGCAATCCCGCGACCGGCGCTGCGGCGCAATTGCTGCTGGCCCAGGATGCTCATGTCGAAGTCCGCAAGACCCTGGCCGGTCACCCGGCCTTGGGCAGTGCCACCGTTCAGTACCTGATCAAGGATGTGGAGGCGGTACTGGTCACCCTGGCTGGCAACCACGGCCTGAGCCCACTGCAATTGCGGGGTCTGGTCCAGCACGAATCCGGGGACGTGCGCAAGGCCCTGGCGGGCAACACAAGCGCCGGCCTGGAGATTCTCGGCCTGCTGAGTCGGGATCCGTTGGCGGAGGTCCGCGAGGAGCTCGCCAGCAACGAGACCCTCAGCGCGCAAATTATCGACACCCTGCTTCGCGACCCGCATAGCGACGTACGCGAGGCCATACTGCTATGGCATAAGGAAGTCGATACCGAGCAACAACAACGCCTGGCGAATGATCCTGTGTGCGCAGTGCGCGAGCGCTTTGCCTGGCACAACGCCACGGGCGTCGACATTCACGAGCAACTGCTCGCCGACAACGCCAAGGTGCGCGCTGAACTGGCCAGCAATAGAAGTACCAGCATCAGCGTCCAGCAACGCCTGGCGCTGGATCCGGCCCCTGAGGTCCGCTGCGCCCTGGCACGCAACGCTGAAACCCACGAAGGCATCCAGGTGTTGCTGGCCGAGGACCCGGATGTCCAAGTGCGCGTCGAACTGGCCGGCAATGAAGATCTGGCAGGTGTAGCGTTCCCGCTGTTGCTCAAGGATGTCGAGGAAGTGCAACTGGCGCTGGCCGCGAACCGTGGACTGATGCCAAAACAATACGGCCGGCTGGCACGAAGCGGTTTCGACAAGGTGCAGATGGTGCTCGCAGGTAACCCGTTTATCGACGAGGAACTGATACGCGAGCTCGGCCAACACGCTGTTGCCACCACTCCGGGCAGCATTTGGACCATCCAGCATGAACCCTCGCCGAGGTTGCTGGCGCTGGCCCGAAATCCCGGGCTGGGGGAAAGCCTGCAGCGCGAGTACTACGAAGGCTGGAAGCATTCTCCAGTGTTGATGCAAGCGTTGGCCGGCAATCGTTCGCTGGTTCCGGGCTTGCAACTGCTCCTGGCAAGGCACCCGGATACCGAGGTCCGCCGTCAGCTTGCGAACAATGAGAAGCTGGCCGCAGACGTCGCGCGCGTCCTGCTCGAGGATATGTCGGTACGTACCGCGCTGATTCGTAGCCAGGTGCTGGATGCCGATATAGAGCAGGCGTTGCGCGACGATCACCGCTACGACATTCGCTTTGAACTGGCGGGTAACCGATACACGAGGACCGCCACCCAGTTGGCGCTCGCAACGGACCACGACGTAGATGTGCGCCGCGAACTGCTGACCCAGGCCAACGCCCAGCGCGGCTTCATCTTGAAGCTGGCGGCGCAGGCTGCGCTGGCACAGGACGATCATGAAGAGATTCGTGTGCTCCTGGCCCAGCATCCGCACCTGGGCCTGGGCCTGCAAGCCCGGCTTGCCGAAGATGAAGAGACCTGCGTACGGGAGGCGCTGGCCGCACGCCCCTCCGGGCTCCACGGTCGGGCGTTGAGCGAGGAAGTGCAACTGCGCCTGTTGAAGGACCCACAGGCGAGCGTACGCATGGCACTGGCCGGTAACGCTCAGCTACTGCCACATGTGCAATTGGCCCTGTCGCGGGACAGCGACACCCAGGTGCGTATTGCGCTGATTCGCAAATCCGGCAGCTTCGGACCACGCCTGCTGATGGTGGTCCAGAAAAGCCTGGCGAACGATGCCAGTGTGGAGGTTAGAAGCGCCTTGGCTGACGCCCTGTTCGGCCTCTACCCGCCGGCCACCAGCGAGGAAATACTGCTGGGTCTGGCGGGCGACAGCGATCACCGGGTAAAGGAGGCCATCGTCTGGGCCCTGAACTTCGGTGAGATGCGCTTCAGCGATGCGGTGATCGACCGCCTAAGGAAAGGACTCGACAAGGACACACTGGAAGCCTTGGAAGAGGCGCTGGCCAGTTGCGAAGACTGAGGACCTGCACAGTCGGGAACCTGTTCCCACGCGCATCTCTTGCGTGCGGGAACAGGTTGTTGCTTGCGCAAAAAGGACATCAGGCGCCAGATCTGCCAAATTCCTACGACAGATCCGGCAATTCTTACGGTCTCTTCACAATTCGGTCCATTTCCTGCTGCGAGCAGGTCGACGCATCGACAAGATGCCCACGCCTACCGACACACAAGGACAAGTGCCGTGCTCAAACCCCTCGCCATCGCCGTTGCCCTCGGATCCGCCTTGCTCCCTTTGGGGGCTGGCGCCTATGACTACGGGCAATACGCCAGCCAGACCCTGGATCGCCTGATCCACGACTATCCCGGCCGCTATCGCGGCACCGCCAACTTCGCCGGCGCTGCCGACTGGATGCAGGCACAGTTGGCCTATGGCTACCAGACCAGCCGCCAGGATTTCACCTGGGCCGGCACGCGCAGTTCGCAGAATGTAATCGCCTCCGCCGCCGGGACCAGCAGCAACTATGTGGTGCTGGGTGCGCACTTCGACACCTATTTCGGGCGCCCGACCCTGCAAGGCCTGGACGACAATGCCTCAGGCGCGGCGGTGCTGACCGAGATCGCCCGCAACCTCGGCGGCGTGCAACTGGAGAACGGCCTGGAAGTGGTCGGCTTTGGTGCCGAGGAAGAAGGGCTGCGCGGCTCACGGGCTTACGTCGCGGCCCTCAGCGACAGCCAGCGCGCCAACCTGCTGGGGATGATCAACCTCGATAGCCTGGTCACCGGCGACAAGATGTACGCCCACGCCGGCAGCAATGCCGCCGACAACCCGGCCCTCGGTGCGTACCGCGACCAGCTCATGCGTATCGCCGGGGAGTTGAAGATCGACCTGTTCACCAATCCCGGCCTGAATCCCGCCTACCCGGCCGGCACAGGCTGTTGCAGCGATGGCGAAAGCTTCGAGGGTCTGAATGTGCCAGTGCTGTTCATCGAGGCGACCAATTGGGAGCTGGGTGATCTGGACGGCTACGAGCAGACCGACAACCCGGCGATTCCGGGTGGGTCCACCTGGCACGACCCGAACGAAGACAACCAGACCGTGCTCACCGGCGCCTTCGGTCAGGAGCGCATCGACCAGCGCCTGCGGGATTTTTCGCGGCTGCTGACGCGCCTGGTACTGGAGCTGACCAACGCCGACCTGCTCGCCTCCACCGCGTCCGGCGGGGCCATGGCGCGGCAGATGGAAGACCAGTTGCAGCGCCAGCACCAGGCAATGACGCGACTGCATGACCGCCGCTGGCTGACCTTGCTGGACAGCCAGCGGACCGTGGGCAGCTTCGATGGCGAGGTTGGCGTCGAGGGCGAGGTGTCGCCCGACAGCGGATTCGATGTGGCCGGCAACCCGGAGTCCAAGCGCGTCGGCGTGCATGTGCTGGGCGACTACCGGCTGAGCGATGCGCTGACCGTCGGTGCCAGCCTGGGCTTCGAGCGCAGCCGCGACAGCCTGGAGCATGGCGGGCGGGTCGAAGGCGATACCTGGCAAGCCGGCCTGTTCGGCCTGCTCGATGATGGCGCAGCGCAGTGGCTGGCGGGTGAGCTGAGTGCCGGGCATACCCGTTTCGACACCCGCCGCTCGGTGTACATCCAGGCCAACAACGGCCCCGTGTTGCTTGACCAGCGCCTGTCCGGGGATACCTCCGCGCTGTTCTGGGGCGCACGGCTGGAGGGTGGCCATGACTTCGACCTTGGAGGCTTGAAGACCGGGCCGCTGGCGGGGCTGGATTACGTGCATTACCGCATCGATGACTTCCATGAAGACGAAGCGCTGCGTACCGCGCTGGGTTACGAGAAGCAGGACTACGACGGGCTCGAGGCCAGCCTGGGCTGGCGCCTGCGTGGCGAACTGGGGTTGGGGGCCGGCATGCGGGTCAAGCCCTACGCCAGCGTACGCTGGGTGCGGGAGCTGGCGGATGGGCGACTGGACGAGATCGACCTGGCAGCCCGGGCCGACGGGCGCGTACGGGTCGCGAACCTGGACAAGGTCGACAAGAGCTTCGGGCGCGCGCAGCTCGGCGCGCAGCTGATGGTGACCGAACAGCTGGGGGTATTTGCCGAGGCCAATACCCGGTTCGCCCATGACGAAGGAAACCAGGCGGGATATTCGTTGGGCGTGCAGTGGCTATTCTGAGCCTTCGACGCAGTGGTGCATGAGAGACCCCATTCGCAAAGCAAATAGAACGGATTCCAACATTTAATTTGTGGATGCGACGCGATGCTCATACTGTAGAGCGGCAGCCCCGGTAGAACGCCCGTTACAGGCGCTCCCGGGGTCACAACAACAAACACCCCCGAGACTGTCCATGTCCAAATCCTACTTCGCCCCTCACGGCGGGCACCCGGCTCAGACCGAGCTGCTGACAGACCGTGCGATGTTCACCGAGGCCTATGCCGTCATTCCCAAGGGCGTGATGCGCGATATCGTCACCAGCCACCTGCCCTTCTGGGACAAGATGCGCATGTGGGTCATCGCCCGCCCGCTGTCCGGCTTCGCCGAAACCTTCTCCCAGTACATCGTCGAGGTGGCCCCGGAAGGCGGCAGCGAGCGTCCTGAACTGGACAAGAACGCCGAAGCGGTGCTGTTCGTCGTCGAGGGTGAAGTCGATATCACCCTGCAGGGCAAGAACTACACGCTCAAGCCGGGTGGCTACGCCTTCATCCCGCCGGCGGCCGAATGGAGCCTGCGCAACAACAGCAAGGCCAATGTCACCTTCCACTGGATCCGCAAGCACTACGAAGCCGTGGAAGGCCTGCCGCACCCGGAAGCGTTCGTCACCAACGAGCAGGACATCACCCCGATCCCGATGCCGGGTACCGACGGCGCCTGGGTCACCACCCGCTTCGTCGACATGGCGGACATGCGTCACGACATGCACGTCAACATCGTTACCTTCCAGCCGGGCGGCGTGATTCCGTTCGCCGAAACCCACGTCATGGAGCACGGCCTGTACGTGCTCGAAGGCAAGGCGGTGTATCGCCTGAACCAGGACTGGGTGGAAGTGGAAGCCGGCGACTTCATGTGGCTGCGCGCCTTCTGCCCGCAGGCCTGCTACTCCGGTGGCCCTGGCCCGTTCCGCTACCTGCTGTACAAGGATGTGAACCGCAACGTGCACCTGACGCTGAACCCGAAGCGTTGAGTGACGTCGGGCTCGCAGCCTGAATGAGAAAGCCCGCCGGTGGATGGCGGGCTTTTTTATGGGTGTCTGTGAGGGCCTCATCGCCGGCAACGCCGGCTCCCACAAGGTTTGCGGTGCACACAAAACCTGTGGGAGCTGCGGTTCGGCGCTCCGACTTGCCAGCGATGAGGCCGTCGAGGTCAACCACTCATTCCTGATCCAGCAACCCCGCCAGCACCACCCCCAATTCCTTCACCATCGGCTCCGCCGTCGGCCGGTGCACTACAACGATCTCGTAGCTGTCCACCACCGGCAGCCCGTCCTTTGCCCCAAGAACCCGATGGTCTGCGGTGACTGCCCGCGGAGGCAGCAGGCTGATGCCCATCCCGTCCGCCACTGCCGCCTGGATTCCGCTGAGGCTGGAGCTGGTGAACGCGATCCGCCAACGCCGACCGAGGCCCTCCACGGCGTTGATGATTTCGTCGCGGTACAAGCCCCGGGGCGGGAAGGTCACCAGCGGAATCGGGTCCAGTTCCAAGGCTGGATTCTTCGCACTGTCGATCCATGACAGTTCTTCCGACCAACTGGCCACCCCTTCCCTACCGTTGCGCCGTTGCTTCAATAGCACCAGGTCCAGCTCGCCGTTGTCGTAGCTCTGGGCGATGTCCCGGCACAGGCCACTGGCGACTTCCAGCTTGACCTCGGGGTGCTTGCGGTTGAAGGCGGACAAGGCCTTGGTGGTGCGGCCGCCAACGAAATCCTCCGGCACGCCCAAACGCACGGTAACGCCTACGGTTGCACCGGCCAGGGCTTCGAGCATCTGGTCGTTGAGCGCCAGCATGTGCCGGGCATAGCCGAGCAGGGTCTGGCCGGCATCGGTGGGCAGCACGTCGCGGTTGCCGCGTTCAAGCAGGCGGTGGCCGACCATGTCTTCCAGGCGGCGGACCTTCTGGCTGATGGTGGATTGAGTGGAGTGCAGGCGCGAGGCGGCTGTGGTGAAACTGCCGCAGTCGGCGACCACCACGATCGCGCGCAGCAGATCGAGATCGAACAGGGTTCTAGCGGGTTTCGCAATGGCAGGCATGGGGGCATTTACAGAATGAATGACCCCCGAGGTTTTAGCATGCCCTCAGGCTGCCGGCGAGCCTTGCAGGAACATCTGCCGTTCGGCATCGCGGCGCTTGACCATGCCGATATCCGGCCGCCCCCGGACCTGAATCCATTTGGAAAACTCCGCCGCCGCGCGTTCGAAATCGCTGGCGTTGACGTGGCGCAGCAGGATCGAGTTGCGCAGACGCGCCAGGCCGTAATCGAACACCAGCAGCAGGAGCGCGTCCCATTGGCCCTGGCTGACCGGGACCGTCAGCATCCCGGCCAGTTGCGTCTCGAAACGGCCAATCTCGTGTTCCAGCTTGGCCTCGGCCTCGGGCTGGGTGATCTCCATGCCCTCGCTGACATCGCCATAGTGGGCATAACCGATGAACCACAGGCCGCTGACATCCTGGCGGGCCTTGAGGGTCAGTCCGTTGCGGCGTTTGATCAGGTCCAGGCCCGTCGGGGACAGTCGCATGTGCCAGCTCCTTGCATGAAAGTGAAGGACAACGTCGGGCAAGACTACTTCAGTCATGGCGTCCAGTGATAGCACTTAGCTGCTACTGAATGCCGCACGCCTGACGCGTCAGAAGCTTACCTTCACCCCCACATACCCGGTACGTCCCGGTGCCGGCTCGTAGTAGCGTCCGCCGCTGTCATTGATCCGCAGGTTGTCGTAGTAGCGTCGGTCCGTCAGGTTATCCAGTCCCACATAAGGCTCCACGTTTTCCGCCCAGCCCTTGAGCTGCATGCCCAGGCGCAGGTTGACCAGCGCATATCCACCGACCCGTGCGGTATTACCGCTGTCGGCGTACTGGCGGTCGAACACCGAGGTGTTCAGGCGTGCATACCAGTTGTCACGGCTGTAGGAAACTTCACCGAACAGGCTTTGCACGGGAATACCGGGCAGGCGATTGCCGTCGGCATTTTCGAAACTGCGGTAGGTGTAGTCGTTGAGGCTGTAGGCCGTGCTGACCTGCCAGTGTTCGTCCGGCTGCCAGCGCGCGCTGAGTTCCAGGCCGTCGCGGCGGGTCGAACCGGCGTTGCGGTAGAACGTGCGGCCATCGACGTAGGGCACCAGTTCGTCACGGGTATCGATGCGATACACCACGGCTTCGTAACGCCAATGCGCAGTTTCGCCCTTGAAACCGACCTCCTGGTTAAGCGCCTCCGCCGGTTCCAGGCTGCTGTTGAAACCACCACCATTGGGATTGGCCAGTTCGCTGACAGTCGGCGTCTCGAAGGAAGTAGCGACGCGGGCGTAGATCGTGTGGGACGGATCCAGGCGATAACTGAGACCAACGCTGTAGTTGAGGTCACGCAGGTTGCGCTTGCCGGAGTCGTCACCATCACGCAGGTAGTGATCGTCCACGCTCAGGCGTACGGTGTCGTGGCGCAGGCCCAGGCTGAGTAACCAGTTCTCGCCAAGCTCGGTGCGGTTTTCCACGAACAGACCGAGGCTGCGGGCCTCTTCACGTTGACGGGAGGTCAGCGCACCCTTCTCGCCCCCGAGGATATTGTTGTTGCGATCACGGTCGTCGCGCAGGGATTCCAGGTCGCCCCCGAACGTGAACCAGTGCTTGAGGCCGAACCAGTCGGCGACATGGGTGTAGTTGGCACCGGCGCCGGCGAACAACCGCTCATAGCTGGTCTGGCCGTTGGCGGCCAATGGCAGGCGATTCTCGAAATCCCGTTGACCGACATAGCTGCGGATCTGGTAGGTATCTTCTCCAAGCGGCTGTCCGTCCCACACCAGCGACAAACGCTGCTGCCTGATGCGCTCGTCGGAATCGAAGCTCAGGCTTTGCGGACGGGCCTGGTTGCGGTCGGCACGAACCTGCCCCAGGGTCAACCCGCCCGGGTCCTCCGAGCGGTTATCGAGAGCGTGCAGGGTCAACGCCAGGCGCCCCGTTTCGCCCCACCAGCGCAGCTTGCCGGTGAGGTTGTTGGCCTCGCTGGTGGCATGCTGGCGATAACCGTCGGACTGGGTCGAGCTGACAGCGGCCAGGGCGCCGAAATTGCCCTCGGTGCCGCTGGCTTCCACGCTCTGCCGGCGGAAACCGTAGCTACCGACGCTGACATCGCCGGACACACCGGGGTGGTCGCCCGGCTCGCGGGTCTCGATCGCCAGCACCCCGCCCGCGCCGTTGCCGTAGAGCACGGCAGCCGGTCCGCGCAGCACTTCCATGCGCTCGACCAGGCCCAGGTCGAAGCCGTCCAGTTCGGTCTGGCCATCGGGCATGGTCAGCGGTACGCCATCGACCAGCACGCGAATGCCGCGCACGCCGAAGCTGGAGCGCGAGCCGAAACCGCGGATCGCCGGGCGCAGCCCTTGGGCGGCGTTGTAGCGGCTTTGCACCACAACCCCTGGCACGCCGGAGAGCAGGTTGCCGAGGGTCAGCGCCTGTTCGCCGCGACTGTCGGCGGCATCGACCACGCTGGCCGACAACGCGGCCTGGGCCCACTCGTCGCCGGTGCGCGTGGCGCTGATTACCACGGGATCGACATCGACAGCGGTGTCGGCCAGGGCGCCGGTGCTGGTGAGCAATAGCGCACCCAGGGCGGCGCAGCGGTGTGCGGCGCGTTGCCGCTCGTTGTCATTCATAAGGCTTTCCATCCGGTCCCGCACAAAGGGGCTGAGTGGACCATAAACCGGCGGTTGGGCATAGGGCTATCAGGCTTGGGGCTGGGGGTTGGGGGACTTGGGTTGGGGGTCGAAAGTAGGAGTGTCAGAGCGATTTTGGGGCTGCTTTGCAGCCCCAAGGGATCTCAATAGAAATACGCCAGCCTGAACTGCAACGAATTATCGATCTTCACGCCCTCGCGCACCGAGGTGTCGTGCATCACCTGCCCCATCACCTGCAACTGCTTGTTGACCATGGTCGCCACGGTGAAACCGACGGTTCCATTGTCACGGCTGGTGGCCAGGGTCACGCCATCCAGGGTCTCGCGGCCGCCCCAGTTGTGCCGGTAGGTGAGCGCCGCATAGGTGTCCTGGGTGAAGTTGTAGCGAAGGTGATTGTGCAGTTGCAGCAGCGTGTCCTTTTTCGCATCGGTGGAGCGCTGGTCCTGGTAGAACTCAGCCTCGGCGATCACATCCCAGGTGATCCGCTCCGTCAGGCCCTTGATGTAGCCGACCTGGAAATCCACCGCCCAGCGGTTGTTGCTGAGGGCAAAGCCTTCGTTCTTGTCGCTGCCGGTGGGCGCGGTGAAGAACACCGACCAACCCAGGTGCTCGTTGCGCTCCAGGTCGCCGATGGTCCACAGCGTACCGCCGAAGGTGATGTCGCCGAGCCCGGAATTCTTCGTATGGGTCGCACCGATATCCTGCTGGCCGAAGGGGATGACGATCTGCGGGTCCCAGGTGTAGCCGGTACCGAAGAAGTCCGTGAAATGGATCAGGCGCAGGACACCCACCGTCATGTCCAGATCAAGATCGTCGGCGACCTTCTTGCCGCCGGAATAGACCTTGTCGCCCCGCGGGTTCTGTTGATAGAGCACCACCACATCGGTGCCCTTGGGTAGCGCGGTGTAATCACCGGGGTCGGGTTTGACATCGGCCAGGGCCGTGCAGGTAGCGCCGAACAGTGTGAGGCCGAGTGCAAGGGCCGGGGCGTTGAAGCTCTTCATGATGGACTCTCGTTGTTGTTTTTGTTGGCGTGCAGAGCCCCGGGCGGCCCCGTTTCCGGGGTCGCCTGGGTAATGAATCGGACTCAGTTGGCGGCGCTGGCCTTCAGATCGGCCTGAAGATCATGGGTGCGCTTGACCAGGTACTGGCGGATAAGCTCCATGTCCTCGGCCTTGAGGATGTCGGAGAAGTTCGGCATGCCGCGGTAGATCAAGGCCCCGCTGACGAACGCCGGGAAAGCCTGGTGCTTCTCCTTCGTCAGGTAGCGCAGATCGGGCACGACCCCGCCGGCCACCGCATTCAGGCCATGACAGCCGGCGCACAGGCCATTGAACATGGTGCGTGCCTGGGTCAGTTGCTCAGGTGTGGCCGTGAGTTCCAGCTCGACATTGGGGAACACCGGCGCCTGCTTCGGCGGGGGTAGCTCACCTTTGGCTCCCAGCTTGAAGGCAATGATCCGCGACTCGGACTGGACCTTGGCCTTGTTGGTCAGCGAGCCGGTCAGCAGCGGCAGGATCCCGCCCCAGCCGACGGAAAAGGCCACGTACTGATCCTTGCCCACGGTATAGGTGATCGGCCCGGCCATGACCCCGGAGTTGGCCCGGTGCTCCCAGAGCTTCTCGCCCTTGTCGGCGCTGTAGGCCACCACGCGACCGTCTGCGGTGCCCTGGAACACCAGGTTGCCGGCGGTGCTGAGGGTGCCGCCGTTGCCGGCGCTGGCGTATTCCTGCTTCCAGGCCGGGGCCTGCTTGACCGGGTCCCAGGCGATCAGCTCGCCGGTCCAGGCATCGCGGATCTGCTTGAAGGCCTTCGGATCTTCCGGCACGTCCGGTACGTCGAGTCCGAAGTTGAGCACCGATTTGTTCGGGAAGAACATCGGTTCCTTGGCCGCCTTCAGCTCGGCCAGGGTGTGCTGGGCCGGGATATAGACGTAGCCGGTCCTGGGGCTGTAGGACATCGGGTGCCAGTTGTGGCCTCCGAGGAAACTTGGCTGTACGACCTTGGGTTCTTTCGAATAATCCGCCGCGCCAGTCAGCACTGGCCGGCCTGTCTTCAGATCGATCTCGCTGGCCCAGTTCACCGGGACGTAGTTCTTCGCCGAAAGCAGCTTGCCGTTGGTGCGGTCGAGCACGTAGAAGAAGCCGTTTTTCGGTGCCTGCATCAGGACCTTTCGCACCTGGCCGTCGATCTTGATGTCGGCGAGGATCATGTGCTGGGTCGCGGTGTAGTCCCAGCGGTCCTGCGGGGTGACCTGGTAGTGCCAGACGTATTCACCGGTGTCCGGGCGCAGGGCCAGGATCGATGAAACGAACAGGTTGTCGCCCTTGCCCTGGCTGCGGAACTGGTAGTTCCATGGCGAGCCGTTGCCGGTGCCGATGTACAGCAGGTCGAGTTCCGGGTCGTAGGCCATGGAGTCCCAGGCGGTGCCGCCACCGCCCCACTTCACCCAGCCGTCGCCGGTCCAGGTCTTCATCGCCATGGCCATGGCCGGGTTTTCCGGCGGCAATTTGGGATCGCCCGGCACGGTGTAGAAGCGCCAGGCCTGCTTGCCGGTCTCGGCGTCGTAGGCGGTGACATAGCCGCGCACGCCGAACTCGGCGCCGCCGTTGCCGATCAGCACCTTGCCCTTGACGATACGCGGCGCGCCGGTGATGGAGTAGCTCTTGCTGCGGTCGATGATGGTGTCCACCGACCAGGCTTCCTTGCCGGTGGCCGCGTCGAGGGCGATCAGGCGGCCATCGAAACTGCCAACGTAGACCTTGCCGTTCCACACCGCGACACCGCGGTTGACCGGGCCACAGCAGCCCTGGCTGAGGTTGGCCGGTGGCACCTGGGGGTCGTATTTCCACAGCATCTCGCCGGTCGCGGCATTCATCGCATAGACGATGCTGAAGGCTCCGGTGGTGTACATCACCCCGTCCACCACGATCGGCGTGGCCTCGGTGCCGCTGTCGATGTCCAGGCGGGTGGTCCAGGCCATGCCGAGCTGGCCGACGTTGCTGTCGTTCACCGCGTCCAGCGGGCTATAGCGCTGCTCGTCGTAGGTACGACCATGGCTCATCCAGTTGCCCGGCTCGAGGTTGGCATTGGTCAGGCGTTTCGCATCGACCTGTGCGGGTGCGCTCGGCGGGGCGTCGGCAGCCGAGGCATGCAGGGTCGAAAGCAGCACGGGCAGGCCCGCCAGCAGGAAAAGGGTTTTCATGTGTTTCGGACTCCAGCGACACATTTATTGTTGTTATGCGCCCGCAAGGCAGCCTGCCCCGCAGGCCAAGCATTAGCAGGCTCTGCACTACGCAGGAGTATTAGAAGTCGTGCTGCAAGGCGGCGCTTGACTGTCACCGCCAACGCAGTTGGCATTTCTTGCCAGTGCCTACAGCTGGAAGGCGTGTGCCCGGTAATCCCGGGGCGAAACCTCGAACTGGCGCTTGAACGCGCGGCTGAAATGGGCGACATCGACGAAGCCCCACTTGAAGGCGATCTGGGTGATCGACTGGCTGCGCAGGGTGTGGCAACACAGGTCATGGGCCACTTTCGTCAGACGGGTCCGAAGGATATAGCGCGAGACGCTTTCGCCGTGTTCCTCGAACAGCCGGTAAAGACTGCGCACCGAGGTGTGCAGTTGATCCGCCAGGTAGGCAGGGCCGAGATCGACATCCTGCAGCGACTCGTCCACCAGGCGCAGCGCCGTGGCGAACAGGCTGTCGCTCTGCAGCAGAAGGTTCCCGTCCTGCACCTGCCCGGACATCGCCGGCAGCACCAGCGACACTAGGGCGTTCTGGATGGCCTGGCCGTCATCGCCATTGGCCGCGCCGTCGCCGAGCAGGCCGATCGATTGCACCAGCGAACGCACCATGCGGCTCGACACGTTGTTGCGCGACAGCTTGCCGAACAGGTTATCGCCCTTGAACTGGCGGGTAACGATGTCCCGTGACAGGTGTACGGAAATGTTTTCGACCAGGCCCAGCGGCTCGATCTCGAACAGCCGCGCCGAGTCCACCAGGGCGATGTCCTCGGGGCCCAGCTCGACCTCCATGCCCGCCTGGCGAATCCGCTGGCGGCCGCTGCGCTGGTAGATCAGGAAGCAATGGCTGTCATCGCTGTCCACGCCGATCAATTCGCGGCTGATCAGGCGGGCATTGGTACGGATATGGGCGGTGTCCAGGGCACCGATGGCCTGGCTGTGGATCTCGCCGATGAAGTGGCGGGTCAGGCTCGAAGGCAGGGTGCTGAAATTGCCGCAAATGCTGCGCAGGGACTGGCACCAGCGCTCGAAGCCGGCCTGCTCGCTCGATGACAGGAACATGGCATCCTCCGATCTTATTATTTAATTAACATATTATCTAATTTCGAAGAGATCAAGCCGTTTAACGATACAACCTAAACCTGTAAGCACACTAAAAAGTATCACGATACCCTGGCTTCGACAGGGGAAATGTCATCGGCTTTTTCCTGGGTCAGATCTTTTTGCACCTTGCCCTTCCCCGTGCCAGCAAATCTTGCCATCATTATTGGTAACAATTCTCATAAGCACTTTGTTTATCATTAGGAGCATGGCATGGCTGTCCCGGTACCTCCCCGTCTCTTTCGTCCTTCACTCAATCTGCTGTCCGTAGCGATCTGCATGGCTGGCTCCCTGTCGGCAATCGCTGACGAAGCGAGCACGACGCCCGCGCAGACGCCACCGGAGACCCTGGAACTGGGCGCGACGCAAATCAGCAACACCCAGCTCGGCAGCACCACCGAAGGCAGTTCGTCCTACACCACGGGCATCATGTCCACCGCGACCAAGCTGCCGATGACCATGCGCGAAACACCCCAGGCGGTCACCGTGATGACACGCCAGCGCATGGACGACCAGGCCATGACCAGCATCAACGACGTGGTCAAGTACACCCCCGGCCTGTTCCTCAGCCAGTCCAGCGGCCCCGGCCGGCAGACCTACTCCTCGCGCGGTTTCGATATCGACAACCTGATGTACGACGGCATCCCCAGCACCTACCAGGGCTGGACCGTAGGCGCCCAGCCGAACCTGGCGATGTTCGACCGGGTCGAGCTCGTCCGCGGCGCCACCGGGCTGGTCACCGGCGCAGGCAACCCGTCGGCGGCGATCAACCTGGTACGCAAGCGCCCGTTGGCCGAGCAGAAGGTCACCCTGACCGGTGCGGCCGGCAGTTGGGACGACTACCGCGGCGAAGTGGATGCCTCCAGCCCGCTGAATGCCAGCGGCACCCTGCGTGGCCGGGTAGTGACGTCCTGGCAGGATGCCAACAGCTTCGTCGACCGCGCCGAAGAGACCCATGGCCTGTTCTATGCCATCACCGAAGCCGACCTGAGCGACGACACCACGCTGTCCCTGGGCTTCTCCCACCAGAAGGACCGGACCAATTACTTCTGGGGCTCGTCGATGGTCGGCCTCGACGGCCATCACCTCGACCTGCCGCGCTCGTACAACCCGGGCACCGATTGGGAAGACAAGGACCAGGACATCAATACCCTGTTCGCCGAAATCCGCCAGCAACTGGCCTACGACTGGAAGCTGCAGGTCAATGCCTCCTATACCCAGCAGGACGCGCTGTTCTCGGGCTCCTATCAGTCGCGCTGGGCCCCCGACAAGAGCCTGGCGCGCACCGTTTACCAGTCCGCTCACGACGAAGACCAGGCCGGTGTCGATGCGTTCGCCAGCGGCCCGTTCCAGGCCTTTGGCCGCAGCCATGAACTGGTGGTCGGCGCCAGCAAGCGCATCTACGACATGACCACCCGCAACTACAGCCCCTACGACACCAACTGGCCGCTGAACGCTGGCAAGCCGGACTTCGTGCACAGCGGCAACAGCCGCAAGGTGACCAATCAGGAAGGCGTTTACCTGACCACCCGCCTGAGCCTGGCCGACCCGCTCAAGCTGATCCTCGGCAGCCGGCTGGACTGGTACGACTACGACGACAAGCAGAACTCGGCGGCCGATTACAAAGTCACCCGCAACGTCACGCGCTACGCCGGGCTGATCTACGAGCTGGACGACCATCATTCGGTCTATGTCAGCTACAGCGATATTTTCAATCCGCAAGCCTACAAGGACGCATCCGGCAGCCCGATCAGGCCGGTGGAAGGCAAGAACTACGAGGTCGGGGTCAAGGGCGAGTACTTCGACGGGGCGCTGAACGCCAGCGTGGCGCTGTTCCGCGTCGACCAGGAAAACCGTGGCGTTTCGCTCACTGACGTCTCCGGCTGCGTGGACCCGACCAACTGCTACGCGGCTTCCGGCCAGGTGCGCAGCCAGGGCATCGACATGGAACTGCAAGGAGCGCTGACCCGCAACTGGCAGATCGGCGCCGGCTACACCTACGCCCGCACCCACTACCTCAAGGATGACGCCAAGCCGCAGAACGAGAACCAGCGCTTCAGCACCGATACACCCGAGCATCTGTTCAAGGTGTCCACGGTGTACCGCTTCGAAGGTCCGCTGGAAAAGTTGCGGGTGGGCGGCAACGTCTACTGGCAGAGCCGGATGTACAACGATATCGCCACCGCCAACGGCGCGTACCGGCTCGAACAGGGCGCCTATGCGGTCACCGACCTGATGGCGGGCTATCAACTGACCCGCAACCTCGACCTGCAGCTCAACGCCAACAATATTTTCGACCGCAAGTACTACTCGGCCATCTCCACCTCGGTGGACTATGGTGGGGATGTCTACGGCAAGCCACGAAACATGATGGTGACGGCGAAATACAGCTTCTGATCGCCACGCCCGCGCAGGGATGCGCACCCCTTCCCTCTCCCCTCTTCACTCCCGTCCCTTGGCACGGCTTCCCCCCTGCGGCTATCTTAGTGCCGTGACGCAACATGGCCCGTTACACCGACAACAAGATACGGAGCCGTTCATGACCCGGCATAGCGCGCAGCCCCATCCCAGTGAACTCGCGGCCTTCGTCAGCGAGCATTTTCCTGGTCGAGCGATTCGTCCGGACGGAGTGATCGCCCAGTCCTGGTATCGCAGCGTGGTCCAGCACAGGCTTGACCCAGGCACGGCCACGCGCCTGGATATCCTCAGCGCTGCGGATATCCGCCGCCACCAGCAGCAACACCAGGAGTACCTCGCCATCGCCGGCCAGGGCGTCAGCGGCCTGGCCCGGCGCGTGGTCCCGGCGGGCTTTGCGGTGCTGCTCAGCGATGAGCAGGGCATCACCCTCGACGCCCGCCTGCCCCGTGAACACACGCCGTATGTACGCTCCGGACTGGTGGTCGGGGCGCGCTGGGACGAGTCCATCGCCGGTACCAACGGCATCGGTACCACCCTGGCCGCCGCAGAGCCGCTGATCATTCACCGCCAGGAGCATTTCCTCGACGCCAATGCCGCGCTCAGTTGCTCGGTGGCACCGATCTTCGATGCCCAGGGTCTGCTTCGTGGCTGCCTGAATGCCACCTGCCTGAACAGCGACGGGCCCAAGGAAAGCCAGTACCTGACCCTGCAACTGGTGATCCTGTACGCCCGCCTGATCGAGAACGCACATTTCCGCCAGAGCTACAGGGACCGGCTCAGCCTTTCCCTGAAGCCTATCGACGAAATCACCGACCTGGCCAACGAGCAACTGCTGGCCCTGGACGACGAGGGTCGGGTCATCGGTGCCAACCACGCAGCCTTTGTCGCCCACGACAGTAATGCCGGCGGCCGCTTGATCGGCAGCCGGATCGACCGCTTGCTGCCCATGTCTGTCGATGACCTCCTGCGCCAGACCCACGGCGGCGCCCGCGGCCTGCGCTTGCGCGCCCGGCATGACGACACGCTGCTGGACCTCAGCCTGCGCATTCCCTCGGCCAGGCACGGCGTGGCACAGGCACCGGCGCCGACGCGCGCCCGGCCACCCCGCCACCCCGACCTGGAACGCCTGGCAGGTGCCGACCCGACGCTGCAACACAGCGTGCAGCGCCTGCGCAAGGTCCTCGACAAGGACATCGCCATCCTGATAACCGGTGAAACCGGTACCGGCAAGGAGGCCTTCGCCCGCGCCATCCACCAGGCCAGTGCGCGCCGGGGCGGGCCTTTCGTCGCGCTCAATTGCGCGGCGATTCCGGAAAGCCTGATCGAAAGCGAGCTGTTCGGCTACCGCGGCGGCAGTTTCACCGGGGCCGAGAAAAAAGGCATGAAGGGCAAGCTGGAACTGGCCAATGGCGGCACCTTGTTCCTCGATGAAATCGGCGATATGCCTGCGCATCTGCAAACGCGCCTGCTGCGGGTGCTGGCAGAACGGGAAATCTCGCCTATCGGTGCTGCGGCACCGGTGGCGCTGGATATCCAGGTGATCTGCGCAACCCACCAGGACCTGCAGGCCATGCTGCGCGACAAGGGCTTTCGCGAAGACCTGTTCTATCGCCTCAACGGCATGCACCTGCGCCTGCCACCCTTGCGCGAACGCAGTGATCGCGGACACCTGCTGGATGCACAGCTCGCGGCCCAAGGCATGCGAATCACCGCCCAGGCGCGCCAGTGCCTGCTCGATGCGCCATGGCCCGGGAATATCCGCCAGTTGCTCAATGCCCTGCGCTATGCGGTGGCCCTGGCGGAGAACGGCTGTATCGACGTGGATTGCCTGCCGGAGGACCTGCTGCAAAGCAGCCCTGCGCCTTCAGGCAGCGACTCGCAAAGCGAGGACCTGCTGGCGGTCCTGCGCCGGCATCGCTGGAACATCAGCGCAGCGGCGACGGAACTGGGTGTAGCGCGCTCGACGCTGTATCGGCAGATGAAAAAGCAGGGGCTGGTGCAGCCGAATGACCGGTTTTGAGCCTGAAACTGCAGTAGTGAATCCACCACTCCAATCGCTGGCAAGCCAGCTCCCACAGTTTTGTGGGAGCTGGCTTGCCAGCGATGAGGCCATCAGCAACAACCAGGCTGTCAGCCCTGGATATAGACCACATGGCTATGGGTGTACTCGTACAACCCATGCTTGCCATCCGCCCCGCCGATCCCCGATTTGCGCGTGCCGGCATGGAAGCCCTGCATGGCTTCGAAGTTCTCGCGGTTGATGTAGGTCTCGCCGAAATCCAGCGAGCGGGTCGCCTGCAAGGCCGCACTCAGGCTGCGGGTGTAGATCGATGAGGTCAGGCCGTATTCGCTGTCGTTGGACAGTGCGATCGCTTCGTCCAGGTCATCGACCACCTGGATCGGCAGGACCGGGCCGAAGATTTCCTTGCGCATGATCTCCATGTCCGCCGAGCATCCCGCCAGCACCGTCGGCTGGTAGTGGAAGCCCTGGCCGAGATCGGCCTGCGCGCCGCCGGTAATCACCTGGGCCCCCTGCCCGCTGGCGGTACGCACCATCTGCGCCACCTTGTCCAGCGCGGCGCGGTTGATCAGCGGGCCCATGTCCAGGCCGTTCTCGGCCAGCGGATCACCGTACCGGGTAGCGGCCATGGACGCTGCGATGCGCTCGATGAAGGTATCGGCCACCTTGCGCTCGACATAGACCCGCTCGGCGCAGTTGCAGACTTGCCCGGTATTGATCACCCGTGAGGCGGTGATGGCCTTGACCGCCAGGTCCAGGTCCGCGTCGGCCAGAACGATCGCAGGCGCCTTGCCGCCCAGCTCCAGGTTGAGCTTGGTGATGTTCGGCGCCGCCGCGGCCATGATCCGGGAACCGGTGCCGACGCTGCCGGTAAAGCTGATGAGGTCGATGCCGGGGTGGCTGCTCAGCGCGTTGCCCACCGTCGCCCCGGTACCACAGACCACGTTGAAGACACCGGCAGGCAGATCGGTCTCGGCCACCAGGCGGGCGAATTCGAAACAGTTGATCGGGGTTTCCTCGCTCGGCTTGATCACGATGGTATTGCCGGTCAACAAGGCCGGCGCCATCTTGCGCGCGATCAGGAAGAACGGGAAGTTCCACGGCAGGATCCCGGCCACCACGCCCAGGGGCTTGCGCAGCAGCAGGATGCTCTCACCAGGGCGGTCGCTGCTCAGCACTTCGCCCTCCAGGCGCCGCGCCCACTCGGCCATGTAGTCGAGGTAATCAGCGGTGAAGTTCACCTCGACCCGAGCCAGCTCCAGCACCTTGCCCTGCTCGGCGGTGATGATCCGCGCCAGGCGCTCGCTGTGCTGCCGCACCTTGCCGGCGATGGCCCGCAGGTAGCCGGCACGTTCGATTGCCGGTCGCAACGCCCAGGCCTTCTGCGCCTGGCGCGCGGCGGCGATGGCCTGCTCGACCTGTGCGCTGCTGCCCTGGGGCACCCGCCCGAGCAACTGGCCGTTGGCCGGGTTGTACACCTCGATCAGTTCGTCGCTGGGGACGAAGGCGTTGCCAATGTAGTTCTGATAAGTAGCGTCACTCATGTGTCTTCTCCATGTCGGTCCGTGGCTTAGTGCTTGGTGCTGAACTGCTTCCAGGCTTCGCCTTCGTTCTGCAGGTCGTGGGAACGCTTGATCAGGTATTGGTGGATCTGCTCGACCTGTTCAGGCGTGAAGGCATCGGCGAACGACGGCATGCCGTCGGGTACGCGGCCTCCGTAGAGAATGCCGAGGAACATCTGGTGCTTTTCCGCGGTGAGCTTGCGCAGGTCCGGCAGCACGCCGCCGCTGACCGCGTGGATGCCGTGGCACTGCGAGCAGTAGCCGTCGTAGAGTTTCGCGCCGGCCTCGATGGCCGCCGTATCGGTGCCCAGGGGTGGAGGTTTGGGCGTGTCCGGACGAGGTGCAGGTTCCTGCAGTTTGGCGGTGCCGCCGATCTTGTAGGTCAGCACCTGGGAGAACGGCTGCACACCCGCGCGCAGCGACAACGCCCCGGCAAATGTGGAGAACGCCCCGCCCCAGCCGGCCATGAAGGTCACGTACTGTTCACCGTCGATGCTGTAGGTGATGGGCGCCGCCATCACCCCGCTGGCTGCCGGTTGCTCCCAGAGTTTCTTGCCGCTGTCGGCGGCGTAGGCGATGACGCGGCCATCGGCGCTGCCTTCGAAGACCAGGTTGCCGGCGGTGCTCAGGGTGCCGCCGTTGAAGATGGTCACATAGGGCACTTCCCAGGCGGGCTGCTGCTTGACCGGGTCCCAGGCGATCAACTTGCCGGACCAGCCCTTGGCCATCTCCAGCAGGCCATCGACGTTTTCCGGCATCATCCCGGTGCGCAGGCCCAGCTGGTACATGCTCTTGAACGGGTTGCGCTTCGGCGCCTCGGGAATGTGTTCGTAGTAGGCCGACATGATGTGGGCCGGGATGTACACCAGCCCGGTGTTCGGGTTGTAGGACATCGGCTGCCAGTCATGGGCGCCCCAAAAGGCCGGGGTCACCAGCTTGCGCTTGCCGTCCTTCCAGTACGCGGCGTTCTCGTCATCGACGATGGGCCGGCCGGTCTTCATGTCCATGCCCTTGGTCCAGCTCTGCGGCACGATGCCCTTTGCCGAAAGCAGCTCGCCGGTGGCACGGTCGATCACATAGAAAAAGCCGTTCTTCGGGGCCTGCATCAGCACCTTGCGCTGCCTGCCGTCGATCGCCAGTTCGGCGAGGATCATGTGCTGGGTCGCGGTGTAGTCCCAGGCATCGCCCGGCGTGGTCTGGTAGTGCCAGACGTATTCGCCGGTGTCGGCGTTGACCGCGACGATCGACGACAGGAACAGGTTGTCGCCCTTGGCCTGGCTGCGCCATTTCGGGTCCCATAGCGAGCCGTTGCCGACGCCGATGTACAGCAGGTTCAACTCCGGGTCGAAGGCGAAAGAGTCCCAGGCCGTGCCGCCGCCGCCCTGCTCGACGAAGGCATCGCCATGCCAGGTTTTGGCGGCGATCTCCATGCCCTTGCCTTCCGGTGGCAACTTCGGATCCCCCGGCACGGTATAGAAACGCCAGGCCTGCTTGCCCGTTTCGGCATCATAGGCAGTGACGTAGCCACGCACGCCGAACTCGGCGCCGCCGTTGCCGATCACCACCTTGCCGTTGACCACTCGAGGCGCGCCGGTGATGGTGTAGCTGCGCTTGTGGTCCGCGCGGGTATCGACCGACCAGGCAAGCTGGCCGGTGCGGGCGTCGATGGCTTCCAGGCGGCCATCGAGCACGCCCACGTACACCTTGCCCTTCCACACCGCCACGCCGCGGTTGACCGCGTCGCAGCAGGCTTCACCGGCGCGGTTGCGATCGGATTTAGGATCGTATTTCCAGATCAGCTTGCCGTTGCGGGCATCCAGTGCGTAGACCACGGAAAACGGCCCGGTGGTGTACATCACGCCATCGACCACGATCGGCGTGGCCTCCACGCCCCGGTCCAGATCGAGCTTGTAACTCCAGGCCAGGCCGAGCTGGCCGACGTTGCGGTCGGTGATCTGCTTGAGCGGGCTGTAGCGCTGTTCGTCGTAGGTACGACCGGTGCTCATCCAGTTGCCAGGTTCCTGGTCGGCGGCGATGAGACGTTTGCTGTCGACATTGGCCGGCATCTCGGCGGCCAGGGCAGGTGCCGCAGCCAGGCTCAGCAGCAGCGCGGCGGCCAGGGACTTCAAGGGAATGCCGGCGACGATGGAACGGGCGCCGGGAGGCGAGGCATGGCCAATCTGTGTCATGGGAGTTGTCCTGTTCTTATTAGTGGCGCTTGCTGCGCACAGGCAATGGAGCAACGGCCATGCCAGAGCCCCTTGGCAGCCTGCAAGCGCCGTATCACGCGGGCTTGCCGGAACCGGAGCAACCAGCCAGGTGCAGCGCGGGCGCTACAGGTGTTGCACCTGGCGCTACAGCCCGCGCTACACCTGCCGGGCGAAAACCTTGTTTCACCCGATTTCGTAAGCAATCATGAGCGCATCAACTTGCCGGCGTGCCTGAATATGGAAGAAGCGATCAAGAAGCTGCGTGCATTTCGCGATGCCCGTGACTGGAAGAAATTCCACAACCCCAAGGACCTGGCGCTCGCCTTGAGCATCGAAGCCAGCGAACTGGCGGAAGTGTTCCTGTGGAAGTCGGCCGAGGAAGCCGACATCGCCAGGGTCAGGGAAGAACTGGCCGATGTGCTTGCCTATGCCCTGCTGCTGGCTGATCACTACGAGCTCGACGCGCAGCAGATCATCCTCGACAAGATCGAACTCAACGAGCGCAAGTATCCGGTGGACAAGGCCAGGGGATCTGCCAGGAAATACACGGAGCTGTAATGAACAAAGCCCTGGACGGCAAACCGCTGGTCGAAGTGAACCGCTACGCCTTTTCGCGCCGGACGCTGGAACAACAGCTTCGTGAGCACTTCCACGCAGCGGATTCGTGGCCGCTGGTCTATATCCTCAGCGACGAAGCCAGAAAGCAAGCCTACATTGGCGAGACCGCCGATGCCCTCAAGCGGATGAACACCCACCTGGCCAATGGCGACAAGAGCCTGCTGCGCTCGGTGCATCTGATCAGCAGCGACAGGTTCAACAAGTCGGCGACCCTCGATATCGAATCCTCGCTGATCAAGTACATTGCCGCCGATGGCAGGTTCTCCCTGCTCAACAGCAACCTGGGGCTGGTCGATCACAACTATTACCAGCGCTCCGGACTCTATGCCGCGATCTTCAAGGAGACCTGGAACAAACTGCGCAGTGAAGGGCTGGTGCAGCATTCCCTGGAGTCGATCGACAACTCGGACCTGTTCAAGTACTCGCCTTACAAGTCGCTGTCCTCCGAGCAGCGCCAGGGACTGCTCGGCATCCTGCATGCGCTGCTCGACGAGCAAAGCAAAACCCTGGTGGTGCAAGGTGGCGCGGGCACGGGCAAATCGGTGTTGGCGATCTACCTGTTCAAACTGCTGCACTCGGATATCGATGAAACCAGTTTCCACGAGTTCGATAGTGAACAAGCCGAACTGCGCAACCTGTTGCAGGGCATCAAGCAACGCTACGGCACGCCGAAAATGGCGCTTGTGGTGCCCATGGCGTCGTTTCGCTCAACCTTGAAAAAAGCCTTCAGGCATATTGCCGGGTTGTCCCCGGACATGGTCATCGGTCCTGCCGACCTGACCAAGCGAGACTACGACATCGTCCTGGTGGATGAAGCCCATCGCTTGCGCAAGCGCAGCAACCTGGGGCCCTACTTTAAAGGGTTCGACACTGCCTCCCGGGCACTGGGCTTCGACCCCTTCGGTTGCAGTGAAGTGGACTGGGTCTGCCGCCAGGCGGGAAAGGCGATCTTCTTCTACGACAACAGCCAGTCGATCAAGCCCTCTGATGCCAATGCCGAGGACTTTGCCAGGCTCAAGGCACTGGGCACGACGCAAGTGCAGACGCTGTACTCGCAGTTCCGGGTGCGTGCCGGCAATTCCTATGTGACCTTCCTCGATGAGCTGCTCAACGTCCGCCGAAACGGCCAGCCAAGGTTCACCCCGAAAAACTATGAACTGGCACTGTTCGATTCGCTCGGCGACATGATGCAGGTGGTGCAGGAAAGAAATCGCCAGTTCGGCCTGTCGCGCATGATCGCCGGCTACGCCTGGCCCTGGATCTCGCGGAAGAACAAGGACGCGTTCGATATCGAGATCGACGGTGTGCAATTGCGCTGGAACAGCACCAGCCAGGACTGGATCAATACGCCGGGTTCCGAGGCCGAAGTCGGCTGTATCCACACCACCCAGGGCTATGACCTGAACTTCGCCGCCGTCATCCTTGGCCACGAGATCGGCTACGACAAGGTCCGCGGCGAGATCACCATCGACCCGGCCCGCTATTTCGACCGCAACGGCAAGAGCGGGATCAGGCAGCCGGGCGAACTGAAGCAGTACATTCTCAATATCTACAAGACCATGATGCTCCGCGGTATCCGCGGGACATTCATCTACGCCTGCAACAAGGACCTGCGTGACTACCTGGCGCAGCACCTGCCCTTGCACTCCACGGCAGAGCCCGTGCGCGAAACGGTGAAACCGACCCCCTACGTGAACACGGTGCCACTGTACGACCTGCGCGCTGCGGCAGGCGGCTTCAGCGAGGTACAGCAGGCCGAACGGCAAAGCTGGATCGTCGTTGGCGACGACCTCCCGCTGGACCGCGGCTACTTCGCCTGCGAGGTGCTGGGCGAATCGATGAACACCATCATTCCCGATGGCTCGACCTGCCTGTTCCGCGCCGAGCGAGGCGGCAGCCGCCAAGGCCGGATCGTCCTGGTGGAACTCTGGGATGAAGGCGCAGGTGCCCAGTACACGGTCAAGGAATATCGCAGTGTCAAGGTCGAGGACGAGAATGGCTGGCACCACGAAAAAATCCTGCTGCTACCACGCTCCTCCGACCCGGGGTTCGAGCCGCTGGAATTGCGCGACGACCTGCTATCGAGGTATCGGGTGGTGGGAGAATTCGTACGGGTTATCCGCCAGAACCTGGCCTCCTGACTGGAACTCCTGAACCGTGGAACTCAGACAACTGCGCTACTTCGTGAAAATCATCGAACAGGGCAGCCTCGGTCGCGCCGCGCTGGAGCTGGATGTCGGCGTATCGGCCCTGAGCCAGCAGATCGCCAAGCTGGAAAGCGAGCTGTGTACCCGGCTGCTCAACCGCACCACCACCGGCGTCACCCCGACCACCGCCGGCATGGCGTTCCTGCATCATGCCCAGCTCAGCCTGCGCCAGGCCGACAATGCCATTCTTGCCGCCCACCGCGGACGCATGAGCGGTTATGTCACCGTGGGCCTGCCGCCGACCACCGCGACCGTGCTCGCCCTTCCCCTCATCGACGCGATGCGCGAGCGCTACCCGGATATCCAGTTGCACCTGGTGGAAATGCTCTCCGGCCACCTGGCCGCCCAACTCAATGCCCGCCAGCTCGACCTGGCCATCCTGTTCCAGCTCGAGGGCGGCAAACGCTGGAGCGTGACGCCGCTGCTCGATGAACGGCTGTTCGTCATCAGCGCCCCCCAGGTGCCTCACGCTCCGCATTCCGGCAGCGTGCAACTGGCCGATCTGGGCCAGTTGCCACTGATCATGCCCAGCGTCCAGCACGGGCTTCGCAGCACCTTGATGACGGCGTTCGAACGCTCGGGCCTGGTGCCCAATATCATCATGGAAGTCGATGGCCTGGCCGTGCTGATGAACGCCGTGCGCGCCGGCCACGCCGCTACCATCCAGCCCGGTGCAGCCGCGGCGCTCAAGGGCGAGAACGGGCTTGAAGTGACGCAGATCAGCGACGCCCATGTCGGCCGGCGCAACCTGCTGGCCACCCTGGCGGATGACGAGCTGTCGCCAGCGGCCCTGGCAGCGCGGCGCGTGGTGCTGGACGTGGCGCGGCGGCTGGTCGCCGAGCAGCAGTGGCCCGGGGCGACCTGGATTGCCGACAGCAGTTGCTGAGTCACCAGCCCAGGCCGGCGAAGCCTTTAGTAAAACTGAACACCCCATGCCGTAGTCCGCCTTTCGGCGGGCCCTCGATCGCACTATTTTCCGCTCACTCGCAGCAGGCTCCTCGTTCATGCCGGCTGCGACCGAGGAGCGAAAATGATCGATGTTCTTGTTATTGGCGGCGGCAACGCCGCCCTGTGTGCCGCACTGATGGCCCGCGAGGCGGGGGCCAGCGTCCTGCTGCTGGAAGCCGCACCCAAGGCGTGGCGCGGCGGTAATTCGCAGCACACCCGCAACCTGCGCTGCATGCACGACGCGCCGCAGGATGTACTGGTCGAGGCCTATCCCGAAGAGGAATTCTGGCAAGACCTGCTCAAGGTCACCGGGGGCCTGACCAACGAAAAGCTTGCACGCCTGGTGATCAAGGCTTCGTCCGGTTGCCGGGGCTGGATGCGCCGGCATGGCGTGCACTTCCAGCCATCGCTGTCCGGCGCGCTGCATACCGCTCGCACCAATGCCTTCTTCATGGGCGGCGGCAAGGCGTTGGTCAATGCCTATTTCCGCAGTGCCGAGCGGCTCGGCGTACAGGTTCGCTACGATGCCGGCGTGGTCGATATCGAGATGGATGGCGACCGCTTCGTCGCCGCCCATATCGGTGCGCGCGACGTGCAAGGCCGGCACCTGCCTGCCGAGCGCATCGAAGCGCGCACCTGCGTGCTGGCCGCGGGCGGATTCGAGTCCAACCGCGAATGGCTGCGCGAAGCCTGGGGTCGCAACGAGCGCGGCGAATGGCCGTCGGACAACTTCCTGATTCGCGGCACCCGTTTCAACAACGGCGTACTGCTGCGCCGCATGATCGACCTGGGCGCCGACACCGTCGGCGACCCTACCCAGGCGCACATGGTCGCCATCGATGCACGCGCGCCTTTGTACGACGGCGGGATCTGCACGCGCATCGACTGCGTGTCGCTGGGCATCGTGGTCAATCGCGACAGCCAGCGCTTCTACGATGAAGGCGAGGATTTCTGGCCCAAGCGCTATGCGATCTGGGGGCGCCTGGTGGCCCAGCAGCCTGGCCAGGTCGGCTTTTCGATCATCGACCAGAAAGCCCTCGGACGCTTCATGCCCCCGGTGTTTCCCGGCACCACGGCCAACACCCTGGAGGAGCTGGCCCAGCGCCTGGGCCTTCCGGTACAGGCGTTCGTCGATACGGTACGCGCCTACAACGAGGCCTGCCGCACCGGCACCTTCGACCACACCCGCCTGGACGATTGCCATACCGTCGGCGTGCAACCCGCCAAGAGCCATTGGGCACGCCCGATCGACACACCGCCGTTCTACGGCTACCCCCTGCGCCCGGGCGTGACCTTCACCTACCTGGGCCTGCGCACCGACGAGACGGCCGCGGTGCACTTCGCCGGGCGTCCCAGCCCGAACCTGTTCGTCGCCGGCGAGATGATGGCCGGAAACGTGCTGGGCAAGGGCTACACCGCAGGCGTCGGCATGTCCATCGGCACCGCGTTCGGACGCATCGCCGGCGTCAGCGCGGCCGCCGCCGCCGGCCATCACTACCCATTCGACGAGAACGATCATGACCGCGCAACTGCCTGAACCTCGCCAGGTCGACCCTGCCCAGCCGGGTGTCGAGCTTATCCCGCTGTTGAACCTGCAGGAGCAGGAAGTCGATCGGCAAATGCGCATCTGCAACGCCTGCCGTTACTGCGAAGGGTTCTGCGCGGTATTCCCGGCGATGACCCGCAGGCTGGAGTTCGGCAAGGCCGACATCCACTACCTGGCCAATCTTTGCCACAACTGCGGGGCGTGCCTGCATGCCTGCCAGTACGCCGCACCTCATGAATTCGCGGTCAACGTGCCCCAGGCCATGGCCAGGGTGCGCCTGGATACCTACGCCGAGTACGCCTGGCCACGCAGCCTGGGACGCCTCTATCAGCGCAACGGGCTGACCCTGGCACTGGCCAGCGGTTTCGCCCTGGTGCTGTTCCTGTGCCTGACCCTGCTGGCCATGGGCAATTTGTTCACCGCCATGCCTGGCGGCAACTTCTACGGCATCTTCCCGCATAACACCCTGGTGCTGATGTTCGGCTCGGTGTTCGGCTTCGCCTTGATCGCCCTGGGCCTGGGCGTGCGCCGCTTCTGGCGGGATGTCTCGCCGCCGCCGGCAACCACCGCGCTGAAGACCGCTGCGGCAGTGGAAGCGACGGCCAGTGTCGCCAGGCTCAAGTACCTGGATGGTGGCCATGGCCAGGGCTGCAACAACGCCGATGACCGTTTCACCCTGTGGCGGCGTCGCTTCCACCACCTGACCTTCTACGGTTTCATGCTGTGCCTGGCGGCCACCGCCACCGCGACCCTTTACCACTACCTGCTGGGCCTGGCCGCACCCTATGCGCTGACTAGCCTGCCGGTAATGCTCGGCATCGCCGGCGGCCTGGGCCTGCTGGTAGGACCCGCCGGGCTGCTGTACCTCAACCTGCAGCGCGACCCGACCCAGGGCGACGCCAAGCAGAAACCCATGGACCGCGGCTTCATTGCCCTGCTGTTCCTGGTCAGCGCCAGCGGCCTTGCACTGCTGGCATTTCGTGAAACCAGCGCCCTGGGCCTGCTGCTGGCCCTGCACCTAGGCCTGGTGATGGCGTTCTTCCTGACCATGCCCTACAGCAAGTTCGCCCACGGCATGTTCCGCAGCGCCGCGCTGCTCAAGCACGCCATCGAAAAACGCCAGCCAAACCCGATCGACGCCGGCAGCGAATAAGCGCGACAGCGCCCTTGAACAACAACAAAAACCAGCAAAACGGTAGCCATGATGAAAAACACCAAGCAAACCGCAAGCGCCCGGCTGGGCGCTATCCTGCGGGTCACCAGCGGCAACTTCCTCGAACAGTTCGATTTCTTTCTGTTCGGGTTCTACGCCACCTACATCTCCCAGACGTTCTTCCCCGCCAGCAACGAGTTCACCTCGTTGATGATGACCTTCGCCGTATTCGGCTCGGGTTTCCTCATGCGACCGCTGGGTGCCATCGTGCTCGGCGCTTACATCGACAAGGTGGGCCGGCGCAAAGGGCTGATCGTGACGCTGTCGATCATGGCCGCCGGCACGGTGCTGATCGCCCTGGTGCCGGGCTACGCCAGCATCGGCCTGTTCGCGCCCCTGCTGGTGCTGCTCGGCCGGCTATTGCAGGGCTTTTCGGCCGGTGCCGAGATGGGCGGGGTATCCGTGTATCTGTCGGAAATCGCCACGCCAGGGCGCACCGGCTTCTATACCAGCTGGCAGTCGGCAAGCCAGCAGGTGGCGATCGTCGTGGCGGCAGCGCTGGGCTACACCTTGAATACCTGGATGCAGGCCAGCGAGCTGGCCGCGTGGGGCTGGCGCATCCCGTTCTTCATCGGTTGCGTGATCATCCCGTTCATCTTCGTCATCCGCCGCTCGTTGCAGGAAACCGAAGCGTTCAAGGCCCGCAAGCACCACCCGGGCGCCAGCGAGGTCTTCCGCTCCATGTGCGACAACTGGCGCACCGTGCTGGCGGGCGGGCTGCTGGCGGCAATGACCACCACCACGTTCTACTTGATCACGGTGTACACGCCCACCTTCGGCAAGACCGTGCTGCACCTGAGCAGTACCGACAGCCTGGTGGTGACACTGCTGGTCGGGGTGAGCAACTTCATCTGGCTGCCCATCGGCGGCAGCCTGTCCGACCGCATCGGCCGCCGGCCGCTGCTGCTGGGCATCTCCCTGCTGTGCGTGCTGACCGCTTACCCGGCCATGCACTGGCTGGCCGAGGCCGCCAGTTTCGAGCGGCTGCTGGCGGTATTGCTGTACTTCTCGTTCTTCTTCGGCATGTACAACGGTGCCATGGTCGCGGCGCTGACCGAGGTCATGCCGCAGAACGTGCGGGTGGTGGGTTTCTCGCTGGCGTTCAGCCTGGCTACCGCGCTGTTCGGCGGCTTCACTCCGGCCGTATCGACACTGCTGGTCGAAGCCACCGCAGACAAGGCCTCACCGGCCTACTGGCTGATGTTCGCAGCGGTATGCGGCTTCACCGCTACCACCGTGCTGTACCGCCGGGCCAGGCCTGCGGTGGCTCGCAACTGCTGAACCACCGCTCCACCCCGCTGAGGATGCCGGGCGAAGGCCGCAACCTTCGCCTCAGGCACTGCCCACCCGGTCCAGCTCGTTGACCGACACCCCGGCCTGGTCAAGCCAGGCCTTGCGCCGGACAAACAGGTCGGGGGCCGTCTCGTTGACCTCGGTGATCAGCACGTCCAGTTCGGCGCTCTTGAGCTGGCCGTTTTCCACCAGCACGCGCCCGGCGACCATGGTCATGTCCACGTCTCCGCCCTGCACGGCGTGTACCAGGTTGTGATGAAGGTTGGCCAGCGGACCACGGGAAATCAATGGCGTCATTCTCGGCGTGTCGACACGGATAGCGATGATGTCGGCGGCCTTGCCGATCTCCAGCGAGCCGATCCGGTCGTCCATGCCCAGGGCGCGTGCGCCGTCGATGGTAGCCATGCGACACACCGACCAGGCATCGAGCGCCGCGGCGTCAAGACTGGCGAACTTGGCCAACAGCGAGGACACCTTCATCTCCTCGAACATATCCAGGTTGTTGTTCTCCTTTTCGCCATCGGTCCCCAGGCCAACGGCAACGCCCGCCGCCAGGAGTTTCACGATCGGAGCGGCTCCCGACGCCAGCTTCATGTTGCTGACCGGGTTGTGCGCCACCCCGACCCTGCGCCGGGCCATCAAGGCGATTTCCTGGTCATCGACCCAGACGCAATGGGCCAGCAGCACCTTACTGGCATCGAGCAAACCGAACTTCTCCAGGGCCTGGACGGGACGTACGCCGTAGCGCCGCAGGGTTTCCTCGACATCGAAGCGGCTTTCGTTGCTGTGGGTGTGGAACCCCACCTGGTTGGCCTTGCACATGTCGGCGATGCGCTTCCAGGCCTGCGGCACGGCGTAGAACAGGTGCTCCAGGCCGACCCACACGTCGATGCGCCCGTTCGCTGCGCCGTGCCAGCGCTGGATCAAGGCATCGTTTGCGTCCAGGGTTTCGAAGTAGTCATGGTCCGGATGCTCGGCCACATAGGGGACCAGTACCGCACGGATGCCCAGCTCGTTGGCGGCCTCGGCGCTGCCATGCATGTAGCGCCACATATCCACCAGCGTGGTGGTGCCCGACAGCAGCGCTTCGCTGTAGCAGAGCATCGACGCCAGGCGCGCCTCGCCGGGCAGCAGCACACGGTGCATGGGATCGATGTAGGCCTGCAGCCAGTCCCAGACCGGCAGGCCCTCGGCAGTGCCGCGGAGCATGCCGGAGTGGCAGTGGGTATTGACCAGGCCCGGCATCAGCAAGCGATCGGTCAGGCGACGGACCGGGGCCAGCGGGTGCCGGGCGAGCAACTCGTGCGCCGGGCCGATATCGGCGATCAAACCGTCCCGGACCAGCACTGCGCCGTCCTCGATCACGCTATTGCGGGCATCCATGGTGAGGACGAAGTCGGCCCTGATGAGTTCACAAGTCATCGTGTTTAACCTTCTTGCTGTTTATAGGGTGTGCAGGCGTTCAGCTGTCGCCGAGCGCGGCAGAGCGGGCAGCTTGCGCCCGGGCTTCGTCGGCCGTGCCCAGGCCGTTGAACAGGAGGTTGAGGAGCATGGCGCTGCAAACGCTGAGGACGATCCCGCTTTCGGTGAATACCCGGCACCAGTCGGGCAAATGATGAAAGTACTGCGGCGAGACCATCGGGATCATGCCGATGCCCACGCTGGTGGCGACGATCAGGAGGTTGGAACGCGACCGCTCGAAATCGACCGTTGCAAGGATGCGCACGCCCATCAGCGTGACCATGCCGAACATCACCATGCCGGCGGCACCCAGAACGTACTGGGGCGTGGACGCGACGATCCAGGCCAGTTTGGGAAACAGCCCCAGGCCGATCAGGATCATCGCCCCGGCCATGCACACATAGCGGCTCCTGACCCCGGTAATGGTCACCAGGCCGATGTTCTGCGAAAAGGAGGTATAGGGAAACGCGTTGAACACCCCGCCAAGAATGGCCCCCAGCCCATCGGAGCGAAGCCCGCGGACCAGCCTTTCGCGGGTGGTCGGACGGTCGACCATCTTGCCCAGGGCGAGGAACATCCCGGTCGACTCGACCATGGTCACCAGCATGACCAGGCACATCGATACGACTGCGACCACATCGAATTTCGGCATGCCGAAGGCGAACGGTGTGATCGTCGCCAGCCATGGCGTCTGCTGCAGGCCGTCAAGCGCGATATCGCCACGCAACAGAGCGATGAAGAAACCGGCCAGCACACCCAGCAGGACCGCGATATTGGCGAGAAACCCTTTTGCGAAGCGATTGATACCCAGGATGAGGATCAGCTGCAAAAGCGAAATGGCCAGGTAGGCCGGTTTACCGTAGTCCGGATTGGGACTGCCGTTGGCCAGCACCGGGTTGCCGCCGGCCGACCAGTCGATCCCGACGCGCATCAGGCTGATGCCGATGACCAGCAGCACGGTCCCCGTCACCACCGGTGGAAAGAAGCGCAGAAGCCGGCCCATGAGCGGCGCAAAAAGAATCCCGAACAGACCGGATGCGATGATCGCCCCATAGACGCCCGGCAGCCCGAGTGACGGGTTCAGGGCGATGGCGATCATCGGCGTGACCGAGGCGAAGGTGACGCCCATCATGATCGGCAAGCGGATGCCGAAGAAACGGTTGCCTGCGCATTGCACAAGCGTGGCCAGGCCGGCGGCGAACAGGTCGGCGTTGATGATCAGGGTCAACTGGTCCTTGGGAAGCTGCAGCGCGGCGCCAAGGATCAGCGGAACGATGATGCATGCCGAATACATCACCAGCACATGCTGGAAGCCCAGTATCAGTGTTTGCGCCAGCGGAAGCCGCTGGTCTACGGGGTGAACGGTGTTGGTCATTGCCTTCTCCTGGTTGGCATGGTCGAGGCAGTGATGGGATAGGATTTTTGTCGTGATTGTTTTTATATGGCGGGGCAAACATGCGCCCCGCCGCTCCCGTTGTAAAAATGGGACCTATCAATTTTTTTCATGGTGCAACGATGAGGATGTCCCTGGAGCAACTGGCCGCCTTTTGCGCAGTCGCCAGCGAGCGCTCGTTCTCCGCCGCAGCGCGCAAGCTGAACAAATCGCAGTCGGCGGTGAGCATTTCCATCGGCAACCTGGAGATCGACCTGGGTGTCACCCTGTTCGACCGCAGTCATCGCTATCCGCAGTTGACCGGCGAAGGGCGTGCGCTGCTGCGCGACGCCGAGGCAATCCTCGGGCAGTGCTTCAACATGGAAAACCGGGCCAGCAGCCTGGCCGAAGAGCTGGAGACCGAGCTGGCGATCAGCATCGACGATGCGATTCCCTACCAGGCACTCGCGCCCGTGATGGAGTATTTTTCCAGGCAGTTCACCCATGTCGACCTGACCGTGCTGCATCCGTCCCGGCAGGACGCCCTTGACCTGATCGAGGAGAAGAAGGTGCTGCTGGGGATCCTGTGCACGCGCTCGCATTACCCCAGGAACCTGCAGTTCAAACGCCTGGGCAGCATCACCTTCAGCAATGTCGTGTGCCGGGATCATCCGCTGGCGCGGATGGCGCCGGTGAGCTTCACCAGTTGAGCAACTTCCGGCAACTGGTCTATCTGCCGTTCCAGGACCGGCTGCCTACCAGCGAATACCTCAACTCACCGAATCACTGGCGGGTTGAAAGCTATCTCACCCTGATGAACATGCTGCGCGAAGGCATGGGCTGGGCTACTGTCCCTACGCAGCTCATGCAGGACCTCAGCCCTGACGGACAACTGGTCGAGCTGGAGCTGGAAGCGTATCCGTTCACCGACTGGACCGTGGGGGTCGACCTGGTCTGGTCGTCGCTGTCGCGTTCTGGCAAGGCTGGCACCTGGCTGCGTGAGCAGCTTGGGCGGACACGGATCCCGACAGTCGGAAAATGAGTTTTGTGCGCGCCAATGCCAGGGCGCTTATCGATTCGCCACCACACCATCCGAGGAGACTGCCAATTGGCTGATACCGACACCCCTGCCACCGAGCGACCACAGGTCGAGCGCCCTCCCGTGGGCGTCCTCGAAGCGTTCCTGTTCTGGCTGAAACTGGGCTTCATCAGCTTTGGCGGGCCCGCTGGGCAGATCTCCATCATGCACCAGGAGCTTGTCGAGCGTCGGCGCTGGATCAGCGAGAAGAGGTTCCTGCATGCGCTGAACTACTGCATGCTCCTGCCCGGACCAGAAGCACAGCAATTGGCTACCTATCTAGGCTGGCTGATGCACCGGAGCTGGGGCGGAGTGATCGCCGGCGCGTTGTTCGTGTTGCCATCGCTGCTGATCCTGATCGGCTTGTCCTGGATCTACATCGCCTTTGGCGAAGTACCGGCCGTGGCCGGGATCTTCTACGGCATCAAGCCGGCGGTGACCGCCATCGTCGTCCATGCGGCGCACCGGATCGGCTCCCGGGCCCTGAAAAACCCCTGGCTGTGGGCAATCGCCGCAGCCTCGTTCGTGGCCATCTTCGCGTTGAACGTGCCCTTCCCGCTGATCGTGCTGGGCGCCGGGATCATCGGTTACATCGGCGGTCGCCTGGTACCGGAGAAATTCGTGATCGGCGGTGGGCACAAGGCGGCCAGCACCGATTACGGCCCTGCCCTGATCGATGACCACACGCCAGCCCCCGAGCACGCCCGCTTCCGCTGGCCCCGCCTGCTTGGCCTGATCGTGCTCGGTGCGGCCCTCTGGCTGCTGCCCATGGGCGTCCTGCTCGCAGCCTTCGGCTGGAACGGCACGCTGACCCAGATGGGCTGGTTCTTTACCAAGGCCGCGCTGCTTACCTTCGGTGGCGCCTATGCGGTTCTGCCCTATGTCTATCAAGGAGCAGTGGGGCATTACGGATGGCTGACGCCGACCCAGATGATCGACGGCCTCGCCCTGGGGGAAACCACCCCCGGGCCGCTGATCATGGTGGTGGCCTTCGTCGGGTTCGTAGGCGGCTATGCACATCCCATGTTCGGCGCCGACCATCCGTTCGCCGCCGGCGCGATCGCCGCGAGCCTGGTCACCTGGTTCACCTTCCTGCCGTCGTTCCTGTTCATCCTCGCTGGCGGCCCGCTGGTGGAGTCGACCCGCAACGAACTGAAGTTCACCGCGCCATTGACCGCAATCACCGCCGCCGTGGTCGGGGTCATCCTCAATCTGGCACTGTTCTTCGGCTTCCACGTGCTCTGGCCAAACGGCTTCGCAGGGATGTTCGACTGGCCTTCGGCATTGATCGCCGCAGGCGCAGCCGTCGCCCTGTTCCGCTTCAAGCGCGGAGTGATCCAGGTGTTGGTGGCCTGCGCGCTGATCGGCCTGGCGATTCATCTCGTTAGGTGGTGAGGGGACTCAGTTGTCCGGCAGGCGCGACACCCGGGTACGGGACCCTCGCGCCATGCTGGAAAAGACGCCATCACGGAAAATCCAGGCGTGCACCAGGGCAGCACCGATATGCCCCAGAAGCAGCGCGAACAGCAGCCATGCGCCGATTCCGTGTGCCAAGCGCAGCCATGCGTAAAGCACCGGGTTTTCGGGGACTATGGCGGGCAGCATCCATCCGTCCATGAGGATGACGGGCCAGTTGCCTGCGGAACGTACCGCCCAGCCGAGCAGCGGCAAGGCGATCATCATCAGGTAAAGCAACCAGTGGGAAGCATGTGCCGCCGCCGCCTGCCATCGTGGAACACTCGCGGGCAGCGGCGGCACCGCTCGCAGCAGGCGATTGGCAAGACGCAGCAACGCCAGGACCAGGATGGCAATCCCCAGCGGTTGGTGCAGGTCGATCAACCAGGGACGCAGGGACAATGAACTCATCATGCCGACGCCGATGAAGAGCATGGCCATGATTCCGATCGCCATTGCCCAGTGCAGGACTCGTCCGAGAAGGTTGAAATGCCCAGGTGCGGGCGCGGGGGTTTCAGGTAGGTCGTGCATCATTCGCCGTCCTTCTTGCCGATAGCCTGGGTCGCTTTTCCAAACCCGATCTCGCGCAGGCGCGCGTTATAGGAGTGCGAATAAATTCCAGCCCGTGCTGCCAGTACAGGATCCTTGGACAGTTCGATACCCGAGGGCACGAGCGTGGGATCGAAGTTGATATCGCGGCATCCGCCTTCGGCCTGATCGCGAACGCTGGTCACCTCCAGCGTACCGGCGACCACCTGTTGCCGCTCGGGAGGCCATGGCTGGGAAGGATCATCGACCGGATCGCCGGCTTCGGCCAATTGCAGGACCAGGTCCCAATAAAGCGACCCGTTCGCCGACCGCTGTTTTATGTCCTCGAACAGAAAATCATGGCCAGCCTTCGCCCGCTCTTCGGCAGAAAGGCCTGGCAGCGTCGCATGGGGTCGCATGGACCAGCGCACGGCCTGGCGCTTGCCATCCGCGGCCAGCAACACGAAAGCGTTGATCACGTTGTACTGCGCACCTGCGAAACTGCGCGGCCAGGGCGCGGTAGCCTTGTACTCGACCGCCTTGCGCGCTTCAGGATACTTCTCGAAGAACGCAGCGACACGTGCCGGATCCGGCTGCCCCGTGGCAGGATCGGGCTCGAAAGCGCTTCTCTGCGCCAGGAATCCCTCGGCATCACGGGTCGGGAAATAGGGTGCGTTGTTCAGCTTCATCCGCCATTGCGACTGGTCGTCGGCGGTAAGCAACAAGGCCATGCTGACGGTACTGGTGGAAGTATCGGCCGCATGGGGATCTCCGGACCCGATGGAGAAGCGTCCGATGGCCGGGATGTCCTGTTGGGAGAAAACACGAGCCTTCGACAGCGAGGACGCGGCCCCGCTACTGTGAAAGACCCCGGTGAAACACACACCCTTGCCATGTGCACGACGATAACCGGGCTCGAACTCCTGCAGCGTATTGCCAAGGAATGTCCTGGTGGTGGTCCGATCCCCTAGCAGACCCGCAGCCCAGGCGAACAGCAGCGCCAACCCGCCGACAATGACGGCGATGGCTGCGAGAGGAAACCAGATTGTCTTGAATTTTCGCGCTTGCACAGCACTCCCTCGGGATCTGTCGATCCACATTGAATTACCGATCGAGAAGCCTAGCGCATTTTGGAAAAGATCCCTTGAGCCGGCGTCGTCACTGGACCGTCCCGCTTGAAGAATCGTTCCTAGGCTGTGTGTGAAAAGCCTTGATACTCGATGATGCTGCGTTGAAAACAGCCTCGGAATGCTCATTTACAACCCGTAAACTCCGCTTCCTCGGCTGTTTTCGCCTTGCCTGACCTTCGTCTCAAGACTTTTCACACAGACCCTGGGCCGGCCGAAAATATTCGGACCCGGAAATGAAAAATGCCAGTCAGCTAGGCTGACTGGCATTTCATGTTTGGAGCGGGAAACGAGACTCGAACTCGCGACCCCGACCTTGGCAAGGTCGTGCTCTACCAACTGAGCTATTCCCGCTTTTTTACCGCTTTACGATGTGGCATGTGGATGACCACTAACCAGCATCTATGAAAATCCAGTCCGAGACAGCAACTGGATCTTCGGGGGATTTTTGGTCGGGACGGAGTGATTCGAACACTCGACCCCTTGCACCCCATGCAAGTGCGCTACCGGGCTGCGCTACGCCCCGACTACATTCTCGGTATTGCTGAGAACGGTGAAGAATCTACCTTAAGCTTTTGAATTTTGGAAGGATTATTTTCATGCCCCTTCCAAAACCCGGCCCGGGTCACTTCTTCAGCACCACCAGCACGTCTTCCAGCTCGACAATCATCTGCCGGATCAGTTGCTTGTACTGGGTGGTATCGTCCTTGGCCTCGTCACTGGACAGGCGCAACCTCGCACCGCCGATGGTGAAGCCCTGGTCGTAAAGCAAAGCGCGGATCTGGCGGATCATCAGCACGTCCTGGCGCTGGTAATACCGCCGGTTTCCGCGGCGCTTGACCGGGTTGAGCTGCGGGAACTCCTGCTCCCAGTAACGGAGCACATGCGGTTTTACCGCACAGAGTTCACTGACCTCACCAATGGTGAAGTAACGTTTTCCCGGAATAGGCGGGAGTTCGTCGTTATGGCTTGGTTCCAGCATAAGCCTCAACCCGGGCCTTCAGTTTCTGCCCTGGACGAAAGGTGACGACGCGGCGTGCCGTTATCGGGATTTCTTCCCCGGTTTTGGGGTTGCGTCCCGGACGCTGGCGTTTGTCGCGCAGATCGAAGTTGCCGAAGCCGGACAACTTGACCTGCTCGTTGTCTTCAAGAGCGTGCCTGATTTCCTCAAAGAACAGTTCAACCAGTTCTTTGGCTTCACGCTTGTTCAGGCCCAACTCCTCGTACAGCCGTTCTGCCATCTCAGCTTTCGTCAGAGCACCCATACGCTATTTCCTTAACGTGGTGTTCAACCTTTGTTCGAGCGAGGTGAGGATATTCTGGGTCGTGGCATTCACCTCATCGTCGTTAAGAGTGCGCGATGGATGTTGCCAGGTCAAGCCGACTGCCAGGCTTTTTCTATCAGGATCAATACCTTTACCCTGGTAGACGTCAAACAGCCTGAGGTCGGTGAGCCATTCGCCTGCATTGTCACGAATTACTTCAAGTACCGAACTCGAAGCAACATCACGACCCGCGATCAAGGCCAGGTCACGGCGAACTTCCGGGAACTTCGACAGTTCATGGAACTTCGGCAGGCGCCCTTCCACTACTTCGCCCAGTACCAGCTCGAAGAGGAACACGGGACGGTCCAGACCGAGGGTCTTGGCCAGTTCCGGGTGCAGTGCACCGAGGAACCCGACTTCGCGACCGTTGCGCTCGATGCGCGCGGTCTGGCCCGGATGCAGTGCCGGGTGCTTGCCGGCAGCGAAGGTGAACTCGCCCAGCGAGCCGGAGGAATTCAGCAGCGCTTCGACATCCGCTTTCACGTCGAAGAAGTCGATGCCTTCACGGCCGTTGGCCCAGGCTTCCGGCAGACGGCTACCGCACACCACACCGGCCAGCATCGGTTGCTGTTGCAGGCCTTCCAGCTGGCCGACGAAGCGCAGGCCGCTCTCGAACAGGCGCACGCGGTCCTGCTGGCGGTTGAGGTTATGCTGCAGCGCCTTGACCAGGCCTGGCCACAGGGACGCCCGCATGGCCGCCATGTCGCTGGAGATCGGGTTGGCCAGCAGCAGCGGCTCGACACCCGGGGTGAACAGCTCGAACAGTTTCGGATCGATGAAGCTGTAGGTAATCGCTTCCTGATAACCGCGAGCGACCAGCAACCGACGCAGTGCCGGCAGCTCGCCACGAGCCTCGGCGCGAGCCTGGGGCGCCAGGCGTGCTTGCGGGTAACGAACCGGCAGGCGGTTGTAGCCGTACAGGCGACCCAGCTCTTCGATCAAGTCGACTTCGAGGCTGATATCGAAGCGATGGCTTGGCACTTCGACCTGCCACTGGCCTTCGCCAGCGATGGTTTTCAGGTCCAGGGCGTTGAGCAGTTGCTCGACCTCGGCACTGGCCATTTCCATGCCCAGCATCTGGCTGATGCGCTCGGCACGCAGGGTGATCGGCGCAACCTTCGGCAAGTGCTCCTCGCTCAGCGTCTCGATGACTGGCCCGGCTTCACCGCCAACGATTTCCAGCAGCAGGCCGGTGGCACGCTCCATGGCTTCACGGGCCAGTTGCGAGTCGACACCGCGCTCATAGCGGTGCGAGGCATCGGTGTGCAGGCCGTAGGAACGGGCCTTGCCAGCGACGGAGATCGGCTCGAAGAACGCGCTTTCCAGGAAGAGGTCGCGGGTGGTCGCGGACACGCCGCTATGCTCGCCGCCCATCACGCCAGCGATGGCCAGAGCACGGCTGTGGTCGGCGATGACCAGGGTGTCGGGACGCAGGGTGACTTCCTGGCCGTCCAGCAGGACCAGCTTCTCGCCCACCTCCGCCATACGCACGCGGATGCCGCCGTTGATCTCGGCGAGATCGAAGGCGTGCAGCGGCTGACCCAGTTCGAGCATCACGTAGTTGGTGATATCGACGGCAGCGTCGATGCTGCGTACGTCGGCGCGACGCAGGCGTTCGACCATCCACAGCGGGGTCGGACGGGACAGATCGACATTGCGGATCACCCGGCCCAGGTAGCGCGGGCAGGCAGCAGGCGCGAGCACTTCCACCGGGCGCACTTCGTCATGCACAGGGGCGACCGCAGGGACCTCCGGCCGGGTGACCGGTACGGCGTACAGGGCGCCGACTTCGCGGGCCAGGCCAGCTAGGGACAGGCAGTCACCGCGGTTCGGAGTCAGGTCGACCTCGATGCTGGCGTCGTCCAGATCCAGGTATTCACGGATGTCCTGGCCAACCGGCGCATCGGCAGCCAGTTCCAGCAGGCCGTCGTTGTCGTCGCTGATCTGCAGCTCGGAGGCCGAGCAAAGCATGCCGTTGGACTCGACACCACGCAGCTTGGCCTTCTTGATCTTGAAATCGCCCGGCAGCTCGGCGCCGATCATGGCGAAGGGAATTTTCAGGCCCGGGCGCACGTTCGGTGCACCACAGACAACCTGGAACGTCTCGCTGCCGTTGCTCACCTGGCAAACGCGCAACTTGTCGGCGTCGGGGTGCTGCTCGGTGCTCAGCACCTCGCCCACGACGATACCGCTGAACTGGCCGGCGGCCGGGGTCACGCTGTCGACTTCAAGTCCAGCCATCGACAGACGGGCCACCAGTTCGTCACGGGAAACCTGCGGGTTGACCCAACCGCGCAGCCACTTTTCACTGAATTTCATCCTGCTCTCCTAAAGATTCGTTACGGGTGCGCGACCTAGCGAAATTGCGCGAGGAACCGCAAGTCGTTGTCGAAGAACAGGCGCAAATCGTTGACACCGTAACGCAGCATGGCCAGGCGCTCGGCGCCCATGCCGAATGCGAAGCCCGAGAACTCTTCCGGATCGATCCCGGACATGCGCAGCACGTTCGGATGCACCATGCCGCAGCCCATGACTTCCAGCCAACCCGTTTGCTTGCACACGCGGCAACCTTTGCCACTGCACATTACGCACTGGATATCGACTTCAGCCGACGGCTCGGTGAAGGGGAAGAACGACGGACGGAAACGCACCGCCAGCTCTTTCTCGAAGAAGACCCGCAGGAACTCCTCGATGGTGCCCTTGAGGTCGGCGAAATTGATGTCGCGATCCACCAGCAGGCCTTCGACCTGGTGGAACATCGGCGAGTGGGTCAGGTCCGAGTCGCAGCGATAGACGCGGCCCGGGCAGACAATGCGGATCGGCGGCTGCGAAGACTCCATGGTCCGCACCTGTACCGGCGAGGTGTGGGTCCGCAACAGCATGTTGGCATTGAAATAGAAGGTGTCGTGCATTGCCCGGGCCGGGTGGTGGCCGGGAATGTTGAGCGCTTCGAAGTTGTGGTAGTCGTCTTCGACCTCGGGGCCTTCGGCGATGCCGTAGCCAATATGGGTGAAGAACTGCTCGATGCGTTCGAGGGTACGGGTGATCGGGTGCAAGCCACCGGAGGTCTGGCCACGGCCCGGCAAGGTCACGTCAATGCATTCGGCCGCCAGGCGCGCGCTCAGTTCGGCCTCTTCGAAAGCGGCCTTGCGTGCATTGAGCACTTCGGTGACGCGCTCCTTGGCGTCGTTGATCAGGGCACCCACCTTCGGGCGCTCGTCAGCCGGCAGGTTGCCCAGGGTCTTCATCACCTGGGTCAGTTCGCCTTTCTTGCCAAGGAATTGAACCCGGATCTGCTCCAGGGCATTGATGTCTTCAGCGCGTTCCACAGCCTCCAGGGCTTGGGAGACCAGCGCATCCAGGTTTTCCATGTACAGACTCCAGATACGAAATAGGGGAAGAGCTTACAGGCTCTTCCCCTATCTATGACGTTTAACATCCGCCGCCGGGTCCGGCGGCGGATGATTGTCGTGGGTACTTAAGCCAGAACGGCTTTAGCTTTCTCGACAATCGCAGCAAACGCCGCTTTTTCGTTCACTGCCAGATCAGCCAGAACCTTGCGGTCGATCTCGATGGACGCTTTCTTCAGACCGGCGATCAGACGGCTGTAGGACAGACCGTTGTTGCGAGCACCAGCGTTGATACGAGCGATCCACAGAGCGCGGAACTGACGTTTTTTCTGACGACGGTCGCGGTAGGCGTATTGGCCTGCCTTGATGACCGCTTGCTTGGCAACACGGAATACGCGGGAACGCGCGCCGTAGTAGCCTTTAGCCAGTTTCAGAATTTTCTTGTGACGCTTACGAGCGATGACGCCACGCTTTACACGAGCCATGAGTTACTTCCTCTATCTTTGACCGAAATTAACGTACGCGCAGCATGCGCTCGACTTTTGCAACGTCCGACGGGTGCAGCAGGCTGCTACCACGCAGTTGACGCTTACGCTTGGTCGACATTTTGGTCAGGATGTGGCTCTTGAAAGCGTGCTTGTGCTTGAAGCCGGAAGCGGTTTTCAGGAAACGCTTCGCGGCACCGCTTTTGGTTTTCATTTTTGGCATGTTCGGATACTCCGCATTCAGTGGATAAACATAACCGCAAGGCCTGCCGTGCCCTGGTGGTTACTTCTTTTTCTTGGGGGCGATGACCATCATAAGCTGGCGTCCTTCCATCTTCGGATGCTGCTCAACGGTGCCGTATTCGGCGAGGTCAACCTCGACCCGCTTCAACAGCTCCATGCCCAGCTCCTGGTGGGCCATCTCACGACCACGGAATCTCAGAGAGATCTTGGCCTTGTCCCCATCACTAAGGAAACGTACCAGGTTGCGTAGTTTTACCTGGTAATCCCCTTCCTCCGTCCCTGGACGAAACTTGATTTCTTTGATCTGGATCTGCTTCTGGTTCTTCTTCGCCGCAGCCTGCTGCTTCTTCTTCTCGAAGAGGCTCTTGCCGTAGTCCATCACCCGGCATACAGGGGGTACAGCGTCAGCAGAAATTTCTACCAGGTCCAGCTTCGCTTCATCAGCGATACGAAGCGCTTCATCAATCGAGACGATGCCAATCTGCTCGCCGTCAGCGCCAATTAACCGAACCTCGCGTGCCGAGATATTCTCGTTGATCGGGGCCTTCGGTGCAGTTCGTTTATCCTGTCTCATATCACGCTTAATGGTAATTACTCCGAATCTTGGCGACCACGCCGGGAAACCGCTTGCGCAAGCAAGTCCGCGAACTGGGCGACGGGCATCGAGCCCAGGTCGGCACCTTCACGGGTACGCACAGCGACAGTTTGCGTTTCGACTTCCCGATCTCCAATAACCAAGAGATAGGGAACCTTGAGCAAGGTATGCTCGCGGATTTTAAAGCCGATCTTTTCATTTCTCAAGTCAGACTTGGCACGGAATCCGCTATTGGTCAGGGTTTTTTCCACCTGCTGGGCGAATTCGGCCTGTTTGTCGGTGATATTCATCACCACAGCCTGGGTCGGCGCCAGCCAGGCCGGGAATGCACCCTCGTAGTGCTCAATCAGAATTCCGACGAAACGCTCGAACGAACCGAGGATGGCGCGGTGCAGCATCACTGGATGCTTGCGGCCGTTGTCTTCGGAAACATACTCGGCGCCGAGGCGGATCGGCAGGTTGAAGTCCAGCTGCAGGGTACCGCACTGCCAGACACGCCCCAGGCAGTCCTTGAGCGAGAACTCGATCTTCGGACCATAGAAGGCGCCCTCGCCCGGCTGCAGGTCATACGGCAGGCCTGCGTTGTCCAGTGCAGCGGCCAGTGCGGCCTCGGCACGGTCCCACAGCTCATCGGAGCCGACGCGCTTTTCGGGACGGGTGGACAGCTTGAGCTGGATGTCCTGGAAGCCGAAGTCGGAGTACACATCCATGGTCAGCTTGATGAACGCTGCCGATTCGGACTGCATCTGCTCTTCGGTGCAGAAGATATGCGCGTCGTCCTGGGTGAAGCCGCGCACACGCATGATGCCGTGCAGGGCGCCGGAGGCTTCGTTACGGTGGCAGGCCCCGAATTCGGCCAGGCGCAACGGCAACTCGCGATAGCTCTTGAGCCCCTGGTTGAACACCTGCACGTGGCACGGGCAATTCATCGGCTTGACCGCGTAGTCACGGTTTTCCGATTGGGTGGTGAACATGTTGTCGGCGTAGTTGGCCCAGTGTCCGGACTTTTCCCACAGGGTGCGATCGACCACCTGCGGCGTCTTGATCTCCAGGTAGCCGTTCTCGCGCTGGACCTGACGCATGTACTGTTCCAGTACCTGGTACAGGGTCCAGCCATTCGGGTGCCAGAACACCATGCCCGGGGCTTCTTCCTGGAGGTGGAACAGGCCGAGGCGCTTGCCGATCTTGCGGTGATCGCGCTTTTCCGCTTCCTCGATGCGTTGGATGTAGGCAGCCAGCTGCTTCTTGTCGGCCCAGGCAGTGCCATAGACGCGCTGCAGTTGCTCGTTCTTGGCATCGCCGCGCCAGTAGGCGCCGGACAGCTTGGTCAGCTTGAACGACTTGAGGAAACGGGTGTTCGGCACGTGCGGGCCGCGGCACATGTCGACATATTCTTCGTGATAGTACAGGCCCATCGCCTGCTCATCGGGCATGTCCTCGACCAGGCGGAGCTTGTAATCCTCGCCACGGGCCTTGAACACTTCGATCACCTCGGCGCGCGGGGTGACCTTCTTGATGACATCGTAGTCCTTGTCGATCAGCTGCTGCATGCGCTGCTCGATCGCCGCCATGTCTTCAGGCGTGAAAGGACGCTCGTAGGCGATGTCGTAGTAGAAGCCTTCGTCGATGACCGGACCGATGACCATTTTCGCGGTCGGGTACAGTTGTTTCACTGCGTGACCAACAAGGTGCGCGCAGGAGTGACGAATGATTTCCAGCCCCTCTTCGTCCTTGGGCGTGATGATTTGCAGGCTAGCGTCGTGCTCGATCAGGTCGCAGGCATCGACCAGCTTGCCGTCGACCTTGCCGGCGACGGTGGCCTTGGCCAAACCTGCGCCAATGGATGCAGCGACCTCGGCAACGGTAACCGCCTTGTCGAACGTGCGTTGACTGCCATCGGGAAGAGTAATTACGGGCATGGCGCCTCCTCTCCTAGTGGTGACCCCTACCAAAGGTCACGTGGGTTGGGATGAGCCAGTACGCGATTCGCCCCTGTCCTTCCTTGCGGAAGGCCTGCCTCACAGTGGCAGAAGTCGGATGCCTGCCAGGGAACGAACCAGAGTGACTGGAACAGAAATAAGTGGATACGGGATACGCGAAGCAGAAGCTCAGCGAACCCGAGCCGGGCATCCTAGCACAGGGATCGAACGCTGCGACCCGCTGAACCCGCGACAAGGAGAAATATTTGGAAAAAAGACCGTTCAGTGAACTCCAGCGGTTTTTTCCCGCTCAGAGTCATTGAAGCGTCCTACTCTTCTCTTCCATGAGACCGAAACCCAAGGAGTGCCTGGTTATGCGACTTCATTCTCTTCTTGCACTGGCTGCCGCCGGATCCCTGCTGCTGCCCTTGGCCGCCAATGCCGGACCATGGCCCGCAGGCAAGAAAGGCGAATACATGGATCAATGCGTACAGGTTGCCAGCAGCCAGCAAGGTGTCACCGCCGCCCAGGCAGACAAGCACTGCAAATGCGGCGCAGACGCCATCGAGAAGAACTTCACCACCGCGGAAATCGAGCAACTGGACAGCAAGGCCGGCGTAGACGCCAAGCTGAGGGACAGAGCCCAGGCTGCAGTGAAATCCGCCTGCGCGCCTAAACAGTGAGGCTGATCCGGCTCAATCTTGCGCCAGATCAGCATTCGATGAAGCTAAAAGCCACCACTTGCCAATAATTAGACTATGATGATCAAGTGCATCCTGTTGGCTCTCGGCGACACCGCACTACCGAAAATCTAGTTTCTGGAGATACACCCCATGTCCAATCGCCAAAACGGCACCGTTAAATGGTTCAACGATGAGAAAGGCTACGGCTTCATCACTCCTGCAGGCGGCGGCGATGACCTGTTCGTCCACTTCAAGGCGATCGAATCCGACGGCTTCAAATCCTTGAAAGAAGGCCAGACCGTATCCTTCGTGGCCGAGAAAGGCCAGAAAGGCATGCAGGCTGCACAGGTTCGTCCAGCAGAGTAACCCTCTGCCGAATGAAAAAACCCGTCGCTTGCGACGGGTTTTTTCATTGGCGCAACAAATCAGCCGCAATTGACGCGATTGACGATGCCCTTGTCATCGGCATGCAGGTTCAACCGCTCGGAGCGATACTCCAGGGTGATCGCATCGGTAGGTTTCAGGATACGGGCCAACTGTGCGCCGCTTGCCTTGCGCGCCTGCTCCAGCAGGTCGGCAGACGCAGGCTTGCCAACGACAAATCCGGCATTGCCAGCGTCGCAACGACCATCAGTGTTCGCAGGAGCCACCGGCTCGGGTGTCTTCGATGCACTGCCACCGCTGCTGCAGCCGACCAGAACGGCAGCAGCCAAGAGGCTCACCAGTGACGCACGCAAATGAAACATGAATCCTCCTTAAGGGATGCTGAATGCTGTTCGTTCCGACAGCATCTGATGCCAGTTGTTACAAAAGCGGGTCAGTTTGCCTGAGTCGCATGCTCAGGAAAAATGGCAATAGTGTCTGGATTTTGCACAGATCGATTCAGTACAGATCAATATAGTCGCTGACAGGCCTTGGCCAGTTATCCTGCAAGACCTTGAACACTTGCCGAACCCAGCGCTCATCTTCCGCAGCCACAGCCCCCACGCAGCCGGAACCGGCTGCCCAAGTTTCCAGCCGGAACAGCAAGCCATCCAGTTGCGCGCCGCCAACCACTTCGGACAACCAGGCCTGCCCCGCTCGACTGACACGCAACTGGTTGTGCTTCATCGGATTGCCGCTGGCAAGCAACTGCCGGACGTTGTCGAGGGTGAATTGCCGGGGGTCGTTGAGATCGATGGTCATGCCGCGGTCCTGCCGGAGAAATACCGATAGTTTGCCATGTCGGCATCCTTATGCCTAAGTCGCAGAGCGACCTCCCCTGGAACACGGTTAAACTGAAAGCACCGCACCGAACCCGGTCATGCAAGCACAGGGACCCTGGAACCAGCGGCATGCTTTCAATAAAACGGCAACCGTGAGATCTCCATGACCAGCCACAGCATCGATGCCGACATCAAGGTCAAATGGCCTGAAGGACAGAGCGCCTATAGCCCGGGAACAGCGGAAGAACTGAGCCTTATCGCAATCGACCTGCTGGTCAAGGAGATGGGTAGCGATGCCGCCCGCCTCTTCATCGACCAGGTCTTCGAGCGCTACCGGAACGACCCGCTGGCTGCTCATCCCCATGACGTCAGCCACCGAGCTCTTCCAGACGAGGAATCGACGGCTGGGCCCCTGCGCGAGTAACGGAAATCGCAGCAGCACGCTGGCCGAAAAGAATCGACTCATGCTCGGTGCAGCCGCGAGCCAAAGCCGCCGCGAACGCACCGACGAAGGTATCGCCGGCCGCCGTGGTATCGACTGCTTGCACCACTGGCGCGGCGAAATGCTCGCTTCCCCGGGCACTGACCATTACCGCACCTTGCGCCCCCAGTGTAACGATGACCCGAGCCGCGCCCAGGCCGCGTAGATGCCGGCCTGCCTCCTGCGCCGAGGACAGGTCGTCCACGGGCAGGCCGGTCAGGGCCGCCGCCTCGCTTTCGTTGGGAATCAGGTAGTCGACGGAGGCCAGCCACTCCACGGGCAGTGGACCGTTGACCGGCGCAGGATTGAGAATCACCGTCTTGCCCAGTTGCCGCGCTCGTGCAAGGGCAAATGCCACGGTATCCGGCGGTACCTCCATCTGGCAGACCACCACATCCGCCCCCTGCAGCATCGCGTCGAAACGCTCTATCAAGCGAGAGGACAGGCAACCATTGCTGCCCGCGACAATGACGATGGTGTTCTGGCTGGCTGCATCCACCACGATCAACGCCACACCGCTGGACATGCCAGCAACCACCTCGAGCGCTCGACAGTCGATACCCTCTGCAATCAGCCCCTCGCGCAGCGACTGGCCATAGGCATCATCACCGACACAACCGATCATCGCGACCTCGGCCCCGAGCCTTGCAGCGGCGACCGCCTGGTTCGCCCCCTTGCCCCCGGGGACCGTGGTGAAAGATTCTCCCGCCAGGGTCTCCCCTGCTCGTGGCAGACGCTGTGCGCGAGTCACCAGGTCCATGTTGAGACTGCCGATCACCACAACCCTGCCCTGCATGATGCGCCCTCAGCCCTCTGCGCCGAACAGGTCAGGACTGCGCCCGGTAGACTCGCGCAGGACGATCTTCGGCGCGACGATCCGCTGTTCCACAGGTAGCGTTCCAGCAGCCACTATGCGCCGCAACAGCATCGACGCAGCCATCTCGCCAAGGTCACGGATGGACTGCCCGACCGTGGTCAACGCCGGATAGACGTACTGGCACATCTGGATATCGTCGAAACCGATCACCGACAACTCGCCCGGCACCGTGATATGACGCTCGGCAGCAGCGCGCAATACACCCATGCCGATCATGTCGTTGCCGGCGAAGATCGCCGTCGGGCGGTCGCCGGCGAGCAGGCGGGCTGCCGCACCGTAACCACCGAGGCTGGTGAACTCGCTGCTGACCACCCGCCCCTCGGGCAAGCTCACCCCCGCTTCAGCCAGGGCCCGCTGGAAGCCGGCAAGGCGCATCTTCGCCACGCTGGTCTGCGCCGGGCCATTGATGCAGGCGATATCCACGTGCCCCAGATCAAGCAGGTGCCGGGTCGCCAGATAGGCTCCCTGCTCGTGGTCGATGCGCACGAGATCGGCGTCAACCCCCTCCAGCTCGCGATCGAGAATGACCATGGGTGTTCGCACGCCTGACAGGCTCTCGAGCAGATCGCGCTCCTCCCCCACCGAGGCCACGATCAGGCCGTCGATGCGCTTTTCCAGCAGCACCCGCAAATAACTGCGCTGCTTTTTCGGATTGTCGTCGGAATTGCACAGAATGACGCAATAGCCGTTACGCTCGCAGGCATCCTCGATTCCCCGGGCCAGCTCGGCAAAATACGGGTTGACGCTATTGGGCACCAGCAGACCGATGGTTGCGGTGCTGCGGGCCTTGAGGGAGCGCGCCACTGCACTGGGCACATAGTCGAGTTCGGCGATCGCGGCCTCGACCTTCAAACGCACCGGCTCGCTGACCGGCCGGGTCTTGTTCAGCACATGGGACACGGTGGTATAGGAAATTCCAGCCAGTGCCGCTACGTCTTTTATGGTTGCCATGCTTTCAATTCCACCGACCTGTGCGCCGGCTGCGATAAGTGTCGATAATCACGGCGATCACGATGACCGCTCCGGTAATGATGCGCTTTGTCGGCTCCGACGCCCCGATTTGCGCCAGCCCCGCCGCCAGCACGGAAATGATCAGTACGCCGAAGAACGTACTGACCACCGAGCCACGCCCGCCCATCAGGCTGGTACCACCGATCACCACGGCGGCGATGACCTGCAGCTCCAGGCCGGAGCCGGCATTGGGGTCGGCCGCCTCCAGCCGGGAGACCTGGAATAGTGCCGCCAGGCCGGCAAGCAAACCCATCAGGGCAAACACGAGGATCCGGTAGGGCCGGGGATCGACCCCGGCCAGGCGCACGGCCTCTTCATTGGTGCCGATTGCGACCAGATAGCGGCCAAAGACCGTACGCACCAGCACCAATTGGGCCAACACGATCACGGCCAGGGCAATCAGGAACGACGGCGAAATGCCAAAGGCGATGGGATCGGACAACCAGGCCAGGGCATCCCCGACATAGGCAGTGCGCGAATCGGTCAGTTGATAGGCAGCACCCCTGGCCATCTCCAGCACACCAAGGGATACGATGAAGGAAGGAATACGCCAGGCTACGGTGATGGATCCGGTAAGGCTGCCGACCAGGGCCGCACTGCCCATGCCCAGCAAGGCTGCCGGCAATACACTCCAGCCCCAACCCAGCATGGCGACGCTCACCACCGAACCCGCGAGGGCCAGCACCGAGCCGACGGAGAGATCGATTCCGCCGATGACCAGCACGAACGTCATGCCTACCGCCAGCACCATCAGATCGGGAATCTGGTTGGCAAGCGTGCTGAAGGTCGCGTAGGACAGGAAATGGCTGCTGAGCAGGGAAAACAGGGCAACCATGCCCAGCAGGGCACCTGCAAGGCCGAAGCAGGTGCCGAACGCAAGCCGACCGGGGGCACGCTTGGCCGTCGGCGCAGTACCCAGGGAGGATGTCTTCATGGCGGATTTCCCGGCGCTGCCGCGGACGACAGCGCTTCAGGTTCGTGATAGCCGGAAAAGGCCGCAGCCAGCAGGTTGTCCTGGCTCCAGTCGCCCCGCTCGAAGGTACTCACCAGCCGCCCCGCACTGAGCACACCGATACGGTCGGATACCAGCATCAACTCGCGCAGGTCGCTGGATACCACCACCAGCGCCTTGCCCTGGCGAGTCAGTTCGGCAAGCAGATGATAGATATCCAGCTTCGCGCCGACGTCGATGCCCCGGGTCGGTTCGTCGAACAACAATACCTGGCAGTCCCGTTCGAGCCATCGGCCAATCACGACCTTCTGCTGATTACCGCCGGACAGCTCCCTGACCAACTGCTCCGATCCTGCGCTACGTATGCCCAGGGCAGCGATGCACCGTTCGGCCAGCGCCCGCTCGGCGCTTTGGCTCACCATACCCGCGCGGGATACCGCTGCGAGGTTCCCCAGGACCAGGTTGGCACTGACCGACTCGCCCGGAAGCAGACCCTGGCCCTTGCGGTCCTCGCTGATCAGGGCAATGCCAAGACGCGCCGCCGCCATCGGCGAATCGATGCGGCATTTCCGCAGTGGCCGGCCCACCTCCAGCGTGCCGTGATCGGCAGGGTCTGCGCCGTAGATCAGGCGCAGCAGTTCGGTACGTCCTGCGCCCACCAGGCCGAACAACCCGAAGACCTCGCCAGCCCGCACTTCGAACGAAACATCGACGACCTTTTCTCCTCGCCCCAGGCCGCGGACCCGCAGCAACGGCTCGCCAATCCGCCGATCTGGCGCCTGGATATGCTCGACCAGCTCCCGCCCCGCCATCAACCTGAGCAACTCCTGGCTGCTGTAGCGCAGGATCGGCTCGACGCAGACCAGCTGGCCATCGCGCAGTACCGCGATACGTTGCGCGATGCGCCTGAGCTCTTCCAATCGGTGGGAGATATAAAGCACCGCGACTCCGCGCTCACGCAGCAGCTCTATCTGCTCGAAAAGCAGTTCAACCTCATGCGCCGTGAGCATGGCAGTGGGCTCGTCGAGAATCAGCAGATGGCAGTCGCCGATAAGGTTGCGGGCGATCTCGACCATCTGCTGGTGGCCTATGCCCAGCTCTGCCACCGGCGTATTCGGATCGATAGCCTGCAGCCCCATGCGCGCCATGGCCACCCCGGCCTGGCGCCGCAGGCGCTTGCGATCGATCCAGCCGAAGCGTCCGGGCAACTGGTTGAGGAACAGGTTTTCCGCAACGCTGAGAGTCGGCAGCAGGTTGAGTTCCTGCATCACCATTCGTACACCCAGGCGCTCGGCAACAGTGCGACTGCCTGGCTGGTAGGGACGCCCCTGGAACTCCATGCTTCCGGCGCTGGCCAGTTCCAGGCCGGCGATGATCCGCGACAGCGTACTCTTGCCCGCGCCATTCTCGCCGGTAAGCGCCACTACCTCGCCGCGCCGAAGGGTAAGGTCGATGCCGCCAAGCACCTGCTGGGCGTAGGTCTTGCCTACCCCGCTGACGGTCAGTAGCACGTCGGTGCTCATTGTTTGCCGACCACCAGGTCGACCGGCGTCTGGATGACATTGTCGCCATCCACCTCTGGCTTTTCGCCCTTGAGCATCTTCAACGCCGCCTCGATGCCAAATACTGCCTGTCGGGCGGCATACTGGTCGGCGCTGGCGAGCACACGCCCGTCGGCCAGCATCGGCGCAATGGCCTTGATGTTGTCGTACCCCACCACCTGAACCTGACCGCTACGCCCCGCCGAGCGCACCGCCGAGACTGCGCCCAGTGCCATGCTGTCGTTGCCTGCAAGCAAGGCCTTGAGATTGGGGTATTCGTTGAGCATCGCCGACGCAACGGCATTGCCCTTGTTGATTTCCCAATTGCCGGACTGTACCGAGACAACCTTCATCTGGGCTGCCTCCATCGCGTCCTGGAAGCCGGCGGTACGTTGCTGCGCATTGGTGGTAGTCGGCACCCCTTCGATGATGCCGACCTCGTCACCGGCCTTGAGCCTGCTCGCCAGGTAGTCGCCGACCAGACGCGCGCCCTTGCGGTTGTCCGGCCCGACGAAGGGCACGCTGAGTTGCTTGCTCGCAAGCACCCCGGGATCGAGGCGGTTATCGATATTGATCACGATGATGCCGGCATCCATGGCGCGCTTGATCACTGGCACCAGTGCCTTGGAATCGGCAGGTGCGATTACCAGGGCATCCACCCTGGAGACGATCATCTGCTCGACGATACGGATCTGCGCGCCAGTATCGGATTCGTCCTTGATGCCGTTGGACACCAGTTCGAAGTCATCCGGGTGTTCTTTCTGATAGGCCTTGGCGCCATCCTTCATGGTCAGGAAGAACTCGTTGGCGAGGGACTTCATGACCAGGGCAACCTTGGGGCGGTCTTCGGCGCAGGCGACGGAAGCAGTGAAAAGAACGGCGAGTACGGCCAAGGCCCGGATCCGTCCAAGGGAAGGCAAATGCATGAAGTTCACTCCGTTTTTTGCTTTTTTATCGGATAGCAAACGTTTGCTGTGCGCAACTATGAAAGCGGCACAGGGCTTTGTCAAATAGGCAGCCACCACGCGACAACATCCGGGGAATTGTCGCTCAAACGTCTGGAAATCCAAACTTTCAATTGGAACAGTCCGGAATTCCGGAGGGAACAAAGTGCCTTTTCGATTTCAGGCAAGGGGCCAGCTTTCGCGCAATGTCATCAACCTAAGCTGCAGCCCTGCCCAAGGCAAGCCCCCCGAAGCAGCCAGCCGCC
>NZ_JAOECN010000017.1:0-110832 GCF_029836855.1 Pseudomonas sp. GD04058
CTTTATATCCTGCGCCTGCGCCAATGGGAAGGTTTAGCCAATCCGCAGAAGATTGATCATCCGCTTCTGGCCGTGCCCTTTGACCAATTGCCACCCGAGCAGCCCCTGCCTGAATTGGACAAGTTGATGCAAGGGGTACTCAAACGCGCTAGGGAAGACTGGCCGCAGTATGATGAAGTGCTGTCTTTGCCAGCATTGAAGAGTTGAGTAGGGGCAAAAGAAGCATCAGAGATATCTGCAAACTGGCGAGCGAAAAGCGAAAAGGGGACACGAAAAGGGGACAGATTTATTTTTCTAGTAGGAAATAAATCTGTCCCCTTTTTGAGGGCTTGAAGGGCTATCACGAGCTGATGCTCGTGCGGTTGAGCAAACACTCATAGATTTCCATGGGCTCGGGAAAGACGGCGGTACCTTGATAAATAAAATTAACTCTATCTCACAAGTTAAAAATCCGACTAAGTACGAGCAGGGTTTGGTTCGCGGTGCTGAACTGCTGAGGAGTGTGGGATATGCGGGGTTCTAAATGACGAAAAAAGTGAAGTTTGGCGATGTATTGCAGATTTTAACTTCCGAAGGAATTGCTTATGCGCAGGTTACGCACAAGAGTCCAGAGTTTGGTTATTTGATTCGGGTTTTTTCTGGAGTCTATGGGAAACAGCCAGAGAGCTTTCTGGATGTGGTGCGTAACCCGGTTCAGTTTTCTGCTTTTTTTGTAGTTCAGAGTGCTGTCAATCAAGGGTTGTTGACAGTGGTCGCCAATGTGCCTGTGCCTGAGGTGCTACAAATTTTTCCAGTGTTCCGTTCCAGAAACGGCGGCGCAGGTGGGTCTATTTGGTTGTGGGATGGAGAAAAGTCTCTTCGGCTGGAGAGAGACCTAACGCCGCAGGAATTGGAGTATCCCACTGAGGGTATAATTAGCGCTCCTCTTTTGGTTGAGCGAATTGAAATGGGTTATCGTCCTGAAGTACATGAGGTGTGGTGAGAGGAAAAGGGGACGATGAGGGAAGCGAGGAAGAAGTGAAAAAAAGGACAGGTTGCATAAAAATATTGGAGTGTAGTGGTGGTACTGAGTGAGTCGATTTTTCTACTTTGATTTATAGATCGTGTCTATTGATCAGAAAAGGGAACACGGAAAAGGGGACAGCGGAAAAGGCGGAAAAGAGGACAGATTTATTTTTTCTGCTAGACGAATGACATCGGGTGGAAAATAAATCTGTTCCCTTTTCCGTCTACTACTGGAATAGCCACCGCAGCCTCCGCAGGGTTTATCGAAAGCTGAACGGAAGCAGTGGATTAGAGAGAGGACGCATATTGAGCAAATGGACTAAGCAATGACTAAATTCTTACAAGCTGTGGCGCTTCTGTTGCCTATAAAAATTGAAAGAGTATTTTGGGATGGTGATATTCTGATGCTTTTTTCGGCGGGGTGGCGCTTTCGGACTAGGGGCGCGTGGCGTGTTTCTAAGGGAGGGAAGCTGCTGGTCGCTTACTGGGATGACGACTCCCTTGACTTTGTTTCTGCGCTTTCAGGTTTGTCCATTGTTGAGGTAGGTTGGCTTATTGATGCTCAGCCAATCGATCCATTCTTTAGATTGTATGATGGCCGCATCTTGACTACATTTTATTCGTCATCAACTGACCCGTGGTTGGTGGAGTTCTCGGATGGAGCCGTATATATAGGAAACACATGATGCTATCGAAAAGGGGACCGAAAAGGGGACAGACCGGAAAAGGGGACAGATCTATTTTTCGGCTAGACGAATGGCATCAGATAGAAATCTGTCCCCTTTTCCCGTGTCCCCTCTTCCCGAGGACAAATTGATGGTCACTTATGCGTATGCCTTGGAGCTGGCGAAGGAATATCTAAAGGGCTCCGAAGTTCCTTTGCAAATTACATATGAGGGAGAATTTTCCGAGGGGTGGTATTTCTGCTACCAATCAAAGGAGTTTTTGGAAACAGGTGAGCTGTCAACTCAGCTCGCAGGGAATGCCCCGTTTTTAATTGATAGGCAGTCTGGTGAGCTTTATATTCTTGGAACAGCAAAGCCCATAGATAGCTATTTGAAGGACTATATGAAAGAGAAATCCTTGAGGTTAAGGTAATTTAATGGTGTAAAAACAACTGGGTCGATAGATGTGGAAAAGGGGACGGATTTGCTTTTCAAGGGGAAAGGGGCGGACTTATTTTTCTCAGCTAGACGAGCTGCGTCGATGAAAGATAAATCTGTCTTCTTTTTAGGGTGATTAGGATATGAGCAGTTTGGAAAGGTTGTTAGTAAACTCAAGTTCATCGTTGAGTCAGGGTGAGCCGGCGATTCAAGAGTATTTGCTTGAATATGCAGGAGCGTTGGCTGACCAACTTTTGGGTATGCTTCGTCGGCGTAATGGGTTTTACGCTCTCGAAAGCGCATTGCATGTATTTCCAGCATGCTCCAGCCAGCACGAGCTTGATATCACTGATTGGAATGAGCATGCACTATGGCGCAGTCGATACAACGGTCTTGCAGACGGTTGCCTATTTTTTGCCGAGGATATATTTGGCGGGCAGTTCTGTCTCAAGGACGGTAACGTTTACACATTTGATCCGGAGCTCGGCTGCCTTGATTATTTGGCTGGCGACATTGAACAATGGGCGCAAACACTCCTTCATGATTATGAAGTTCTAACAGGTTATCCATTAGCGCATCAGTGGCAAAAACAGAATGGCCAGCTTTCTGCTGGAAAGCGCGTTGTGCCTAAGACGCCATTCGTATTGGGCGGTGAGTTTACGATTGATAATCTGCATATGATTGACGCTGTTGAAGGTATGAGGCTCAGGGCCGATTTAGCGCTTCAAATCAAAGAGTTGCCTGACGGTGCTCAGATTAAATTTGACGTTGGTGAATGATTTCTTGAGGCGCTAGCGGGAAAAGAGGCAGATTTATTTTTCTGTTAGGAGAGTTGCGTCGATTGATAAGTCCAGGGTGGAGTTTGAGTGTAATCTGCTTGGATATTCCGAAAGCACAGGGGTTCAAGCCATGAGCATAATGAAGTATCCGCGTTACAAGGTGTTTGCTGCATTTTTCTTCTGTCCGTTTGTTCTAGGGTTTATGGCTGGGATTTACAAGTTTGTTACCCTCCTTGCGCACTTGGTGAATACTCCGGGATTGTTGGGTGAGGTCAAAGGAATAGAGCTAGTCGCTATGCCTTTCCTCGTGCCGTTCATTGTGCAGGTGGCGTTTCTTCCGCCGTTCCTAGTATTTGCACTGATCATTGCATGGATGAAGGTCGGTAGAACGTCACGAAACTGTGTGCTTGTCTCTTTGTCGGGTGGGCTTATTGCCATGTTCTGGGTGCTGCTGTTCCTGGCGGTAATAGAGGGTGGTATAAGCGACGCCCAGTTCTCCGATCATTTTTTTGAAGTGGCAATGATTTCTTTTGCTTCGATCGTTATTTGCTGGTTGGCGGCGCGTTTCTTTTTGCCAGCCGAGGAAAACATTGTGATTGAGAGTGTGGACTGAGAATGGGAAACGGATAGGACCAGATTTGAATGGCACCCAAAAACAGAAAAGGCCGCCCAAGCGGCCTTCAACCTTTTACCCCAGTCCTTGTCGGCAACACGGCCCTCCACGCAATGCCTCCACCAGCGCCTGGCAAATCTCCAATGATTGCCATGTCGCCCAGGCCTTGTCCGCCAATGGCCGCGAGAGCATTTCGCAGAGCTGGGCGTTGCTCTCGAATGCCGAGGTTATCGCCGCATGCAGATGCATCAGCGCATCCTCGATATCGGCATCGGGGTGTACGGCGAAAAGCGGCGGGTGCGCGCCATTGCATGAGCCGAAATGGGTCAGTGTGGTTGTGCGGCGTTGAGTGGGTGAGGGTGGATCGGGGACAAGCTTCTTCATCACGTGCTCCTCTGGTCAACAGGTGCTGCCACGAACCGGCTGTCAAACCAGGAGGGTGGCAACTGTGCGTGGGTTGACAGACCAGGGACCATGAGGAGAACGACCTGGCGCGCCCGAAGGCGCCCACACGCACAGCCGCCATAACGACTGGCGTCTCCTCGTAAAACGGTCTTCAGGCCTGTCAAAGCCGGTCGTTGTTGAGCAACGACCGGCGAAGGCTAGGCAACCATTTCCAGGAGCGCAACGCTGGATGGGGCGGAAAAGTATGCTTGGGAAATTGCCTACACGAAAGTCGGAAGCGGTCTGATGTTTGTAGGGTAAATCGCCTATCGGTGAGCGATTGAGGACTCCTTCGGGCTGTACCATTCCGAGGTATTGGACGCCGATCTTTTCGATCGAATCATTAACCTTACCGTAACAAAGCACCTCTTCCCTTGATTGATGCCCTGCGGCCTGCACTTCTAATGTGCCTTCACGAAAGCGGATTTCGTGGAGTTTCCAATGCCAACAACACGCTCCCCTCCGCCGCGCTGTTCCTGTCGCCGCGCCGGGACGATCCGGCGATTCGCTCGGTGCGTGCCCCGGCCCGGCGTGTCCTCGCGCCTGGATCCCCTGTATTTTCTGCTGCGCCAGGAGGTGAACCGCAGCCGATAGCACTACCGATTACCGAAGCACAAGAACAATAACTTCGACGAATCAACGAGGGTAAAAACAATGATCATCTACGGTGTAGCCCTACCTGCCTTTTGTTCCCGGGCCGGTTTCATCAGGCTGGACAGCGGATTGCTGTCCGATGAAACGAACCTGCTGCCTCGGGAGGACGTATGAGCCCTGAAATTGCAACGATCATCGGTCTGGTGGTGATGTTCATCGTGGCCACGGCGCTGCCGATCAATATGGGCGCAGTCGGCTTTACCCTGGCGTTCATCGTTGGTGGCGTGTGGGTCGGCATGGGGGGCAAGGAGGTTCTGGCCGGGTTCCCTGCCGATCTGTTCCTGACCCTGGTCGGAATTACCTATCTGTTCGCCATCGCCCAGAAGAACGGCACCATCGACCTGTTGGTGCATTGGGCGGTGAAGGCGGTACGAGGCCATATCGTGGCCATTCCCTGGGTGATGTTCATCGTCACTGCCGTGCTCACGGCGTTCGGTGCGCTGGGGCCGGCTGCGGTTGCGATCATCGGCCCGGTCGCGCTGCGTTTTGCCAAGCAGTACGAGATCAATCCGTTGATGATGGGCCTGCTGGTGATCCACGGTGCGCAGGCGGGCGGGTTCTCGCCGATCAGCGTGTACGGCGGCATCACCAACCAGGTGGTGCAGAAGGCTGGGTTGGACGTTACGGAGATGGCCGTGTTCCTCACCAGTCTCGGCTTCAACGTGCTGATGGCGTTCATCTGCTTCTTCGCCTTTGGCGGCATCGCCTTGCTGCGCCGTGGGCGTGCCGTGGTCGAGGAGCCGTTGCTCGCCGGGGTGCAGGCGTCGTCGCGGGAGTTCGCCATCGAGGGCCATGGTGCGTTGGTCAGTGCCGGTGGCGGCACCCTGTCCAATGATCCGCAGGCGCTGAGTGAGCTGCAGATCAATCGCGATCACCTGATCACGCTGGTCGGCCTTCTGGGGCTGGGCATCGCCGCGCTGGCATACGACCTGAACGTCGGCCTGGTGGCGATCACCGTTGCCGTCGCTATCGCGATCGTTTCGCCGTCGGCGCAGAAGGGCGCGGTGGACGGCATCAGTTGGTCCACGGTGCTGCTGATCAGCGGCGTGGTGACCTATGTCGCCGTGCTGCAGAAGGCCGGTGCGGTCGATTTCGTCGGCCACGGCGTCAGTGCCATCGGCATTCCGCTGCTGGGGGCGCTGCTGGTGTGCTATGTCGGGGGCATCGTCTCCGCGTTCGCATCTTCGGCGGCGGTACTGGGGGCAACCATCCCGCTGGCGGTTCCCTTCCTGATGCAGGGCCATCTCGGCGCGGCTGGTGTCATCTGTGCGCTGGCGGTGTCTTCCACGGTGGTGGATGTCAGCCCGTTCTCCACCAATGGCGCCCTGGTGGTGGCTTCGGCGGCGAAGGAAGAGCGCGAAGCCTTGTTCCGTCGCTTCCTTGTCTACAGCGGGTTGGTGGTGGCCTTCGGGCCGCTGCTGGCCTGGCTGCTGTTCGTGATGCCGGGCTGGATGTAGGCCCTGCGCAGGTGGCGGCCGCAGGTCGTCACCTCACCTCTGCCGGCATGCGCTGCGGCGTTCCTATATGCTCACGGGCAGCCCCTTCCTGCCTGGACCCGAGTATGCAAATCGACGAAGAGCTGACCCTGAAGAAGCTGGAAATCTTTCTCTCGTTCATGCACAACGGCAACCTTGCCCGCGCCGCCAGCGAGCTGGAGACCAGCAGTGTCAGCGTGCACAGGGCCATCCATTCGCTGGAGAACGCTTTGCGCTGCCCGCTGTTCAAGCATGAAGGGCGCAAGCTGACGCCGCTGGAAAGCGCCTATGTGCTGGAGGAAAAGGCCCGCAAGCTGATCCAGGACGCCGGTGAAATGGTGCGTCTGACGCGTGAGGCCGCCGGCTTCTCGTCCGAGCGCTTCAAGCTCGGCGCCTTGTATTCGCTGACGGTGAAGACCGTGCCGCAACTGGTCATGGGCCTGAAGCTGCGGCGCAGCGAGCTGAATATCGACCTGATCCTCGGCTCCAACGTCGACCTGATGTATCGCCTGAAAAACTTCGAACTGGACGCCATCCTGGTTTCCCTGGACGAAAGCACCAGCGACCCGGCCTGCGAACAGTTGCCGTTGTTCTCCGACGATATCTTCCTGGCCGTGCCCACCGACTCGCCCTTTGCCCTGGAAGCCGAGGTGGACCTGGCCGATCTCGCCGCCTCGACCTTCATTACCTTGGCCCAGGGCTTCGCGACCTACCGCGATGGGGTGCGGGTGTTCGAGCAGGCCGGGTTCAAGCCCAACGTGGCCATGCAGGTGAACGACATCTTCACCTTGCTCAGCATGGTCAGTTCCGGGGTGGGCTACGCCTTGCTGCCGGGGCGGATCTCGGCGGTCTATGAAAACCGCGTCAAGCTGATCCCGCTGCAGCCGCGCTATCGCCTGCAGCAGCATATCGGCGTGATGTTCCTGAAGAGCCGCGAGCGGGACCCGAACCTGCTGGCGCTGGTTGCTGAGTGCCGTATGTACAGCCGGGGGCGTGAAGAGGGGTGAGAAGGTTCGTCAGGAGGTTGCGTCAGGGCTTATAGGTGCTCGGCTTGGCTTTTCTGGCGTCCTTGAGATTGAGCGCCGCCCGCGCGGCGCATCGCTGGCAAGCCAGCTCCCACATTTGTTGCAACGTACCTATGCCAGCCAGGCCATGGTTGACCGCTCTGTTTGTATGACTCGATATCGCGCCGAACCCAATAGCCATTCCCACGATGGATCGCCGAACATCCAAAGGCTGGCAATGGAGATCTCACAGGCCATGGCGCGTTGCAACAAATGTGGGAGCTGGCTTGCCAGCGATGCGCCGCGCGGGCGGCGCTCGATCTGGAGAGCGCTGCAGATCCATCGGCTAGCACAGAACCCGCACCTGCGATCATGACAAGGAGGTATCTGCCTCCCTGCGCAGTAGTGCATCCAGGGTATCCGCACGGGCGTCCTGGCAGGGGATCACGGTTCCGGGGTTGAACACAGGCCGGGACAGGCCGCTGAGCACGGCGCCGGGTGGCATCTCCACCAGCAGGCGCACGCCCCGTTCCCAGGCGGTGCGGACGGTCGCCGCCCAGTCGACGCGGCGGCACATGTTGAAGGCCAGGTCGTCGCGCAGGGCCTCGGCGGTGGGCACAGGCCTGGCGCTGTTGCTGCTCAGGAACCTGATGCCGGGGCGGCGCAGGGGGACCGCGGCGAAGGCCTGTGCCAGTTCCCTGGCCGGCGATTCCAGCAACGGGCAATGGGACGGCACGCTCATGGCCAGGCGCCTGGCCGCGCGAGCGCCCATGGCCAGCGCTCGTTGGGCAACCCGTTGCATGGCCTGGTCATCGCCGGCGATCACGAACTGTTGCTCGGCATTGATATTGGCCAGGAACACCGGCTCGCGCTCGGTCTCGATCAGTCGTTCGACGCTGCCCTGGTCCAGGCCGATCAAGGCCGTCATGCCGTAACCAGCGGGGTAGGCACGTTGCATCAGCTCGCCGCGCAGGGCCACCAGGCGCACCGCGTCGGCGTAGTCCAGGGCGCCGGCGATCACCGCTGCCGGGTAGGCACCGATGGACAGTCCGGCAACGTAGTCCGGTGGCGGGTTGCGTTGCAGCAGCCCGCGCGCGGCTGCCACGCCGGCCACCAGCAGGCACAGTTGCACGGCGCGAGTGGAGGCCAGTGCCTCGCGGCTGTCGAGGCCCAGCAGGGACTCGCCGAGCACATCGCCGGCTTCTTCCAGGCAGGCCCGGCCCGAGGCGTCCTGCACCAGGCCTTGCAGCATTCCGGCGCGTTGCGCGCCCTGGCCGGGAAAGGCGAACAGGCTGCTCATGCCGGCTGCTCCGCGAGGTGCCAGGGATCGCTGACCAGGCGGGCGCCGTCGCGGTGCTTGAGCAGCACCTTCGTGCTGTCCGTGACCCACTCGGCCAGGGCCACGGCGCCGTTGGGCGTTTCCAGTTGCAGGTCGATGCGGCAGGCCATGGCCTTCAAGGCCTGGCCCAGGCTTCGGGCTTCGCCACGGCTGATGGGCGTCGGTGTACGCAGCAGCAGGTCGAGATCACTGTCGGCGTGCAACACCGTCAGCCCGGTCGCCAACTGGTAGGCGACGCCACCGGTAGGGCCCCAGTCGAGGCCGGTGCCGTCCAGGATCGGTGTGACCTGGTGCAGGGCAACCAGTGCGGGCAGGTCCGCCGGGCCGTTCAGGCGCAGGTCCTCGGGGCGGCGCCGGCAGCGCACTGCCGCAGTCGTCATCCAGGCCGCCAGGCGCCGCGCGCGCTGGTCGCCGCGCACGCCGACCGGCACCGATCCCGCTTCGCCGCTGGCCCGGCGTACCACTACCGGCAGGCCGGCGCCCAGCACCTGGCGCGCCCAGTTCGGGGCATCTTCGGGCAGTTGCGCGGGGGGCATGCCCCACAGCAGATCGTGTGCGCGAAAGGTGCTGTTCATCCGACTTACCACTGGGCCCGCAAGCGCTCGCGCACCCGCGACGACATCGCCCGGTTCGGTGCGCCGAGGCGGCCGCGCAGGTCGGTGCTCGTGCCGATATCCAGTACCGCGCGGGCCAGCACCTCGTTGACCCTGGCGGTATCCGCCGCGCCGGGCTGCTCGATGCGTTCGACCTTGACCCGCTCCCACAACAGCCCCAGCGAGGCATAGCTGGCGATGTCGTAGGCCATGGGCGGGACGCTGGCGGCCAGGGCTTCGAGTTCCTCGACGCTGCGCAAGGTGATGCGCGCGGCGGCGGCCTTGCCCATGGCATGCACCATCACGCCGTCGTCGTCCAGGGCGATCAGGCGCTGGGCCTGGTAGCCGTGGGCCAGGAAGGCCCCCGACATCGCCTTGCCGACCAGCAGGGCAATCACCGGGTGACCGGCGAGCCGGGCGCGGGCATAGGCATCCACTGCGCCGGCCAGCGCCTGGTGGATACCCAGCGCCTCCTCGCGCCGGCCATAGGCCTGGCTCGGTACATCGACCACCGCCACCAGCACCCGTGGGGTAGCGCCGAGGTCGGCCTCGATGGCCTCGTCTATGGCCTTGGCCAGGCCCCAGCCTTCGAGCAGGCCGACCTCGCCCTGTCGCGCCCGGGGGAACGGATTGTGTGCGTCCGGTACCACCGCCAGGTAGCGCGCGGGGCGGTTCGCCAGCTCGCCATCGATGACTTTCACCGAGGCGGGAAAGCCCGGCAGTTCCTGCCCGGCGGCCAATGCGCGCAGCCACTGGTATCCTCGGCTCATTGCAGTTCTCCCTGGTAGATGGCGCGCACGCGGCGCGCGTCCAGTTGTTCGCAGTCCGCCCCGAGCTTGTTCAGCAGGGCAAGGAAATCGGCATGGCGCCGGCTACGGGGCAGGGCGGGTTCGCCGGCGGCGAGGGCCCTTGCCAGCGCCGTACGCAACTGCTCGACATCGTCCGCGATGTAGCTGTCTGCCAGTGCGCAGGCATGCCGTTGTTCGCCGCCGGTCAGGCTCCAAATGAAGGGCCGGTCGCGGGAGTCGTATTCGTCGATGCCCGCTTCCTGTTCGATCACCTGCGGGCCATTGAGGCCGAGGCGCGCTTCGCGGGTGACGATCAGGTGACTGCACAGCCCGGCAGCGATGGACATGCCGCCAAAGCAGCCAACGGCGCCGGCGACCAGGCCGACTACCGGCTGGAACTGACGCAGCTCGACGATCGCCGCCTGGATCTCGGCGATGGCCGCCAGGCCCAGGTTGGCTTCCTGCAGGCGTACGCCACCGGTTTCCAGCAGCAGTACCGCGGCGGTGGGGATGCCCTTGCGGTTGTCCTCGACCGCCAGTTCAAGGGCGCCGGCGATCTTGGCACCGCCGACCTCGCCCATGCTGCCGCCCTGGAAGGCGCCCTCGATGGCGGCCAGCACCAGCGGCCGGCCGTCCAGGGTGCCCTTGGCGATGACCACGCCATCGTCGGCCTGGGGCACGATGCCCTGGCCGGGCAGCCAGGGCGACATCAGGCGATCGAACGGCCCGAGCAGTTCGCGCATGCTATCGGCATCGAGCAGCGCCCGGGCACGCTCGCGAGCGCCGAGTTCGACGAAGCTGCGGCTGTTGAGCAAGCGGGCGACATCAGTCATGGGCAATCTCCTCGAAGCCTTGTTCCAGGCGCAGGCGCACCACACCCGGGGTAGCGCCGAAGTCGTGGATGTCGATGTTCATGGCCGGCGGCAACTGCTCGGTGAACAGGCGCTGGAACAGCTGCTCCCAGCGTGGCGCACTGCCGTTGACCGAGGTGACCACGGTGATTGCCAGCACACCGTGGGCGCCGGGTTCGAGCAGCACTTCAAGATCGCCGGAACCGACGCAGCCCACCAGGGCACGGCCTGCGCCAGGCTCGCCGGCGGGAAAGGTGAAAGACAGGGTTTCCATGTTCAGAGGCTCCCGGCGTTATCGAGGAACAGGCAGGCCGCCAGCAAGTCGGCGGCGCCGCCTGGCGAGGCGTTGAGGGCCAGCAGGCTGGCGTCCAGTTCGCTCAGGCGGCGGCGCCCGGCAAGGCTGGCGCTGCCGCCGGCATCGAGGATGGCCCGGGCGCCTTGCTGCATGGCGTGCAAGCCCTGCGGCCCGGCGCGCCAGAGCACGCAGGTGTCGTCGAGGGTGGCCATGATCGCCAGCAGGGCGTCGAGGCGCGCATTCTGCTCGCCCGCGCCGCGGCTGCGGCTGGCCCGCAGTTGCGGCAAGCCATGGCCGAGTACCGCCGGGAAGCCCGATTGCGCTTGTTCCCGGGCGCCGCGTGCACCGTAGCGACGTTGCACCTGAAGGCCGTGGCTGTCCGGCTGCCTTGGCGCGAAGCGGTCGTCGATCAGGGCGATGCGTCCGGCGCGCGCGGCGACTGCACTGGCGTCTTCGCCTGGCTCGCCGAGCGCACGGGCGGCGACCAGCAGGCCCAGGGCCCAGATCGCGCCGCGGTGAGTGTTGACGCCGCCGGTGGTCGCCAACATCGCGCGTTCACCTTCACGGCCAATGCGCCCGAGCGCTTCGCGCAGCGGCAGGCCGACTTCGCCCAGGGCCAGTGCAGCCTCCGCCATTTCCTTGAAGCATGGCCAGAGCGCCAGGGCCGAGGCGTGCATCAGGCCAAGGTGCAGATCGTGATGGGCACCCGTGCCGCGGCGGTCCACCAGTGCCGGTTTGGGCGACAGGTCGGCCTCGTCGATCAGGGCGTCCACGGCGGCATCGGCCAGCCAGTGGGCGAGCGGAAGCGGGGTATGGATCAGTGTGGATACGCTCATTTACCAGCTCCTGAAACGTGCGGGCGGGTTGTACAGTCCGCCGGACCACTCGACCAGTTCGGCGATGCTCTTGGCCGCGAGCAAGGTGCGACTGGCCTGGGTGCGCTGGATGCCGAGGTCCTCGGGCAGTGCGATCAGGCCTTCGCGGCGCATGCGCTGGGTGTTTTTCGGATCGTGGCGCAGGCCGATGGCGGTGACGCCGGCGACCGCTGCGATCATCGCCTGGCGTTCTTCGAGGCTGCGCGCCTTGTACAGGTAGGCGATGCCTTCCTCGGTGAGCAGGTGGGTCACGTCGTCGCCGTAGATCATTACCGGCGCCAGGGGCATGCCGGCTTTCCTGGCCACGTCCACGGCATCCAAGGTCTCGACGAAGGTGGGCTTGCCGCCTTCCTGGAAGGTTTCGACCATCTGCACCACCAGCTTGCGGCCCCGTTCCAGCAGGGTCACCGGCTCGGTCATGTCCAGCCAGGCCGGGGTCGCGTGGCGGCGGCCGCGTGGGTCGTGGCCCATGTTCGGCGCGCCGCCGAAGCCGGCCAGGCGGCCGCGGGTAACGGTCGAGGAGTGCCCGTCGCCATCCACCTGCAGGGTGGCGCCGATGAACAGGTCGACGGCATACTGGCCGGCCAGTTGGCACATCATGCGGTTGGAGCGCATCGAGCCATCGCGCCCGGTGAAGAACACGTCCGGGCGCTGCGCGATGTAGTCTTCCATGCCCAGCTCGGTGCCGAAGCAATGCACGCTCTCGACCCAGCCGGACTCGATCGCCGGAATCAGCGTCGGGTGCGGGTTGAGCGTCCAGTTGCGGCAGATCCTGCCCTTGAGGCCGAGGGACTCGCCATAGGTCGGCAGGATCAGCTCGATCGCGGCGGTGTTGAAACCGATGCCGTGGTTGAGCGACTGCACGTTGTGCTTCTCGTAGATCCCACGTATCGCCATCATCGCCATCAGCACATGGACCGGCTTGATATGGCGTGGGTCGCGGGTGAACAGCGGCTCGATGTAGAACGGCCTGTCGGCGACCACCACGAAATCGATCCAGGACGCCGGGATATCGACCCGGGGCAGGTCGCGGACATCGTCGACCAACTGGTTGACCTGGACGATCACGATGCCGTCGCTGAAGGCAGTCGGTTCGACCAGGGCCGGGGTATCCTCGGTGCTCGGGCCGGTATAGATGTTGCCCTCGCGGTCGGCCATGAAGCCGGCCACCAGGGCCACGTTGGGGATCAGGTCCACCAGCAGGCGCGAGTACAGTTCGATGTAGGTATGGATGGCGCCGACTTCCAGGCGGCCGTCTTCGAGCAACTGGCCGATGCGCAGGCTTTGCGGGCCGGCGAAGGAGAAATCGAGCTTGCGGGCGATGCCCTGTTCGAACAGGTCCAGATGCTCGGCGCGGCTGACGCTGGGCATGATCATGTGCAGGTCGTGCAGCTTGCCGGGGTCGGCCTTGGCCAGCGAGCGGGAGAGGAAATCCGCCTGTTTCTGGTTGTTGCCTTCGAGCACCACCCGATCACCGGGGGCGATCAACAGTTCCAGGGCTTCGACGATTCGTTCACCGGGTATCACCGCGCCATTTGCGAGGTCGCGCAGCAGATCGAGCCGCCGCTGCTTCTCGGTGCGCCGGCGCGACCACTGCGGTGGGGGGGAGGGTCTTGTTGTCATTGGGTGACTCCACGGGTCCGCTTTCGTGGAGGTCAACATACGAGGGGAGGAGGAAAGGCATCAATCAAGATGGTTCGCGGATCATTACGCTTAAATTAACGATCGCTCAGGCTGGAACATGGCAAAAGATGTTGAAAACCCTTGTGTATCGCTCTGTCAGCTGAACAGTGAGATGTGCGTCAGTTGCGGGCGGACCAGGGAAGAAATCCGCAAATGGCGCGGGATGAAAAGGCCGGAGAAGATGGCCACGGTGCAGAAGGCGGCGCTACGGATGAAGGGCCTCGCGAAGAAGAAAAAGTAGAGCCCGGGATATATGCGCCGCAACCCGGGCCAGCAGCGACAGCAGCTTGCCGCCGACGATCTGGCTGTAGTGCGGAACCTGTGGGAGCTGGCTTGCCAGCGATAGCGGCGGTGAAATCACTATCACAATCGCTGGCAAGCCAGCTCCCACAGGGTCCGCAGTGTTGTCTGGTTTTATGTTCGGCGTTTGAGAGTGTCGGAGGGAAGCTCGCCAAACGACGGCGCCAGGCTTTCGTGACGAATATTGGTGCTCAGCAGCGACAGCAGCCTTTTGCCGACGATCTGGCTGTAGTGCGGACCCTGTGGGAGCTGGCTTGCCAGCGATAGCGGCGGTGAAGTCACTACCGCAATCGCGCGCAAGCTCGCTTATGCAGTAGGCCCACATTGACCTGTCGGGTTGTTGGTTACACCTCGAACGTATCGTGTGAGTCCCTGCAACAGCTGAGCGAAACGGTGGGCCATCACTCCACCTTCGGAAGGGCGCAGCAGGGTGCTGCTGATTTCCAACTGCAGGGTCGGCACCTGCTTGCTTGAGGCAAAGCGGGTAATTGTCTGGTTCTTTTCGGCAGCGAAGTAATTATTCGAGAGGTTGGTCATTCCTTCCTGGCGCAGATGTTCAACAAGATCAACCAGAAGGGCCTGATTGCCCAATAACGATTTGCCATTCATGGTGCCGATATCGACATCGTAGGGCCTGAAATCACTGCTTCCGTGGATATCCAATACGAGTGCTGGACGTTGGCTGCCGATCAGTTCTGCCAGTTGGTCTTTAAACTCGTTGTCATCGTAATAGTTGGGATCGGATGGCGTGCGGTACTGCGTATATATCACCGTCGCACAGGTAGTTCGATTCAGCATTTGCGCCAACGCTGCAGTGCCGGCGCCATCGGAGAACCGATACTTGCCCTCCCGGAAAGGTTCCGTGGCGTGGGGAGCGGTGATGATGACCTTGCTGCTGCCCTTGAGAACGACCACTGGCGACTCGCCGCTGGGCGCGGCGGTATCAGCCTGTGCGGAGATTCGGTTCTCCAGCTCGATGGCCTGCTGCACCATCGCGGGCTCGATAATGGCCCGTTGTAACGATGTTTCACGCGGTACTTCGTTGGAGTCAAATGCGTAAGCTGCCGGGCTCAGTGACGAGATGACGAAGGCGGTCATATATGCCAGTTTCATGGTGTCTCCTGCGGTGATATCCATTTCGTTGACGGCCATTTCGAATTATAGAAGTCGACGGCAGGAAGAAACTGATCGTTTTTGCCAGGGCGCGGGAAAAGTGAAAAAAGGGAGACAAGGAAAAGGGAGGACGGATTTATTTTTGCCTTCGCTCCTGTTTGAAGGGCCGCATACGCGGCCCTCGCATCGGCTGTCAGCCACTTGCTCCATGCTGTGCCAACCCGCTCAATAACGACTCCACCAACGCCTGTGAAATCTCCAATGAGTGATAGGTTGCCCAGGCCAGCCCGCCCAGCGACCGTTCGGTCTGTTCGCAAACCTGGGTGTTGGTTTCGGATGCCGATTTCAGGGTCATGGACAGATGCACCAGCGCATCTTCGATATCGACGCCATCACAGACCGCGAACAGCGGTTTGTGGCTGTTGTTGCAGGCGCTGAACTGGGTATGGACGGTAGTGAGGCGAGGGGGATCGGGTACGAGTTTTTTCATGGTGCATCTCCTTCTGCGGCCAAACTGCCAGCCCTCGCCGCGAAACGAAGGGTGGCAGCTGTACGTGGGTTCGCGGACCGAGGCAAAAGGAACCCGGCAGACCCGAGGGTCTCCCACGCACAGCCGCCATTGCACAAACGGCAGGCGCAAAAAAAGCGCCTGCTATCTGGATGGCGCTATCGAAGCACCTTTCGCCAACAGACCGCGAAGTCTGTGTCGCTGGATCGCAGCGACCGGCGAAGCGTAGGCAGCAAATGCCCAGGAGCGCAACGACTGAGAAGGCGGAAAAGTATGCTTGGGAAATTGCCTACATGAAAGTCGGAACCGGTCCGAAGCTTGTAGGGTTTTTCGGCCATCGGTGAACGATCAAGCGCCTTGTGGCGCCTGCATCGCCCCCGAATTTTTGAACGACACCTCCCGGCCCCGCCTCCAACGCTCATCACCCGGAGGATTTCCCATGCAGCCCAAGACCGAAGGACTGGAAGAGCACGGCCCAAGCGGCGTGCCCTTCATCAACGACCCCGAGAAGCCGTCCTCGCCGCCCCTGAACGATGCCGATGCAACCGACGCCGCGGAGGCGGAGGAAGATATCGAGGACGACGGTCAACAGGCGTAGCGGATCACTTGATCAGCGGTACACCGCTGAGCTTCTGCAGCTCGTCGAAGTCGATATCGGCGCAGATCTCGATGACTTTCAGGCCCTCGGCCGTGACTTCCAGCACCGCCAGGTCGGTATAGATGCGGCTGACGCAGGCGATACCGGTCAGCGGGTAGGTGCATTCGGGGACGATCTTGCTTTCGCCGGTTTTGGTCAGGTGGTCCATCATCACGAACACCTGGCGCGCGCCGGTGGCCAGGTCCATCGCGCCGCCCACGGCGGGAATCGAGCCTTCGGCACCGGTGTGCCAGTTGGCCAGGTCGCCCTTGACCGATACCTGGAAGGCACCCAGCACAGCGATGTCCAAGTGGCCGCCGCGCATCATCGAGAACGAGTCGGCGTGGTGGAAGAAGGCGCCCCCCGTGAGCAGGGTCACGTGCTGCTTGCCGGCGTTGATCAGGTCGTCGTCCTCCTCGCCCGGGGCCGGGCTCGGGCCCATGCCCAGCAGGCCGTTTTCGCTGTGCAGGAACACTTCCTTGTCGCCCAGGTAGTTGGCCACCAGGGTCGGTGCGCCGATACCGAGGTTGACGTACGCGCCTTCCTGGATGTCGGCGGCCACGCGCTGGGCCATCTCGGTGCGGGAGAGTTTTTTGGTGATGGTCATGGCAGGCCTCAGACAGCTTTGGCGATCGAAGAAGCGGCAGCGCCGGAAACGGCGACCACGCGCTGGACGAAGATACCGGGAGTGATGATGTGCTCCGGGTCCAGTTCGCCGAGTTCGACGATCTGGTCGACCTGGGCGATGGCGGTCTTGGCGGCCATCGCCATGATCGGGCCGAAATTGCGCGCGGCCTTGCGGTAGGTCAGGTTGCCCCAGCGGTCGCCCTTGTGCGCCTTGATCAGCGCGAAGTCGGCGTGCAGCGGCATTTCCAGGACGTACTGGCGCCCGTCGATCTCGCGGGTTTCCTTGCCTTCGGCCAGCAGGGTGCCGTAGCCGGTTGGCGAGAAGAACGCACCGATGCCCGAACCGGCAGCGCGGATGCGCTCGGCCAGGTTGCCCTGCGGGACCACTTCCAGTTCGATCTTGCCGGCGCGGTACAATTCGTCGAACACGTAGGAGTCGGACTGGCGCGGGAACGAGCAGATCACCTTGCGCACGCTGCCGGCCATGAGCAGTGCGGCCAGGCCGATCTCGCCGTTGCCGGCGTTGTTGCTGATGATGGTCAGGTCGCGGGCGCCGGTGGCGATCAGCCCGTCGATAAGCTCGGACGGCATGCCGGCAGTACCAAAACCACCGACCATGATGGTCGAACCGTCGGTGATCCCTTCCACCGCACTGGCGATGGACTCATACGTTTTATTGATCAAAGCGGGCTCCTGGTCATTCCTGGAGTATTGATTGCCGGACTGGCCGACGCGCCACAAGGCCTGGGCCAGTCAGCGCCTGGAGTCGTTGGCTGACTTGTCCATAGCGTGCCGCAGAGAGGGCGACAAGTAGAGGGGGTTTGGCGGAATTGGTGCGATTATCGAACTGTTGTGCGATCTGCGCGCAGTTGCGCGCCCGAACTATTTCCCGTACGACGCGGACCCTGTGGGAGCGGGTTCACCCGCGATTACGATGGTGGAGCCACCGCCGCAATCGCGGGTAAACCCGCTCCCACAGGGGCCGAGCCGTCTATATGTTCAAATTCACGATCCGTGTTCCATACCTCTCCATTTCACCCGTTGAACCCGTTCCTGCCGCAGCTATCCTCGACACCAGCCTGAAAGAACAAGAAATGGAGTACCGCCGATGTTCCCTGACTTCCATAAATCCACCTGCATCATCGACGGTGTCGAGATTGCCTACCGCAAGGGCGGCGCGGGCCCGGCGCTGCTCCTGCTGCACGGGCATCCGCAGACCCATGTGATCTGGCACAAGGTCGCCGCTTCCCTGGCCGAGCATTTCACCGTGATCGCCGCCGACCTGCGCGGCTACGGCGACTCCGCCAAGCCCGAGGCCGACCCCGCCCACGAGCGCTATTCCAAGCGCACCATGGCCAACGACATGGTCGGCCTGATGCGCGAACTGGGCTTCGACACCTTCGCCCTGATGGCCCACGACCGTGGTGCCCGCGTCGCTCACCGCCTGGCCCTGGACCATCCGCAGCGCCTGAGCCGCCTGGTGCTGCTGGATATCGCCCCGACCCTGGCCATGTACCGGCAGACCAACGAAGCCTTCGCCCGTGCCTACTGGCACTGGTTCTTCCTGATCCGCCCGGCGCCGCTGCCGGAAACCCTGATCGAAGCCGACCCCGAAGGCTATCTGCGCAGCGTCATGGGCGGGCGCAGCGCCGGCCTTGCACCCTTCACCGACGAGGCCTTCGCCGAATACCTGCGCTGCCTGTCCCTGCCCGGCGCCGCCCGCGGGGTATGCGAGGACTACCGCGCCGCCGCCGGCATCGACCTGGAACACGATCAGGCCGACATCGATGCCGGCAACAAGCTCCAGCTTCCATTGCTGGTGATGTGGGGCCGTGATGGCGTGATCGGCAAGTGCTTCTCGCCGCTGCAGGCGTGGCGCGCCATCGCCACGGACGTGCGCGGCGGCGAACTGCCGTGTGGCCACTACATCGCCGAAGAAGCCCCCGAGGCCCTGCTGGAACACACGCTGCCGTTCCTCCGTGATGGACATGACCATGACTAGCCCAAGAACGCTGTACCGAAAACACATCGACGCCCATACCGTGTGCGAGCTGGACGACCAGGGCCATGTGCTGCTGTACATCGACCGCCAGGTCGCCAACGAGTACACCAGCCCCCAGGCCTTCAGCGGTTTGCGCGAGGCGGGGCGCACGGTCTGGCGGCCGGCGGCGACCCTGTGCGTGGTGGACCACGTCAATCCCACCACACCCGAACGGGGTGCCGAAATGGCGGACCCGGGCGGTGCGCGCCAGGTCAGCTACTTCGAGGAAAACTGCCGCGACTTCGGCATCGAGCTGTTCGGCGTGCTCGACAAGCGCCAGGGCATCGAGCACGTGGTGGCGCCGGAACAGGGCTTCATCCTGCCGGGCATGGTGGTGGCGGCGGGCGACAGCCACACCACCACCTACGGTGCCCTCGGCGCATTCGGTTTCGGCATCGGCACTTCGGAGATCGAGCACCTGCTCGCTACCCAGACCCTGGTGTACAAGCGCCTCAAGACCCTGCGCGTGACCGTCGAGGGCGAGCCGGGCCCGGGGCTGGTGGCCAAGGACATCATCATGGAACTGATCCGCCGCATCGGCGCCTCCGGTGCCACCGGCTACGCCATCGAATTCGCCGGCCCGGCCATCGACGCCCTCAGCGTCGAAGGGCGCATGACCCTGTGCAACATGGCGGTGGAAGCCGGTGCCCGGGGTGCCTTCATGGCCCCGGACGACAAGGTTTTCGACTACCTCAAGGGCAAGCCGCGGGCGCCCCGTGGCGCCGTGTGGGAGCAAGCCGTGGCGCGCTGGCGCGAGCTGTCCAGCGACCCGGGCGCGCAGTTCGATCGTGAGGTCACGCTGCAGGTCGGCGCACTGGAGCCCATGGTCACCTGGGGCACCAGCCCCGACCAGGCCGCCGCCATCGGCGCCTGCGTGCCCGATCCACTGGCCGAGCCGGATCCGATCCTGCGCCAGGACCTGCAACGTGCCCTGCGCTACATGGGGCTGCAACCCGGCATGGCGCTCAGTGGCATCCCCATCAGCCATGCCTTCATCGGATCCTGCACCAATGCCCGGATCGAAGACTTGCGCGATGCCGCCCGTGTGGTTCGGGGACGCAAGGTCGCCGAAGGGGTACGGGCGATGATCGTCCCGGGCTCCACCCAGGTGCGCGACCAGGCCGAAGCCGAGGGCCTGGCGCAGCTCTTTCGCGAAGCCGGCTTCGAATGGCGGCAGTCGGGGTGTTCCATGTGCCTGGCGATGAACGATGACGTGCTCAGTCCCGGTGACCGCTGTGCGTCCAGTACCAACCGCAATTTCGAAGGCCGCCAGGGGGCTGGCGCGCGTACCCATCTGATGAGCCCGGCGATGGTCGCCGCGGCAGCGGTAAGCGGCCATCTTGTCGATGTGCGTTCGCTGCAAGGGGAGGTGTGAGATGCAACCGTTCGTTCATGTACAAGGCGTGGCCGCGCCATTGCTGGCGGCCAATGTCGATACCGACGTGATCATGCCCAAGCAGTTCCTCAAGGGTATCGACCGTGCCGGGCTGGATCGCGGGGTGTTCTTCGACCTGCGCTTTCTTGCGGATGGCTCGCCCGATCCGGCGTTCGTGCTGAACCAGGCACCCTGGCAAGGGGCGGCCTTCCTCGTGGTCGGCCCCAACTTCGGTTGTGGCTCGAGCCGCGAGCATGCGGTGTGGGGGCTGAAGCAACTGGGCATACGGGCGTTGATCGGGACCAGCTTCGCCGGGATCTTCAACGACAACTGCCAGCGCAACGGGGTGTTGACCATTCAACTGAAGCCGGACGAACTCAAGCGTCTGGGCGAGCGGGTCAGCCAGCCTGAAACCAACGGCATCGAGATCGACCTGCCGGGGCAGCGGATTGTGTTGGGAGAGGGGGAGAGCATTGCCTTCCAGATCGATGCGCTGCGCAAGCAAGCCCTGTTGTCGGGGCTGGATGCGATCGGCAGCACCTTGCAGCGCAGCGAGCAGATCCGGGCGTTCGAGGCGCGGCATCTGGCCGGGAATCCCTGGCTGGCTTGAGCCTTCTGGTGGCCTTGAAGGCCCAATCGCTGGCAAGCCAGCTCCCACAGGGTTCGCGTGCACCTTGAGCCTTTTGGTGCTCTTTAAGGCTCTATCGCTGGTAAGCCAGCTCACACAGGTCCGGCGGTGCACGCGGTCACTGTGGGAGCTGGCTTGCCAGCGATGAGGCCCGAAAGAGCACTACACAGCCAGATGTTTCAACCGCGCTTCAAGAAACTCCACGCACACCCGCAACTTCGCCGAATCAGCCAGGCGCGTCGGATACACCGCCCAGATATCCGCGCCCTGGCTGTACTCGTGCAACACCTGCACCAGCCGTCCCTGGGCCACCAGCGGTTGCACATCCCACCACGAACGCAGCAACAAGCCGCGATGGGCCAGCGCCCATTGCAGGACGATCTCGCCGCTGTTAGACGATAGCGTGCCGTTGACCTGCACCGTATGTTCCCTGCCGGCAGACTCCAGCCGCCACAGGCCGAACGGGCTGTTGCGCTCCTTGAGCACCAGGCAGTCGTGCTGGCCCAGGTCGTCCAGGGTCATCGGCGTCCCGCAGCGCTCCAGGTATTCGGGCGTGGCACAGATCACCCGCCGGTTGCTCGCCAGGCGGCGGCTCATGTGTTGTCCCGGCAGGTCATTGCCCACGCGGATTTCCAGGTCGAAGCCCTCGGCGACAATATCCACCACCCGGTCGAACACCTCCAGGCGCACCTCCAGGTCCGGATAGGTCGCGGCCAGTTCGGCGATGGCCGGAGCCACATGGTTGCGCCCGAAGCCGAAGCTGCTGCACAGGTGCAACAGGCCGCGCGGAGCCTTGCGCACCTGGCTCAGGTCGCACATGAAGTCGTCGAACTGGTCGAGTATCCGCTCGGCCCAATGCTGCGTGCGCAGGCCCGCGTCGGTCAGCGCGATATGCCGTGCCGAACGGTGCAGCAGGCGGGTGCCCAGGGTGCTTTCGAGGATCTTGATGCGCTTGCTGACATACGCCGGCGACTGGTCGAGTTCCAGCGCCGCGTTGGCGAAGCTGCCTTTGCGGATGACGGTCAGGAACACCCGCAGGTCGGTGGCCAGGGGGGCGGCTTCGGGAAGGCTGGTCATGGAGGCTGGGTCGGCGGCGGAAGGTGGCGCAATTCTAGCCCCTTTTGGTCCGTGCGCTGTTCATGGCCGGATGGTGGGGCATGCTGAAGATAGTCGGCAGCACCAGGCATAAGCGCGTATAACTATTAACAATCATCTCTTCTGCATGTTCATCAGGCCCCCTCCATGACCCAGACCCAAGTCGTTCAACCTTCGGAGTCGCCTGCGGCTTGCGCCTTTACCGTGCTCGACGACCTGGGTGACCTGGAGCTGGTGCACCGCATCAGCACCATGCTGATCGGTGAACAGGATCTCGCCGCCCTGTACGGCAAGATCGTCGACGCGGCAGTGGCCATCTGCGGGTCGCAGTTCGGCACCATGCAGGTGTTGTCCGCCGGTAGCGACAGCGAGGGCAGCGCCATCGGCCTGCAGTTGCTGTGCGCGCGGCATTTGCCCGAGGATGCGGTGCGGTTCTGGCAGTGGGTCAGTCCCCAGGCCCTGAGCAGTTGTGCCCTGGCGCTGCGTTGCGGCCAGCGCGCGATCATCGCCGATTATGAGCAATGGCCGGACATCGCCGGTACCGAGGAATTGGAAGCGTTTCGCCGCACCGGTATCCGCGCCGCGCAAACCACCCCGCTGGTCTCGCGCAAAGGCGCGCTGCTGGGCATGATCTCCACCCATTGGGGCCAGCCCCACCATCCTTCCGAGCGCGATCTGCGGTTGCTGGATATCCTCGCCCGCCAGGCTGCCGACCTGCTCGAACGGACGCACTCGGAAGAAGCCCTGCGCCTGCTCAACGACACCCTTGAACAACGGGTCGAGGAACGTACCCAGGCGCTTATGGCCGCGGAGGCCAGTCTGCGCCAGTCGCAGAAAATGGAGGCGGTCGGGCAGTTGACGGGCGGGATCGCCCACGACTTCAACAACTTGCTGGCTGGCATCTCGGGTGCCCTGGAACTGCTCGAAGGGCGCATGCTCCAGGGCCGGTTCGGCGAACTGGGCAAGTACCTGATCGCCGCCCAGGATGGGGTCAGCCGGGCCGCGGCGCTGACCAGCCGGCTCCTGGCATTTTCCCGTCGGCAGCCGTTGGAGCCCCGGGCGACTGATGTCAATGCGCTGATCAGCGGCATGCTCGAATTGATACAACGCTCCGTCGGCCCCGCCGTCACCCTCGAAACCCGCGGCGCGCTCGACCTCTGGTCCGCCTTCGTCGATGCCAGCCAGTTGGAAAACGCGCTGCTGAACCTGTGTATCAATGCCCGTGACGCCATGCCCGCAGGCGGGCGGATCCAGGTCAGCACCAGCAACCTGTACCTGGACGACGACCAGGCGCTGGCGCTCGAACTGCCAGGAGGCGGTTACCTGTGCCTGGCCGTGTCCGACACCGGCAGCGGAATGCCCGAGCACGTCCTTGCCCGGGCCTTCGAGCCATTCTTCACCACCAAGCCCGCCGGGCAGGGTACGGGGCTGGGCCTGTCGATGATCTACGGCTTCGCCCGGCAATCCGGCGGCCAGGCGCACATCGCCTCGCAGGTGGGCACGGGTACCACGGTGTCCCTCTATCTTCCGCGGCAGAACCCGATCACTTCGCCAACCACTCTACCAGCGCCTGGTTGAATTTGGCCGGCTCCTCCATCTGCGGTGCATGCCCCAGCCTCGGGAATTCGACCAGGTCTGCCCCGGGTATGGCCTTTTGCGCGGCTCTTCCAAGTTCGGGGTATTTGCCGATCCTGGCCTTGACCTCGGGCGGTGCGATATCGCTGCCGATGGCGGTGGTGTCGGTCTGGCCGATCATCAGCAGGGTGGGTACCTGGAGTTTCGGGAATTCGTACACCACCGGCTGGGTGAAGATCATGTCGTAGACCAGCGCCGAGTTCCACGCCACTGCCTGACGGCCAGGCCCGGCATTGAGCCCTGCCAGCATATCCACCCATTTGTCGTACTCGGGCTTCCAGCGGCCATCGTAATAGGTCTTCTGTTCGTAGGCCTTGATGCCTTCCGCCGTCACTTTCAGCTCCCGCTCGAACCATTGATCGACCGTCCGGTACGGTACGCCCATGGCCTTCCAGTCTTCGAGGCCGATCGGATTGACCATCACCAGCCGGGCAGTTTCGGAGGGATACATCAGGGCGTAGCGGGTTGCCAGCATGCCACCGGTGGAGTGGCCGATGATGCTGGCCTTGTCGATACCCAGATGCTTCAGCAGTTCATGGGTGTTGTGGGCCAGTTGCTGGAAGCTGTACTGATAGTTGTCGGGTTTGCTCGATGTGCAGAAGCCGATCTGGTCGGGCGCGATCACCCGGTAGCCGGCCTGGCTAAGCCCCTTGATCGTGTCTTCCCAGGTGGCCGCGCAGAAGTTCTTGCCGTGCAGCAGTACGACCGTGCCCAAGGTTGGTCCGGGCTTTTGCGCCGGCACGTCCAGGTAGCCCATCTGCAGGGCCTTGCCCTGGGAGGTGAAGTTCAGGTGCTGCAACGGATAGGGGTAGGCAAAGCCCTCCAGTTGCGGGCCGTAGACGTTGGCTGCGGTGGCGTATGGCAGGCCGGAGCCCAGTAAACCCGCAAGGAGTGCGGCTTGTAGGGTGCTTTTCATAAGGCGTGCTTCCTGTTTTCCAAGGTTGGCCACCACTGGGCATTGCCTGGATTAACCCGGCGTTAACGACTCTCGGGAAGAGGGATCCTGTGCCGCGAGCAACCCCTCGATCAGTTCCAGGCAGCGCTGCAACTCTGGCCCGGCGTCGTCCTTGCGCCGGCTGAGGATGATCGGGCTCACGGCATCCCGATCACTCACTCCTGTGTATTCCAGGTCCGCCCGATGCTGCTGGCGCACCGAGGCCGGCGCGAGGGTCACGCCAAGGCCGGCCGCCACCAGGCCCAGCGCGGTCTGCAATTCATTGCTCCACTGCCCGACCTTCACGCTCAGGCCATGGTGGGCGAACAGCGCCAGCACGTGGTCGGCATAGCTGGGCCGCGGCGTGGCGGGGTAGAGCACGAAGGGCTCGCCGGCCAGTTGCGCCAGGCTCGGCGTGGTGCCGCACAACGCATGCCCGCGCGGCAATACCGCCACCAGCGGATCCTCGTACAGCACCCGCTGCTCGATGGCCGGTTCGTCGATGCGGATCCGCCCGAAACCGATATCGATGCGCCCGGCCTTGAGCGCTTCGACCTGCTGCACCGTGGTCATTTCCACCAGGTCCAGTTGCAGCTCGGCGTCGCGGCGCAGTTCGCGGGTCAGTTCCGGCAGCAGGCCATACAGGGTCGAGGGGGCGAAGCCGATGCCCAGCCACTGCCGCTGGCCCTGGCCGATGCGCCGGGTGGTAGCGGCGATCTGTTCGAGCTGCTGGAGCAGGGTGCCGGTCTGTTCATGGAAGTAGCGTCCGGCCTCGGTCAGGCGCAGCGGCCGGCCGCGCTCCACCAGCAGGGTGCCGAGCTCTTCTTCCAGTTGGCCAATCTGCCGGCTCAGCGGCGGCTGGGCCATGTGCAGGCGTTCGGCGGCGCGGGTGAAGTTCAGGGTTTCGGCGAGCGCCTTGAAGTAACGCAGGTGGCGAAGCTCCATCAGACTTCCTGGGTATGGTGGCAGAGGTAATCGATATTGGATTGCCAGCCGCCAACAGGCAATCCTTTGCCCGTCCACTGAACAACCACGGCGGCGCAGGGCGTCGCCGGCACAAGGTGCCCGGCAAATGAGCAATGCAGTGATCGAACAGGTCCAGGCGGTGATCGTCGACCTCCCCACCATCCGCCCGCACAAGCTGGCGATGCATACCATGCAGCAGCAGACCCTGGTGATCCTGCGCCTGAGGTGCAGCGACGGCGTCGAAGGCATCGGCGAAGCCACCACCATCGGCGGCCTGTCCTACGGCTATGAAAGCCCCGAGAGCATCAAGGCCAATATCGATGCACACCTGGCCCCGGCCCTGGTCGGCATGGCCGCGGACAATATCAACGCCGCCATGCTCAAGCTGGACAAGATCGCCAAGGGCAACACCTTCGCCAAGTCCGGCCTTGAAAGCGCCTTGCTCGATGCCCAGGGCAAGCGCCTTGGCCTGCCGGTCAGCGAACTGCTGGGCGGGCGCGTGCGCGACAGCCTGGAAGTGGCCTGGACCCTGGCCAGCGGCGACACCGCCCGGGATATCGCCGAAGCCGAGCAGATGCTGGAACTGCGCCGCCACCGCATCTTCAAGCTGAAGATCGGCGCCAACCCGCTGGAGCAGGACCTCAAGCACGTGGTGGCGATCAAGAAGGCCCTGGGCGACTACGCCAGCGTGCGCGTCGACGTCAACCAGTACTGGGACGAGTCCCAGGCCATCCGTGGCTGCCAGGTGCTGGGCGACAACGGGATCGATTTGATCGAACAGCCGATTTCCCGGGTCAACCGTTCTGGCCAGGTGCGCCTTAACCAGCGCAGCCCGGCGCCGATCATGGCCGATGAGTCCATCGAAAGCGTCGAGGATGCCTTCAGCCTGGCCGCCGACGGCGCCGCCAGCATCTTCGCCCTGAAGATCGCCAAGAACGGCGGCCCCCGTGCCGTGCTGCGCAGCGCGCAGATCGCCGAGGCGGCGGGCATCGCCCTGTATGGCGGGACCATGCTCGAAGGCTCGGTCGGTACCCTGGCCTCGGCCCACGCCTTCCTCACCTTGCGCCAGCTGACCTGGGGCACCGAACTGTTCGGCCCGTTGCTGCTGACCGAGGAAATCGTTCGCGAAGCGCCGGTCTACCGCGATTTCCAGCTGCATGTGCCGCGTACCCCCGGCCTCGGCCTGACCCTGGACGAGGCGCAACTGTCGCGCTTCGCCCGCCGCTAAGAAGGACAAGACCATGCTGTTCCACGTAAAGATGACGGTAAAGCTGCCCGTCGATATGGACCCGGCCCGGGCCGCCAAGCTCAAGGCCGACGAGAAGGCCCTGGCGCAGAGCCTCCAGCGCGAGGGCAGCTGGCGCCACCTGTGGCGCATCGCCGGGCACTACGCCAACTACAGCGTATTCGACCTGCCCAGCGTCGAGGCCCTGCACGATACCCTGATGCAGTTGCCGCTGTTCCCCTACATGGATATCGAGATCGACGGGCTGTGCCGACACCCCTCGTCGATCCATGAGGACGATCGTTGAGAACATGAGGCCCGGCGTGGGTGGCACCCGCATAGTTGCCGAGCACTGTCTGTCGCCGGTGAATTGTGCCAGTCCTCGCCTTTGCGTACTGTGATGCCGGAGGGCGCCCCCGCAGCATTGCTGGCGGAGGAGCGCCACGACAATAAATACAAGAACCGAGTGCCTTGCCGATGGATAGCCGCCTGCTGAGTGACCGCAGTAGCGTGTTTCGACATGCCGACCCCTATGCCGTGTCCGACTACGTCAATCGACACGTCGGCCAGCACTGCATAGGCCTTTCCCGCAGCACCCACCCCCAGGCCAGCCTCAACCACCGCAAGTTCGCCGACCTCGACCTGTGCCGGATCAGCTACGGCGGCAGCGTCCGCGTCACCTCGCCGGCGCTGGAGACCATCTACCACCTGCAGGTGCTGCTCAGCGGCAACTGCCTGTGGCGCGGGCACCGGCGCGAGCACCACCTGGTGCCGGGCGAGCTGCTGCTGATCAACCCGGACGATCCGGTAGACCTGACCTACTCCGAAGACTGCGAGAAATTCATCCTCAAGCTGCCGGTCAGGCTGCTCGAGTCGGTGTGCGACGACCACCGCTGGCAACGCCCGGACAGCGGCGTGCGCTTCCTGCGCAACCATTACCGCCTGGATGAACTGGAAGGCTTTTCCAGCCTGCTGGCGATGGTCTGCATGGAAGCCGAAGCCAGCGACCCGTTGCTGCGGGTGCAGAGTCACTACAGCCAGATCGTCGGCAGCAAGCTGCTGTCGCTGCTGAGCACCAATATCCGCCGTGAAAGCCTGGCGCCGTCGGTGGCCGGTTTCCAGCGGATCCTCGACTACATCGAACGCAACCTGAAGCAGGAGCTGTCCAGCGAGCACCTGGCGGAGCAGGCGCGGATGAGCGTGCGTTCGTTGTACGGGCTGTTCGAGCGCCAGTTGGGCATTACCCCGAAGCAGTACATCCGCCAGCGCAAGCTGGAGCGCATCAATGCCTGTCTCGGCGACCCGGACTGCCACGTGCGCAGCCTGACCGAACTGGCGCTGGACTACGGCTTCCTGCACCTGGGACGCTTCTCCGAAAGCTATCGCCTGCAATTCGGCGAACTGCCCTCCGACACCCTAAAACGCCGAGCATGAAACCAGACAACTGTGGGAGCTGGCTTGCCAGCGATATCGGTAGTGACTTCACCGCCGCTATCGCTGGCAAGCCAGCTCCCACAAGGTCCGCGGTGGTCTTGATCTATCTTCTTTCCCGCCTTGCAAGAAACGGATGCTGCGGGTGGAGAGTCACCTCCGATACCCTCAAACGCCGAGCATGAAACCAGACAACTGTGGGAGCTGGCTTGCCAGCGATATCGGTAGTGAATTCACCGCCGCTATCGCTGGCAAGCCAGCTCCCACAGGGTTCGCGTCATTCTCACCTGCAAGAAACGGATAGCGGTCTGCAAAAAGCGGATATCCCGGCCATCCCCGCCTGCTTAACCTTTCCTCCGTCTGATAATAAAAACGGAGGTCCCGGCCATGACCCTGGGAATCGACTACCTGAATGCCCTGCTCGAGGAAGACAAGGACCGAGGCGTCTACCGCTGCAAGCGGGAGATGTTCACCGACCCGCGCCTGTTCGAACTGGAGATGCAGCACATCTTCGAAGGCAACTGGATCTACCTCGCCCACGACAGCCAGATCCCCGAGAAGAACGACTTCCTCACCACCACCATGGGGCGCCAGCCGATCTTCATCGCGCGCAACAAGGACGGTGAACTCAATGCCTTCCTCAATGCCTGCAGCCATCGCGGCGCGATGCTCTGCCGGCACAAGAGCGGCAACCGTTCCAGCTACACCTGCCCGTTCCACGGCTGGACCTTCAACAACAGCGGCAAGCTGCTCAAGGTCAAGGACCCGAGCGAAGCCGGCTATCCGTCCTCCTTCAACTGCGAAGGCTCCCACGACCTGACCAAGGTGGCCCGTTTCGAGTCCTATCGCGGTTTCCTGTTCGGCAGCCTCAACCCTGACGTCAAACCCCTGGTCGAGCACCTCGGCGAGTCGGCGAAGATCATCGACATGATCGTCGACCAGTCGCCGGACGGCCTGGAGGTGCTGCGCGGTTCCAGCTCGTACATCTACGAAGGCAACTGGAAGCTCACCGCCGAGAACGGCGCCGACGGCTACCACGTGAGTTCCGTGCACTGGAACTACGCCGCCACGCAGAACCAGCGCAAGCAGCGCGAGGCCGGTGAAGAGATCAAGACCATGAGCGCCGGCAGCTGGGCCAAGCACGGTGGTGGCTTCTACTCCTTCGAGCACGGTCACCTGCTGTTGTGGACCCGCTGGGCCAACCCCGAGGACCGCCCGGCCTTCGAGCGCCGCGACGAGCTGGCCCGGGACTTCGGCCAGGCCCGCGCCGACTGGATGATCCAGAACTCGCGCAACCTGTGCCTGTACCCCAACGTCTACCTGATGGACCAGTTCAGCTCGCAGATCCGCATCGCTCGGCCGATCTCCGTGGACAAGACCGAGATCACCATCTACTGCATCGCGCCCCGCGGCGAGAGCGCCGAGGCGCGGGCCAAGCGTATCCGCCAGTACGAAGATTTCTTCAATGTCAGCGGCATGGCCACCCCGGACGACCTAGAGGAATTCCGTTCCTGCCAGACCGGCTACGGCGGCGGTCGTGGCTGGAACGACATGTCCCGCGGTGCCGAGCATTGGGTCGAAGGTGCCGATGACGCGGCCAAGGAAATCGATTTGCAGCCGCTGCTCTCCGGCGTGCGCACCGAGGACGAGGGGCTGTTCGTGCTGCAACACAAATACTGGCAGGACACCATGCTCAAGGCCGTCGGCGGCGAGCCGCAACTGATCGCCGTGGAGGCCGTGTGATGAGCGCTCTCTATGCCACCGTGCGCGACTTCCTCTACCGCGAAGCGCGCCTGCTCGACGATGCCCGATGGGACGAATGGCTGGAACTGTACGCCGCCGACGCGACCTTCTGGATGCCGTCCTGGGACGACAACGACACCCTCACCGAAGACCCGCAGAGCGAGATCTCGCTGATCTGGTACGGCAACCGCGGTGGCCTGGAGGATCGTGTCTTCCGCATCAAGACCGAACGCTCCAGCGCGACCATCCCCGATACCCGGACCTCGCACAACCTGAGCAACATCGAGATCGTCGAGGAGGGCGAGGGCCAGTGCCAGGTGCGTTTCAACTGGCACACCCTGAGCTTCCGCTACAAGACCACCGACAGCTACTTCGGCACCAGCTTCTACAGCCTCGACCTGCGTGGCGAACAACCGCTGATCACGGCCAAGAAAGTGGTGCTGAAGAACGACTACGTCCGCCAGGTCATCGACATCTATCACATTTGAATACCCGGCAGCGGCGCCCCAGGCCCGCTGCCGTGCGAGGTGCAGCATGAGCTTCCAGATCGCGCTCAATTTCGAAGACGGGGTGACCCGCTTCATCGACGCCACCGCCAGTGAAACCGTGGCCGACGCCGCCTATCGCCAGGGCATCAACATCCCGCTGGACTGCCGCGACGGCGCCTGTGGTACCTGCAAGTGCTTCGCCGAAGCCGGCCGCTACGACATGGGCGACAACTTCATCGAGGATGCCCTCAGCGCCGACGAGTTGGCCCAGGGCTACGTGCTGACCTGCCAGATGCGCGCCGAAAGCGACTGCGTGGTGCGGGTGCCGGCGTCGTCCCAGGTCTGCAAGACCCAGCAGGCCAGCTACGAGGCCGCCATCAGCCAGGTACGCCAGTTGTCCGAAAGCACCATCGCCTTGTCGATCAAGGATGAGTCGCTGTCGCGCCTGGCCTTCCTGCCGGGGCAGTACGTCAACCTCAAGGTGCCGGGCAGCGAGCAGAGCCGCGCTTATTCCTTCAGCTCGCTGCAGAAGGATGGCGAGGTCAGCTTCCTGATCCGCAACGTACCGGGCGGGCTGATGAGCAGCTTCCTCAGCGGCCTGGCCAAGGCCGGCGACAGCATGACCCTGAGCGGCCCGCTGGGCAGTTTCTACCTGCGCGAGGTAAAGCGCCCGCTGTTGCTGCTGGCCGGCGGCACCGGCCTGGCGCCGTTCACCGCGATGCTGGAGAAGATCGCCGTGCAGGGCAGCGACTACCCACTGCGCCTGATCTACGGGGTCACCAACGACTTCGACCTGGTGGAGCTGGAGCGCCTGGAGCAGTTCGCCGTGCAGATTCCCAACTTTACCTTCAGCGCCTGTGTCGCCAACCCCGGCAGCCAGTACCCGAACAAGGGCTATGTCACCCAGCACATCGCCCCTGCGCACCTGAACGACGGCGATGTCGATGTGTACCTGTGCGGCCCGCCGCCGATGGTCGAGGCGGTCAGCCAGTACCTGCGCGAGCAGGACATCCATCCGGCCAACTTCTACTACGAGAAGTTCGCCGCTGCCGTCTGAACCCTTTTATGGGGTTGCCCTGTCGTGCGGGCGGGGTGACCCCCTTTTATTCGAGGTCGCAATGAACAGATTCGACGACAAGATCGCGCTGGTGACCGGCGCCGCCCAGGGCATCGGCCGCCGCGTGGTCGAGCGCTTGCTGGCCGAGGGCGCCCGGGTGATCGCCGTGGACCGCTCCGAGCTGGTGTTCGAGCTGGAACAGGGCGAGACCTTGCTGGCCCTGACCGCCGACCTGGAACACTACGCCGATTGCCAGCGGGTGATGGCGGCGGCGGTCGAACGCTTCGGCCGTCTCGACGTGCTCGTCAACAACGTCGGCGGGACCATCTGGGCCAAGCCGTTCGAGCATTACCAGGAGCACGAGATCGAGGCCGAAGTGCGCCGCTCGCTGTTCCCCACCTTGTGGTGCTGCCATGCGGCGTTGCCGTACATGCTGGAGCAGGGCAGGGGGGCGATCGTCAATGTCTCGTCCATCGCCACCCGCGGGGTCAACCGCGTGCCCTACGGCGCGGCCAAGGGCGGGGTGAATGCCCTGACCGCCTGCCTGGCCTTCGAGAACGCCGGACGCGGCATTCGCGTCAACGCCACCGCCCCCGGCGGCACCGAGGCGCCGCCACGGCGCATTCCGCGCAACGCCGCGCAGCAGAGCGAGCAGGAGCAGGGCTGGTACCGGCAGATCGTCGACCAGACGATCGACAGCAGCCTGATGAAGCGCTACGGCACCCTCGACGAACAGGTCGGCGCGATCCTCTTCCTGGCCTCCGACGAAGCCTCCTATATCACCGGAACGATTCTCCCCGTAGGCGGTGGCGACCTCGGTTGACCCCTGCGCCGACACGGTTTCTACAACAACAAAAACAAGAGATGGATGCCATGCGAAAAATCGACGTTCACCAGGTCATCGACCAGGCGCCCTTTACCCGCTTTCACTGGATGGTGATGTGCTGGTGCGCCCTGCTGCTGATCTTCGACGGCTACGACCTGTTCATCTATGGCGTGGTCCTGCCGGTATTGATGAAGGAGTGGGGCCTGACCCCGTTGCAGGCCGGTGCCCTCGGCAGCTACGCCTTGTTCGGCATGATGTTCGGCGCCCTGGCCTTTGGCAGCCTGGCCGACAGGATCGGGCGCAAGAAGGGCATTGCCATCTGCTTCGCCCTGTTCTCCACCGCGACCCTGCTCAACGGCTTTGCCAGCAGCCCCACCGAGTTCGGCATCTATCGCTTCTTCGCCGGCCTCGGCTGCGGTGGCCTGATGCCCAATGCCGTGGCGCTGATGAACGAATATGCGCCCAAGCGCCTGCGCAGCACCCTGGTGGCGATCATGTTCAGCGGCTACTCGGTGGGCGGCATGCTCTCGGCAGGGATCGGCATCTACATGCTGCCGCGCTTCGGCTGGGAGTCGATGTTCTTCGCCGCGGCCATCCCGTTGTTGCTGCTGCCGGTGATCCTTTACTACCTGCCGGAGTCGATCGGTTTCCTGGTACGCCAGGGGCGGTTCGAACAGGCCAGGGCCCTGCTCAAGCGCCTCGATCCGGCGTGTGATCCGAAGGCTGAAGATATGCTGCAGGCCCACGACAACAAGGGCAAGGGCGTCTCGGTCCTGGAACTGTTCCGTGGCGGCCTGGCGGTGCGCACCCTGTCGGTGTGGGTAGCGTTCTTCTGCTGCCTGCTGATGGTCTACGCCCTGAGTTCCTGGCTGCCGAAGCTGATGGCCAGCGCCGGCTACAGCCTGGGGTCGAGCCTGTCGTTCCTGCTGGCGCTGAACTTCGGCGGCATGGCCGGGGCCATTCTCGGTGGCTGGCTGGGCGACCGTTACAACCTGGTCAAGGTCAAGATCGCCTTCTTCCTCGCGGCGGCGGCTTCGATCAGCCTGCTTGGGGTCAACAGCCCGATGCCGGTGCTCTACCTGCTGATCTTCATCGCCGGCGCCACCACCATCGGTACCCAGATCCTCCTGTACGCCGGCGCCGCCCAGCTCTACGGCCTGTCGATCCGCTCCACCGGCCTGGGCTGGGCCTCGGGCATCGGCCGCAACGGCGCCATCGTCGGCCCGCTGCTGGGCGGGGCGCTGATGGGCATCAACCTGCCGCTGCAACTGAATTTCATTGCCTTCGCCATTCCCGGCGCGGTCGCCGCCCTGGCCATGACCATCCATGTGCTCAGCGGCAAGCGCCAGGCCCTGGCGGCTGCCCCGGCGGTTTGAAGGCACCCCGCGATACCCATCGATAACAAGAGGTGAACAGCATGACCGTGAAGATTTCCCACACTGCCGAGGTACAGAAGTTCTTCGAAGAGGCCGCCGGCCTAGGTAACGACGAGGGCAGCCCGCGCCTGAAACGCATCATGCTGCGGGTACTGCAGGACGTGGCGCGGATCGTCGAGGACCTGGAGATCACCGAGGACGAATTCTGGAAGAGCGTCGATTACCTCAACCGTCTTGGCGGGCGCAATGAAGCCGGCCTGCTGGTGGCGGGCCTGGGTATCGAGCATTTCCTCGACCTGCTGCAGGATGCCAAGGACGCCCACGCGGGGCTGACCGGTGGCACCCCGCGTACCATCGAAGGCCCGCTGTACGTGGCCGGGGCGCCGATCGCCCAGGGCGAGACGCGCATGGACGATGGCAGCGAGGAGGGCGTTGCCGTGCCGATGTTCCTCGACGGCCAGGTGCTCGACCCACACGGCAAGCCGGTGGCCGGTGCCATCGTCGACCTGTGGCATGCCAACACCCAGGGCACCTATTCGTTCTTCGACCCGGGCCAGTCCGAGTACAACCTGCGCCGCCGTATCGTCACCGACGCCGAAGGCCGCTATCGCGCCCGCAGCATCGTGCCCTCCGGCTACGGCTGCGACCCCCAGGGCCCGACCCAGGAATGCCTGGACCAGCTCGGCCGCCACGGCCAGCGTCCGGCCCATGTGCACTTCTTCATCTCGGCCCCGGGTTATCGCCACCTGACCACCCAGATCAACCTGTCCGGCGACAAATACCTGTGGGACGACTTCGCCTATGCCACCCGCGAGGGCCTGGTGGGCGAGGTGCGCTTCCACGAGGACGGCGCCCGTGGTGTACCGGGGCGTTATGCCGAACTGAGCTTCGACTTCCAGCTGCAAGCCGCGCCGGATGCGGCTGCCGAGGTACGCAGCAAGCGTCCTCGTGCCCTGCAGGAAGCCTGACCCCACAGGCGAGCGCGATCCCTGTGGGAGCGGGTTTACCCGCGATTGCAGTAGTGAACTCACCATAGCAATCGCGGGTGAACCCGCTCCCACAAGGTCCCCGTAGCAGCCCCAAAAATGGCCCAAGTGAGGTCCCATGAAAGACCTTTTCAAGGATTGTTCGCTGTCCGCCCTGGTGGCCGGGATGATCGCCACGCTGATTTCCTACGCCGGCCCGCTGGTGCTGGTGTTCCATGCGGCGCAAAGCGCGGGGTTGTCCCACGAGCTGCTGTCGTCCTGGGTCTGGGCGATTTCCGTCGGCAGTGCCGTGCTCGGTGCCGTGCTCAGCCTGCGCTACCGGGTGCCGGTGGTGATCGCCTGGTCGATCCCGGGTTCGGCGCTGCTGGTCACCGCCTTGCCGCAGATCGGCCTGAACCAGGCCATCGGCGCCTACCTGGTGACCAACCTGGTGTTGCTGGCGATCGGCCTGAGCGGTGCCTTCGACCGCCTTATCGCCCGCCTGCCGGGTTCGATTGCCGCCGGGATGCAGGCGGGCATCCTGTTCAGCTTCGGCATTGAAGTTTTCAAGGCCCTGCCGGCGCAACCGGCGCTGGTACTGGGGATGTTCGTCACCTACGTGACGATGCGCCGGCTGTGGCCGCGCTACTCGGTGGCGGCGGTATTGCTGGTGGGCGTCGGCATCACCCTGTCCGGCGGGCATTTCCATAGCGAGGCGCTGGTCTTCGATGTCGCCACGCCGCAGTGGATCACCCCGCAATTCAGCCTGTCGGCCGTGCTCAACCTGGCCCTGCCGCTGGTGCTGGTGTCGCTGACCGGGCAGTTCATGCCGGGCATGGCGGTGTTGCGCAACGCCGGCTACCAGACCCCGGCCAGCCCGATCATCAGCAGCAGTGCGCTGGTGGGCGGCGTGCTGGCGCCGTTCGGTTGCCATGGCCTGAACCTGGCCGCCGTCACCGCCAGCCTGTGTACCGGGCGCGAGGCCCATGACGACCCGCGCCGGCGCTATATCGCGGCCTTGTCCGGCTGTGCGCTGTACCTGCTGTTCGGCATTGCCGGGGCGACCCTGGTCTCGCTGTTCGCTGCCTTTCCGGCAGAGTTGATCGCGGCGCTGGCAGGGTTGGCGCTGTATGGCGCGATCAGCGAGGCCCTGGCCCGCAGCCTGGCCGAACCCAAGGAGCGCGATGCCGGGTTGTTCACCTTCCTGGTCACCGCTTCGGGCGTGTCCTTCCTGGGGCTGTCGGCGGCGTTCTGGGGCCTGCTATTCGGCCTGGCGACCCACTTCCTGCTGGCGCTGCGGCGTCCATCCAGCCGCGAGGCTGCCTTGCGCCGCAGCCACTGATCCACCCGTTCCACACCAACGGCAGCGGCCTCACCGGACCGCCGCCTGGAAAGCTGCACCCCAATAAAAACAAGATCAGAGAGCTTCCCGATGAAACATGCACCTTGCGCTACCCGAGTCATGCTGCCGCTTGGCCTGGCCGTTGCCAGCCCGTCGCTGATGGCGGCCGAGGCGGACTTCTTCAAGGATTCCACCGCCACCCTGACCACCCGCAACTACTACTTCAGCCGCGACTTCTCCGACATCGTCGGGGCCAACCGGCAGTCGAAGGCCGAGGAGTGGGCCCAAGGCTTCATCCTCACCTTCAAGTCCGGCTATACCCCGGGCACCGTCGGCTTCGGCGTGGATGCCATCGGCCTGCTCGGGGTCAAGCTCGACAGCAGCCCGGACCGCGCCAACACCGGCCTGCTGCCGGTGCAGGAAGACGGCGAGGCGGCCGACAACTACAGTCGCCTGGGCCTGACCCTCAAGGCGCGGCTGTCGAAGACCGAGCTGAAGTTCGGCGAGCTGCAGCCCAACCTGCCGGTGCTGGCCTTCAGCGATATCCGCCTGTTGCCGCCGACCTACCAGGGCGTGGCCGTCAGTTCGGCGGAAATCGACGGGCTGACCTTGCAGGCCGGCCACCTCAAGTCCACCCACCTGCGCAATGAAAGCGGCGACGGCAAGATGTCCGCCATGCTCGGCCACGTGCCGCAGCGCCAGGCGCAAAGCGATGGGTTCAACTTTGCCGGTGCCGACTACGCCTTCAACGGCAACCGCACCACGGCGAGCCTGTGGTACGGCCAGCTCGAAGACATCTATGAGCAGGGTTTCCTCGGCCTCAAGCATTCGCAGCCGCTGGGCGACTGGGTGCTGGGCGCCAACCTCGGTTATTACACGGCGCGCGAAGACGGTGATGCGCTGCTCGGCAACATCGACAACCAGGCGCTGTTCTCGCTGCTCTCGGCCAAGCGCGGCGGCCATACCTTCTACATCGGCTACCAGGCCATGTACGGCGACAGCCCGTTCCCGCGGGTATTCGCCAACATCACCCCGCTGGGCAACGAAGTGCCGACCTACGAGTTCGCCTACACCGACGAGCGTTCCTGGCAGGCGCGCTACGACTACGACTTTGCCGCCATGGGCGTTCCCGGCCTGACTGCCGGGGTGCGCTATATCACTGGCGACAACGTCGATACCGGGCGCGGTTTCGAAGGCAAGGACCGCGAGCGCGACCTGGATATCGCCTATGTGGTGCAGAGCGGCGTGCTGGGGGGCCTCGGCATTCGCGTGCGCAATGCCGTGGCCCGTTCCAACTACCGCAGCGACATCGACGAGAACCGGTTGATCTTCACCTACACCTGGAAGTTGCTCTGAAGGCAGGCTACGCCAGTTTCAGCATCTCCCGGGCATGCCCGCGACCGACCTGCAACGCCCGCTTGCGATCGAGCCCCATGCGCTCGAACCACAGCAGGCTGTCCACCTGCCATTGCTCGATGTCCGGCTGCGAGGTCTGGCCCAGGTCGGAGCTGTAGAGCGCGCGGGGCACTTCGCGCAGCACCCTGGCGAAGTCATCCCAGCCCTGGTAGCCGAGCAGGTAGGTGAGGGCGGTCTGCTCGGTGTACACCATGGGCGCCCGGGCCAGCTCTAGCAGGGCCTCGGCATCGAGGCCGGTGAGCGGGTTGGCCGGCTGGTTGAGCATCAGCCGGGGTACCTCCAGTTGCTGCGCCGCCTCGATCAGCAGGCGCACCTCATGGGCGTCGGCATGGCCGCTGGAAATGACGATGGGGTAGTCCCGCGCCATGCGCAGCACGTCCAGGGTCTGGGCGTTGAGGCGGCCTTCGTGGCTGACGGTCAGCGGCTTGATCGGATGCTCGTCGAGGATCCAGTGCGCGCTGTTGCGCTTGAGCCGCGACTGGTGGGCGCGGCCGGTGACGGTCGGCAGGTGCACGATCAGCCGGGCGTCGCTGTCGCCGTGCTGGCAGAGCGAACGCTGGACCACACGGAAGTCGATGCCGCCGGCAATCTCGTTGAGCACCACCGAGCCGGACACCGGGAAACCCTCCTGGCGGGCCTCCCAGGCCTGGGCGGCGGTGCAGCCCAGGTGATTCTTCAACACCACCCAGCCGTTCAGCGCGGCGTAGCGCCGACTGGCCTCGATCACCCCGTGACGCCGGACAAAGGCGTCGGGGCCGGCGTGATAGTGCACATCGATGAATTCGGCGTCGAGCAGGCTTGGCGTGGGATTCATGCGGCCACCTCCAGGTCGATGCCCAGGTGCTCGCGCACGCTGCGCAGGACCAGCCCCGGCGCATCGAGCAGCGGACGCATGCCGCCACCGGGAATGGCCAGGCGATGGTGGCGCGCCCGCGCATGGGTGTGCACGTTGATGCTGCGCACCAGTTGCGATTGCTCGCCGTAGACCGTCAGCAAGCTGCCGCCGAAGGCTTCGCTGGCCTGGCGCACATCGAGGCGGTTGAGCAGGCGGAAGCCCAGGTGCAGGCGCCGGGCCTGCAGCGCGGCACTGGCCGGATCGACCTTGATCGGCGCGCTGGGTTGTATCCGCGAGGCCGGCTGCACCCATTCATCGAGCAGTTGCAGGGCCCGCTCGAGCTCGCCGAGCTGGGCCAGGTCGGCCATCCGCCCGAGGCGGCCGTCGAGGATGCCGTCGGCCAGTGCAGGCGAGGACAGCAGCAGCACCTTGCCGATCTGCTGGCCGATGGGCAGGCCGAGCAGGCTCTGCACCAGCGCGCCGCCCAGGGCCGAGCCGGCGAGCAGGTCGATGTGCCCCAGCGTCGTCAGTTCCGCGTGCCAGCGTTGGGCGAACGCCGGCAGCGATTCGTCCTCGTCGTCCAGCAGCGACAGGGTGTCGAACACCAGTACCCGGTAGCCGGCCTTGACCAGCGGCGCGATCATCGGCTCGAAGAACCGGCCTTCATCCCACACCGGCATGACCGGCGACATGACCACCGCCAGCAGGCTGCCATCGCCCCATTGCCGGCTTGTAGCGGTTGAGCGTTGCGTCATCATGGCCTCCGCGCTCAGGCGATCTTGTCCAGCACCAACAGTCGCTGACCGTTGCGCAGGATGCGGGTGGTGTCTTCCAGCAGGTCGCTGACGATCTGCCGCGCGGGCTTGATGTCGCCGACCAGGTCCAGCACCTCGCCAGCCCAGATCACCCGCTGTTCGAGGTCGTCGGCGAGCACGGCCCGGGCGTAGTCCTGGCGCACCGACTCCGGCGCTTCGGCCAGCGCTTCGTCACGCCCCAGCCAGGCGTCCGAGAAGCGGTTGGCGATGGCCCGGCCGCTGTACTGCTCGGGCCATTCGATGCCACGCACGCGGTCGAAGATCCGCGTGCGCACGGTGTCGGAGGTGGCAGACTCGATCAGCCGGCGCTTGAAGGCATCCGAAGGCAGGGCTTCCTCGGAGGCCAGGAAGCGGGTGCCGAGCATCACGCCATCGGCGCCCAGCACCAGGGCCGCGGCCACGCCACGGCCGTCGGCGATGCCGCCAGCGGCGATCAGCGGCACCCGGTCGCCGACCAGGTCCTGCACCGCGGGCAGCAACGGCAGCAGGCCGCGGCGCAGGCTGTGTCCACCGGCTTCGGCGCCCTGCACGATCAGCGCGTCGGCGCCGGCATCCACGGCGGCGCGAGCCTGGTCCAGCTCGTGGATCTGCACGATGGCCTTGGCGCCGCCGCGGTGGATGGTCGGGATAAAGTCCGCCGGGTTGCCGAACGACAGGGCAACGACGTCGGGGCGATAGTCCAGGGCCAGGTCCAGCAGGGCCATGTTGCGGGCCACGGTGAACATCACCAGGCCGACGCCCCAGGGCTGTTCCAGTTCGCGCATGGGGGCCAGTTCGGTGCGCATCCATTGTTCGTCGCCGTAGCTGGCGCCGACCAGGCCCAGGCCGCCGGCCCGCGACACCGCGCTGGCCAGCCTGGCCCCGGAGGCGCCGCCCATGGGGGCGAGGATGATCGGATTGCGGATGTTCAGGCTTCGGGTAATACGGGTATCGAGATCAGTCATGTCAACGCTCCTGTTGAGGTGGCGGCAGGCCGTGCCTGCCGCCCGGGTCGGTCCGTCACTCGGCGAGGGCAGCCACGGTCAGCGCCTGCGGGATGTAGTCGCTGACGTGGTAAAGGTGGAACTCCCAGGTGCCGGTGTTCTTCAGGCCGTTGTAGCGGGACAGGAACTCATCGTCGTGGAACAGCGAATCGAAGGCGTCCTGGCTGCTCCATTGCGCTTGGTTGATCACGGTCTTGCCGTCGGTGCTTTTGTACAGCCGGCTCCACTGGAAGGCCGGGTAGGTGCGCGCCACGTACTGCACGGTGTCGCGCAGTACCTGCAGGGCAGCATCCTGCTGGCCAGGGTTCACGTGCACCACGTTCACCAGGAAGATGGCCTGGTCTTCGCCCGGTTGCGGGGCCTGGAACTGTTCGATCTGGGTCATGGGTGTCGCTCCTTGATAGGTGTGAAGGTTCATTGCGCCAGCCGGGCGGAGATCGCCGGGCTGCCGTTTTCCCAAAGCAGGGGGTTGATGGATTCTGCGAAGCGCACTTCGTCGACGCGGCCGATGATCACGTCGTGGGAGCCATAGTCGACGCGTCGGTCCAGGGTGCAGACCAGGCTCGATTGCGCATCCGCCAGGCAGGGCAGGCCCTGGATGTCTTCCCAGTGGCCATGGGCGAAGCGCTCCGGACCCTTGACCTGGCCGGCAAACACCGGCACCAGATGGCTGTGGCGGGCGCTCAGCAGGTTGACGCTGAAGCGCCCGGAGAGGGTCAGCGGGCTGTGCAGGCTGGCCGAGCGGTTGACGCAGATCAGCAGCGCCGGCGGCGTGGTGCTGACCGAGACAACCGCCGTGGCGATCATGCCCACCGGGTCGTCGCCGTCGCGGCTGGCGATGATCGCCACGCTCGAGGTCAGCCGGCGCATGGCGCTCTTGAAGCGATCGGCGAGTTCGAGGGCATCGTCCTCGCCGTCGACCGGCAGGTGCGCGAGCGCACCGGCAACGGCCTGGGCCTGTGGGTATCCGCTCATGCCACCGCCTCCATGATCCGGCCCGGTTTGTACGGGGCGCGCTGTCCGGCCTGTTCCATCAGCGGCAGGACTTCCTTGACGAAACGTTGCAGGCCGCGCTGGTAGTCCAGCCACGTCAGGTTGATGCCGTCCACGCCCAGGTCGGACCAGCGTTGCATCTGCTCGACGATCATCGGCGCGGTGCCCACCAGCGGCACGCCGGCGAAGCCTGCCTTGAAATGGAAGCGGAAGCGCTCGGCATCCTCTTCGTCCTTGAACATGCCGCTCTGCACGCCGATCTCGCGGGTCACGTTGTCCAGCGCGGCGTCGTCGCCATGCCGGGTCACGTAGTAGTCGAGCTGCTCGTGGGCCTGCTCCAGGGTGTCCTCGTGGACCACATAGGCATACACCCAGATCTGCAGGTCGCGGCCCTGCTCGCGGGCCAGGTCGCGGTAGCCCTGGATCTGCGCGCGGATGGTGTCGTCATCGTCCTCGTGCTTGAGGATCAGGAACGCGGCATCGCAATGGGTGGCACAGAACTGCTTGCCCCGCGCCGAGCCGCCGGCGTTCATCAGGAACGGCCGGTTCAGCGGCTTGGGTTCGGAATAGCCTTGCTTGACGTTGAAGAACTCGCCCTCGTAGTCGAAGTAGCCGTTGGCTTGCCAGGCGGTCTTGGCGATCTCGATCCACTCGTCGGCGTGGTCGTAGCGTTTGTCGTGGTCGCGCTGGTGGCCGTTGAACATGCCCATTTCCTGGCCGAACCAGCCGCAGATCATGTTCAGGCCGAAACGACCGCCGCTGATATGGTCGATGGTCGCTGCCTGCTTGGCGGCGAACAGCGGGTGCACGGTGGACAGGTGCGAGGTGGTGAACAGCGCGATCTGCTCGGTGACCGAGGCCAGGCCGGCGGCCCAGGTGTAGGTTTCGTAGGAAACGCCCATGGGGTTGCTGGCGCCTTCCCAGCCACGCCAGCGGCCCACCGGCAGCAGCAGTTCGAGGCCGGCGCGGTCGGCCAGGGTGGCGATTGCCAGGTTGCTTTGCCAGTCTGCGGCACGGTGGCGTTCCGGGGCGCTGGTCAGGGTGCAGCCGCCTTCGATGTTGAAGCCGAAGACGCCAAGCTTGATCTTGTTCTTGCTGTCGCGCACCGGGTTTGGCTTGCGGATGGACGGGGTTGCATTGGTCATGTCTACGTACTCGCTGCAAGAAAAATGGAAGGGTTCGCGACTCAGGCGCTGGTGCGTTTTTCGCCGCTGGAGAGCCAGGGCTGGTCATAGCGGTGCAGGGCGCGGGCCTGTTCCAGGGAATAGCCTTCGTTGACGCTCTGGATGATGTCGCGCTCGGTCTGCTCCACGGCCCGGGCGCGGCGGATCACCTCTTCGGCCTGGCCGGCGGGGATCACCAGGCAGCCGCTGCTGTCGCAGACCACCAGGTCGCCCGGGTGGACCGTCACCCCCGACACCTGCACCGGCACCTGGGCAGCCTTGAGCTGCACACGGTTCTTCGCCGACTGCATGAAGCGCGCACGGCTGAACAGCGGGTAGCCCAGGCGCTGGACGGTGTCGATGTCCCGCGCCGCGCCGTCGATCAGCGTGCCGCGGATGCCGCGGCTGACCGCCACGTGGGTGAGGATGTCGCCCCAGGTGGTGCAATCGGTGCGTCCGGGATTGCTGGAAACGATGACCGCATCGGACGGCACGTCGTCGATGTAGTTGGCGGCGTTCCTGAAGCCGCTGCGTTCCTGCACCGGTTCGTACAGCACGGTGTAGGCAAAGCCGACGCAGCGGGTGCCGGGGACTTGCTGGTGCAAGCCGGCCAGGCCGCCGGAGATGCCCAGGCTGTCGAGGGCATCCGACAGGCTGGCGGTATCCAGCGCTTCGCAGGCCTTGAGCAGGGCAGGGTCCTGGCGGACGGGCGACGTGATTGCGTTCATGCGTGGGCTCCTGTGTTCACGGTGTGCGGGGTGCGGCTGGCGCCGGCGTCGAGCTTCGCGGCCCATTCGAGGGTCTGGCGGACGATCACCGTTGCCACCTCGAAGGTGTTGGCGGTGCCGCCCAGGTCGTAGGTGCGGCAGGCGCTGCGTGCCACCTGGGCCACGGCGTTGCGAATCGCCAGGGCGGCCTGGGCATGGCCCAGGTGTTCGAGCAACAGGGCGACGGTGAGGAACATCGCGCTCGGGTTGGCCCGGTTCTGCCCGGCATAGGCGGGCGCGCTGCCATGCACCGGCTCGAAATAGGCACCCTGGGCGCCGATGTTGGCGCTGGGCGCCAGGCCCAGGCCGCCCATCACGCCGGCACCGAGGTCGGAGAGGATGTCGCCGAACATGTTTTCCGCCACCACCACGCCGAAGCGCTCGGGGCGGCGCACCATCCACAGGGCGACGGCATCGACGTTGTCGATGGCGAAGCCGATGTCGGGGTAGTCCGCCGCGACCGTTTCCAGGATGTCGCGGGCGAACGCGCCGCTGTAGCGCAGCACGTTGGGCTTGTCCGCCAGGGTGACGCGGTCATGCCCCTGCTCGCGGGCATGCTCGAAGGCGAAGCGGAACAGGCGCGTCAGCCCGGCGCGGGTCTGCAGGCGCACGGTCATGGTGGCGTCGTCCAGCCCGGCGCGGGTCCAGGCCGCGCCGTTGCGCTCGCGCTCCTCGAGAATCGGCGCGAAGGCCTCGGGAATGCTGGCGAAATCCAGCCCCGCGTACAGGCCCTCGGTGTTCTCGCGGATCACCGAGAAGCGGTAGCGGTTATCGCCCAGCACATCGGTCACCGGCCGCACATTGGCGAACAGGCCAAGTTTCTGACGCAACTGGATCACCGGCGAAACATACACTTTTCCACGCCCGCGAAGTGCCTCTGGAAGTTCCGCTTCGGCTTCGCGCAGGGGTTTGCTGGTGATCGCTCCCAATAAGGTCGCATCACTGGACTCGATCAGTTTCCAAGTGTTATCGGGAATGCAGTTTCCTTCCTTCTGCCAGCAACTCCAGCCGATGTCGCCGAAACTCAGGTCAATCGGAAGATTCAAGGCTTCGAATAAGGGAAGTACCGCTTCGGTTACTTCGATGCCGATACCGTCGCCGGGCAATACTGCAACTTTCTGGCGCTGGTTCATTAAAGGGTTCCTCCGCTGGCAAGGGGCGCTGATTGAGCGCGCGACAAAGGTTTGATCACCCGTTGTTCCTTGCTGTTGTCCTGTTCATGAAGGAGTTGCAAGGCATGGAAAGTTGAAGTCGGGTTATGCAGGCGGATGACTTCATCGAGGCGTTGCTGAACATCGAAGGGCATGTTGTAGGTGCCCATCATCAGGTCGGTCAGCGACAGCGGCAGGCTGCTGGCCGGCACGGTGTCGGCGGTGTGCTGCGACAGGTGCAGGGTGCTGGCCAGGTCGTAGTCGTTGCGGATCCCGGCACGGTGCAGGTAGGCGACGAAGACGCCCAGGTGCAGGTTGCCGGCGCCTTTGCCCATGCCGCACACCGAGGCATCGATGTACTCGGCGCCGGCATCCATGGCGGCGATGGCGTTGGAAAGGGCCAGGGACAGGTTGTTGTGGGCATGGAAGCCCAACGGGATCAGGACCCGGCTGGAAATGCGGCTGATCAGCCGATCGACGTCGGCCGGGATCATGTTGCCGTTCGAGTCGGCGAACACCAGCACGTCTGCCCCGGCGTTTTCCGCCCGCAGGCTCATGTCGGAGATTTCCCCCGGGCCGAGGGTGGTGACATGGGTGATGTTGGCGCTGACCTGGAAGCCATGGGCCTTGGCCAGGCGCAGCGTGGCCAGGCCGTCCTCGAGGCGGTCACGGCGCAGGCATACGCGGATCATCGATACGCCGTGCTCGCGCAGCAACTGGAAGTCGCTGGCGTCGACGTTGTGCGGATGCACCATGACGCACAGGGCGATGCGGCCCTGGGCGGCGGCCTGCAGGGCCTCCAGGTAGCGCGCGTCCACCGCGCTGGTCAGGCCGTGTTCGCGCTTGGGCGCGAAGGGGCCGTTGCGATAGCCGATTTCACAATAGGGAATACCGGCGTCGATCATTTGCGATATGGCGGACTGGGCGTAGTCCACGGTGAAGTTGAAGTTGTTGCGGTAGCCGCCGTCACGCAGCGTGACATCGATAATCTTTATCTGGTTCATGAATACAGTCCCTTATCATGTTTCGAAGGCACGCAAGTGTGCCGCTTTTACTTCGAATAAAACCGAGGTCACCAGGAGTAGCAATGTCGTGTACGACCGAATGCATATAACGATCCGTCGGCAGAGGTATCGTTATATGCATATGGCCGCTTTGCTTATTATTATGGAAGTGTGGCAGCAACGTGATACAGCGAAGTCATGGCGTTTGCGGTTTTGTAGAGGCCTGACCAAGTTCGATACTGGACAATACAGCCGGGTATGTAAACAGGTTGTTTTTAACAGCGGCTGTTAAAAAATTCACAAGGCACGGCGGTAAACCACTTTATTCATGGTGGGCGGCAAAACAATCGATGAGGAAGTCCATCATTGCGCGAATACCGGGGGCAGTGCGCATATCGCGGTGGACCACCAGCCAGAGTTCCGCGTGCAGGGGACGTTCCTCGATCGCCACCCGCTGCAGGCCACCCTGGGCATCGGCCATGAACACCGGCAGCAAGGCGATACCGGCACCGGCCCTGGCCGCCTCGGCCTGCACGTCGAACGACTTGACCCGCAGCACCACGGGGCGTTGTCCGGCTGCGTGCTCCAGCCAGATGCGCTGCGGCGAGGGCTCCTGGTCATCGTCGTGGGCGATGAATTCATAGTCCGCTTCGCTGCGGCCCTGCAGGTAGGCGGGGGCGGCGAAGAAACCGAAATCCAGGGTGCCGATCTTGCGCACCACCAGGTCGGTCTCGGTCGGTCGCCCGACACTGATGGCGATGTCCGCCTCGCGCCGCGCCATGGACGCCATGCGCAGGCTGGAGAGGATGCGCACGTTGACGTCCGGGCACTGCTCGCGCAGCCGCCCCAGGTGCGGGGCGATGAAGTGGGTGGCCAGGTGCGGCGGGGTGCTGAGGGTGATGTCCGCCACCCGTTCCGTGCGGATGGCGCACACCGTGCGGCTGAGGGCGCAGGCGGTTTCCTGCATGCGGTTGCCCAGCTGGGCGATGCGCTCGCCGTTTTCGGTCAGCTCGTAGCGGTGGCTGCGACGGTCCACCAGGCGGATCTTCAAGGCACTTTCCAGGGCGGCGATGCGCCGTGACACCGTGGCGTGCTCGACATTCAGCACACGGGCGGCGGCGGCCAGGGAACGTATACGGGCAAAGGCAATGAAGTAGCGCAGGTTCTCCCAGTCGAACTGGGTGCTGTCCACGGCAAAATCCATGGGCTGCGCTGTGCTGAGCGAAGAGGTACTGACATCCATTTCGTGACTCCGTCCTAGGCGATGGAAACTGCAAAAGGAAAACCGTGGCTCGCCACGGTTTTCCAGTCACTCACTCTAGTGCAAAACCGCTCGGGTTTCTGGCTCGGGTTCCACTGGCCGAGCGCCGTACATCAACACTTTGGCGGCGATGGTCGCCGCGGCCAGGGCGCAGAACAGCAGGCCGGAGAGGATGGTGCCCTGCATGCCCAGGCGCTCCAGGAACCAGCCGCCGGTGGTAGCGCCCAGGGTCACCCCCAGGTTGATGAACGAGATGTACAGGCCGGTGACGAACTCGGGTGCCTCGGGGGCCTCCGAGGTGAGCCAGACCTGGGTGACGATCAGGCCGCTGGTGTGGGTCGCCCCCCACAGCACCACGATGATGATCATCGGCACGATCGCCGGGCTGGCGAAGAAGTGCAGGAGCAGGTAGGCCGCGCCGAGCATGATCGGATGCATCAGCGTGGTACCCACCTTGCTCCGCGCCAGCAGGCGCCCGGCCAGCAGGTTGCCGGCGACACCGCCGACGCCGAACAGGATGAGCATGGCGCTGATCACCTCGCCGCTCATGCCGGCCTCGCGGGACAGGTACTCGGCGCTGTAGGCATACACCGAGAACATCGCCCCGAAGATCAGCGTGGAGGCGAGGATGTTCAGCCACAGGGTCGGCTTGCGCAGGATCGCCAGTTGCTTGCCGTAGGGCGCCCGTTGTCCGGCAAAGGTATCGGGCAGGCGGGCGATGATGCCCAGGCCGGCGATCACGTTCACGGCGGTGCAGAACAGGAACGCTGCCTCATAGGAAAAGCGCGCGGCGATCCAGGTGGTGATCGGCACGCCGAAAACCATGCCCATGCTGGTGCCGACGAAGGCCTTGGCGGTCGCCTGGGTTGCCTGCTCCTTGGGGTACAGCGACACCACCGCGACGAATGCCAGCGAGAAGTACACCGGGTGGAAGAACGCCGGGATGATCCTCAGCAGCGCCAGGGACTCGTAGTTCGGCGCGTAGGCCGACAGCGCGCTGGCGGCGGCGAAGATGAACAGCGACAGGGTCAGCACGCGCTTGCGGTTGTAGCGCGAGAACAGCAGCACCATGAACGGCCCGAATACCGCGATGATCAGGGCGAACAGGCCGACCAGGAAGCCGGCCTGGGAAGCGCTGACGCTGTAGCGTTCGATGATCACCGGGAGGATCCCGACCACGCCGAACTCGATGGTGTAGACCCCGAACAGGCCCAGGGCGATGAAGAACAGTGGGTTGAACATTTTCACGGTCGATCCTCCAGGGTCACGATGATCTTGCCGAACTGCTCGCCGGCCTCCAGGTACTCATGGGCCTGGACAATCTCTTCGAAGGGGAAGGTGCGGGCGATCACCGGAGCCAGGCTGCCGTCCTCCAGGCCGCTGGTAACGAAGGCCTTGCCCTGGCGGAACAGCTGCGGATCGTTGACCACCTCGTGCAGCAGGTAGCCGCGCAAGGTCAGGCTCTTGCCCAGTACGGTGAACAGCGGGAAGGGCGACGGTTCGTTGCTCAGCGCGCCGTACTCGATGATGATCCCGCCGCGCGCGGTGGCCTCGGCCAGGCGCGCTATGGCCGGGCCGCCCACCGGGTCGAAGACCACCCGCACACCGTTGCCCGAGGTGATCTGCGCGACCCGGGCGACCAGGTCTTCCTGGTCGCTGACGATCACTTGCACCGCGCCGGCGGCCAGCAGCTTGCGCACCTTGTCCTCGCCCCGGGTCACGGCAATCGGGATCGCGCCCAGCCGGTTGGCGATCTGGATCGCCGCCAGGCCGACGCTGCTCGAAGCCGCGGTGATCAGTACGTGGTCGCCTGCGCCCACGCCGGCCACCGCCACCAGTGCACCCCAGGCGGTGAGGTATTGCATCCACACGCCGGCGGCCTGCTGCATGTCGAGATTGTCCGGGTGGCGCACCAGCATGGCCGCCGGCACCACTGCCTGCTCGGCATAGGTACCCCATTGGGCGATGCTCGACGGCGGCACCAGGCTCACCGCATCGCCAATCCGCAAGTCGCGTACGCCTTCGCCGACCGCCTCGACCAGCCCGGCCGCTTCGTAGCCCAGGCGGCTGGGGAAATCGGCCTGCTCCAAGTACTGGCCGCGGCGGAACATGGACTCGGCGCGGTTGAGGCCGATGGCCTTGACCCGGATACGCACCTCATCGGGGCCGGGCTGGGGCTCCGGCAATTCTTCGATCCGCAGGACCTGTGGATCACCGTACTCATGGAAGCGAACGACACGTGTCATGGTATTTCTCGCAAGGTTGGCAAAGTCGCAGTCTATGGGCGCGTCCAATGAAGAAAAACGCGCTGGAGTTCCGCTGTTAATGGACAGGAATGTCCGCAATCCTCGTCGGGCGCGGTTGGGCCAGACGGCTGGCGAGGTTGCGCACCAGCACATAGAACAGCGGGGTGAACAACAGGCCGAAGGCCGTCACGCCGAGCATCCCGAAGAACACCGCCACGCCCATGGCCTGGCGCATTTCCGCGCCGGCACCGGTGGACAGCACCAGCGGCACCACGCCCATGACGAAGGCGATCGAGGTCATCAGGATCGGCCGCAGGCGCAGCCGGCTGGCCTCTCGCGCCGCACTGGCGATGCTGTGGCCCTGGCGTTCCAGTTCGCGGGCGAACTCGACGATGAGGATGGCGTTCTTCGACGCAAGCCCCACCAGGACCATCAGGCCGATCTGGGTGAAGATGTTGTTGTCGCCGCCGGTCAGCCACACGCCGGCCAGCGCCGACAGCACCCCCATGGGCACGATCAGGATCACCGCCAGGGGCAGCAGCAGGCTTTCGTACAGCGCCGCCAGCACCAGGAACACCAGCAGGGTGCTGACCGCCAGCACCCAGGCACTGCTGTCACCGGCCAGGCGTTGCTGGTAGGTCAGGTCGGTCCATTCCATGCGGATGCCCTGGGGCAGGGTGTCGCGGGCAATGCGTTCGATGGCGGCTTCGGCCTGGCCCGACGAATAGCCCGGCGCGGGCGCACCGTTGACGTCCGCCGCGGTGAAGGCGTTGTAGTGCACGACCATTTCCGGCCCGTAGCCCTGGCCCACGCTGAGCAGCGTCGAAAGCGGCACCATGTCGCCATGGGCATTGCGCACCTTCAGCCGAGTAATGTCCTCGGGGTTGGCGCGAAACGGCGCATCGGCCTGGGCACGTACCTGGTAGACCCGACCGAACAGGTTGAAGTCGTTGACGTACAGCGAGCCCAGGTAGATCTGCAGGGTTTCGAACACATCCGTTACCGACACCCCGAGTTGCTTGGCCTTGACCCGGTCCAGGTCGACGTCCAGTTGCGGCACGTTGATCTGGTAGCTGGAGAACAGCGGCCCCAGTTCCGGCGCCTTGGCGGCCTCGGCCATGAACGCCTTCAGGGCACTGTCGAGAGCGACATGGCCGAGGCTGGCGCGGTCCTCGATCTGCAGCTTGAAGCCGCCCAGGGTACCCAGCCCCAGCACCGGCGGCGGTGGGAACACGGCGGTGAACGATTCGCTGATCGCGCTGAACTGGCCATTGAGTTCGGCGGCGATCCGGTTGGCCCCCAGCGCCTCGCCGGAGCGCTCGGCGAATGGCTTGAGGATCACGAAGATGATCCCCGAGCTCGAGGAGTTCATCAGGCCGTTCACCGACATCCCGGGGAATTCCAGGGTGTGGGCCACGCCCGGATGCTTGAGGGCGATGTCGTTCATCTGCTGGATCACCGCTTCGGTGCGATCCAGCGAGGCGCCGGCGGGCAGTTGCGCGAAGCCCACCAGGAACTCCTTGTCCTGGGCCGGGACGAACCCGGTCGGCAGGCTGTTGCCGAGCCAGGCGCAGGCTGCCAGCAACACGCCGAACAGCGCCAGGGTCCGGCCCTTGTGCGCCAGCACGCCGCGCACGCCGTTGCCATAGCGCGCTTCGGCGCTGCGGAAGCGGGCATTGAAGCTGCTGAAGAAACGCCCTGCGAGGCGATCGATCGCCCGCTCCAGGGCATCCTTTGGCGCGCCGTGGGGCTTGAGCAGCAGGGCGCAGAGGGCCGGCGACAGGGTCAGCGAGTTGAAGGCCGAAATCACCGTGGAAATGGCGATGGTCAGGGCGAACTGGCGATAGAAGCCACCCGACAGGCCGGGCATGAAGGCCAGTGGAATGAACACGCAGACCAGGGTCAGGGTAATGGCGATGATCGGCTTGCTGACTTCCATCATCGCCTTGTGCGTGGCCTGGCGTGGCGACAGGCCCTGGGCGATGTTGCGCTCGACGTTTTCCACCACCACGATGGCGTCGTCCACCACGATGCCGATCGCCAGCACCAGGCCGAACAGCGACAGGGCATTGATGGAAAAGCCGAAGGCCAGCAGCACGGCCAGGGTGCCGACGATCGACACCGGCACCGCCAGCAGGGGAATCACCGAGGCGCGCCAGGTCTGCAGGAACAGGATCACCACCAGCACCACCAGGACGATGGCTTCGAACAGGGTGCTGATCACCGCATTGATGCTCGAACGCACGAACTGGGTCGGGTCGAAGACGATCTTGTAATCGACGCCCGCCGGCATGTCGGCCTTGGCATCGGCCATGATCGCCCGCGCCCGGGCGGAGATGTCGAGAGCGTTGCCGCCGGCCATCTGGAACACCCCGAAGCCCACCGCCGGCTGGCCGTCCACCAGCGAACGCAGGGCGTAGGTGGAGGCGGCCAGCTCGATACGGGCGACATCGCGCAGGTAGGTGACGCCGCCGTCGGGCAGGCTCCTTACCACGATCCGGGCGAACTCTTCCTCGGTCTTCAGGCGGCCCTGGGTGTTCACCGACAACTGCAGCGGCACCCCGGCCTTCATCGGCGAGGCGCCGATGACCCCGGCCGCGACCTGCACGTTCTGCTCGCGGATCGCCTGCACCACTTCGCCAGCGCTGAGGCCGCGCTGCGCCACGCGATCGGGGTCGATCCAGATGCGCATGGCGTAGTCGCCACCGCCCCAGATGCGCACCTCGGCGACGCCGGGGATGCGTTCGAGCTGGCTCTTGATGTTGAGGATGCCGTAGTTGCGCAGGTAGTTGGCGTCGTACGCGTTGTTCGGCGACACCAGGTGGATGGCCAGGGTCTGGGTGGAGGACGACTTGCTGGTGTTGACCCCCAGGCTCAGCACGTCCGGCGGCAGGCGCGGCAGCGCCTCGGAGACGCGGTTCTGCACCAGTTGCTGGGCCTTGTCCGGGTCGGTACCGAGGGCGAAGGTGACGTTGATCGCCAGGCTGCCATCGCTGTTGGCCTGGGATTGCATGTACAGCATGCCTTCCACGCCGTTGATGCGCTCTTCCAGCGGCGCGGCCACGCTTTGCGCCACCACTTCGGGGTTGGCCCCGGGATACTGGGCGTTGACCACGATCAGCGGTGGCACCACGTCGGGGTACTCCGATACCGGCAGGCGCGTCAGCGCCAGCAGGCCGGCGAGCAGGACCAGGGCACTGAGCACGCCGGAGAAGATCGGGCGGTCGATAAAGAATGCGGAGATATTCATCATTGCTGCGCCTGTGGTCGGGAGGGAACCTGGACCGGCGTGACCTGGCTGCCTGGCGTGGCCAGGTGCAGGGAGCTCACCACCACCTGTTCATCGGGCTCGATGCCCTGGTCGATGACCCGCAGCGCACCCTGGCGGATGCCGGGCTTGACCTGGCGGTACTGCACGCGGCCCTCGGCATCGACCACCAGCACGTATTTCTTGTCCTGGTCGGTGCCGATGGCGCTGTCGTCCACCAGCGTGGCCGGCCGGCTGGCGCTGCCCGGCAGCAGCACCCTGGCGAACAGCCCGGGGCGCAGCTCGCCGTTGGCGTTATCGAAGCTGGCCCTTACCCGGATGGTGGCCGAACGGGTATCCAGGCGGTTGTCCAGGGAACTCAGGGTGCCCTGGCGCGGGTAGCCTTCCTCGTGGGCCAGGCCGAGCCTGACCGGTACCGGCTCGCCACCCGGGCGGTTGCCCAGGTAGCGCAGGAAGGTGGTCTCGTCCACGTCGAAGTCGGCATAGATCGGCGAGATCGACACCAGGTTGGTCAGCGCCGTCGAGCGTTCGCCGACATCGACGATGTTGCCCGGGGTGACCTCGACCCGAGAAGCACGCCCGTCGAACGGCGCCAGGATGCGGGTGTGCTCCAGGTCCAGGCGCGCCAGTTCGACCCGCGCCTGCGCCTCGTCGACCCGGGCCCGGGCTTCGTTGGCGCTCTGCACGCGTTTGTCCAGGTCGGTCTTGGCGATGGCATTGCTGTTGATCAGGTGCTCGTAGCGTTGCAGTTCCTTGTCCGCGAACTGGCTCACCGAGCGCGCCGCCACCAGCGCCGCCTGGGCCTGTTGCAGGGCGGCGGCGTAGGGGCGCGGGTCGATCTGGAACATCAGGTCGCCCTTGCGCAGCAGTGCGCCATCCTTGAAATGCACGCTGACCAGGGTGCCGGCCACCAGCGGCTTGATCACCACCGTGTCGGTGGCGACCAGGCGGCCGGTGTAGCCCTGCCAGTCAACCACGTCGCGGCTGACCGCGTTCATCACCTGGACTTGCGGCAGCGGCGCCGGGGCGTTGGTGGCCTGGGCCCGGGGGGCGCGCAGGCCCATGGCGAGCCCGGCGAGCGCTATGAGGGTCAAACCGGCCAGCGCCCAGGCGGGCACGCCAGTCAATTTGCGAAGGTACGAAGACATGGCAAGCATCCTTTCGAATGGAATGGTTCAGGCCAGGGGCACGCCCAGTGGCTGTGGCGCCGGGCGGGCCTTGCCCCAGCGGCGCATGGCGGGTTGCTCGACGAAGGCGAACAGCAGCCAGCCGCCCAGCAGCGACAGGGCGAACGTGGCGATGAGGATCAAGGCGGCGGGGCCGGCAGCGAAGGTCTGGCCGCCGAGCAGGTTGGTCACGCAGGTCATGATCAGCAGGTGGATCATGTAGAAGCCGAACGAGATCTCGCCCAGCCAGACCATCAGCGGATGACGGAACCAGGAGCAGCGGCGGGTCACATCGGCGGCCGCCAGGCTGGTGATCAGCAGGGCGATGGGGATCACGGTGGTCAGCGACAGGCTATAGATGAAGGGCACTTCGCCGGCGACAAAATAGGCCAGCGCCGCCAGCGCCAATGCCGGCGCGACCGGGATCGCCGGCCAGCGCCCGGCCATGAGAATGCGCGCCATCAGCATGCCAAGCACGAACTCGAACAGGCGCAGCGGCGGGAAGTAGTAAGCCAGCCACCACTGTTGGAGGGAGATTGGATACTCGGCGATCTGCGGCGTGGCGCCGACGAACCTGGCGATCGCCCAATGGGTGGCGGCCAGCGCGCCCACGGTCAGGCCCGCGCTCAGCCACAGGCGCTCCTCGCGGACTTTCCACAAGGCCCGCAGCAGGAACGGGAAGGCCAGGTAGAACAGCAGTTCGCAGCACAGCGACCAGGATGGGCCGTTGACGCTGAGGAACACCGACATGTCCGGCACCCAGGCATGCACCAGCAGCAGGTTGGGCAACCAGGCGCCGATGGCCCCCAGCGGCACGGCGAACAGCACCATCGCCAGGACGAAGGTCACCAGGTGGTTGGGGTAGATCTTCACCAGGCGCCGGCGCCAGAACGCCACCAGGGTGTCGTTGCGCCGCGCCGACCAGGTGATCACGAAGCCGCTGAGGACGAAGAAGAACGACACCCCGGTCCAGCCGCCGACGCTGAACAGGCGCTGGAAGCCTGCGATGATGTCGGGGTCGGCGAAGGGGTTGAAACCGATGATCTTGGTCAGGGATGCGTGGAAGAAGAACACCAGGGCCGCGGCGATGAAACGAAACCCGGTGAGGGAATCCAGGCGCGCGTGGGGGTGCTGGTGGTACAGGTGTGAATGCGTCATGAGTCGATACCTTTCATTAAAGATCCGGCGCCGTCGGGGATCGACGGGCCTGGTCAATTCCATGGGGCAGCTAGACGGGGCCACTCAAGCGGCATTCGCAGCAGGACCGGCGGGGCGGCCGGTCCTGTAGTCATGGGCTCCTTGTTTGCAGCGTGCAGGCGGGTGGGGTCAGGCGCCGTAGACGGCGTTGCACAGATCGACGGTGAACTGGCCGAACATGCCTTCGAAGGCGGTGTTGGTGAAGGCCACGACCGACAGTTGCTGCGCCGGATCGACGAACCACGAATGGCCGAAGGCGCCACCCAGGCGCCAGGTGCCGACGGATTCCGGGGTCTGCGCGGCCTGTGGGTCGGTCAGCACGGTGAAGCCCAGGCCAAAGCCGCGGCCGGGCCAGTTGGCCAGTTCCAGTTGGCCGGTCTGCACGCTGCCCAGTTCCTTCACCAGGCTCGCCGGCATCAGGGCGCCGCCGCCCTGGCGCAGGGTTTCGAGCAGGACCAGGAACTCCCCGGCGGTGCCGACCATCCCCGAGCCGCCGGACGCATAGGCGTTGTCATCCAGGACACGGTCGGCGTCCATGCGAATGCCGGCGGTATTTTCGAATACCTCGATCACCTCGACGCCCTGCATGCGCCGTGGCGCCGGCTCGGCATTCAGATAGGCAGCGGTCAGGCGCGAGCGGTCCACCACCTGGAAGCGCGTATCGGTCAGGCCCAGGGGCTTGCTCACCAGTTGCTCGATCGCTTCGGCCAGGCCGGTCTCGGTGACCCGTTCGATCAAGGCACCGAGCACATCGGTAGCGATCGAGTAGCCCCAGTCGGTGCCCGGGCGATACAGCAGCGGCGCGGTGGCCAGGCGGCGGATGTTCTCTTCCAGGCTCAACGGGGCGTTTTCCAGGCCGTCGCAGACCCCGGCGCGGGCATAGGCGCCACCGCCCTGGGCTTCAAGGAAGCCGTAGCCCAGGCCCGCGGTGTGGCTGAGCAACTGGCGCACGGTGATGGCTACGCGCGTGCCGTCGGCCAGGGTCGGCTGGAACTCCGGCAGCCAGCGGGCGATAGGGTCGTCCAGGCCGATACGGCCCTGGGCGACCAGGGCCAGGGCGGCGGCGGAGGTGATCGGCTTGGTTACCGAGGACAGCCGGAACAAGGCGTCGGGACGCATGGCGAGGCCGGCCTCGCGGTCGGCCAGGCCGACGGCCCGGCGGTAGGTGACTTCGCCGCGGCGGGCCACCAGGACCACGGCGCCGACCAGGCGCTGTTCATTGATGGCGCTGTCCAGCGCGGCGTCGATGCGTGCCTGCATCGGGTCGGTGGCGACGGCGTTGGCGAGCTGGATGGTTTGTTTGACGGTCATGTCTGCATTTCCCTGCTGTAGTAGACGGCGCCATGCTAGGGCGCGGACATCTGCGGAAACAGAGGCTAGAATTCCGGACACATCGGACATCGGGTTCCGTAATCAGGAGCCCAGGACTCAAGGACAGAGCGTGGATAACCTCAGTGGTATCTCGGTTTTCGTGCAGGTTGCCGAAACCCGGAGTTTCGTGGCGGCGGGGCGGCAATTGGGCGTTTCATCATCGGCCATCGGCAAGAGCATCGCTCGCCTCGAGCAGCGTCTCGGGGTCAGGCTGTTCCACCGCAGCACCCGCAGCATTAACCTGACTGCCGAGGGCGCGCTGTTTCTCGGGCGCTGCCAGCGTGTGCTGAATGAACTGGAGGCGGCGGAGCTGGAACTGTCCAGCAGTAGCAGCGAGCCGCGGGGCAAGCTGCGGGTCAGCCTGCCGCTGGCCGGGCAGTTCCTGTTCAGCTTGCTGTCCGGCTTCGCCAATCGCTACCCGGACATCCATCTGGAACTGGATTTCAGTGATCGCCTGGTGGACGTGGTAGAGGAGGGCTTCGATGCGGTGATCCGCACCGGCGCCCTCAACGACTCGCGCCTGGTGGCCCGGCGCCTGGGCGCGTTCCGCTTCCTGCTGGTGGGCGCCCCGGGCTATTTCCAGGCCCACGGCGAGCCGCGCTGTGCCGACGACCTTGGCCAGCATGACTGCCTGCTGTACCGCGTGCCCTCCACCGGCAAGCTCGAGCGCTGGCCGCTGCCGGAGCAGGCGCCCAATGGCCCGCAGAACCTGCGCGTGGTGCTGGTGTGCAACAACATCGACATGCTGCTCAACGCGGCGCTGGCCGGGCGCGGCATCGCCTGCCTGCCCGAGTTCTCGGTCAAGGCCGCCCTCGATGCCGGGCAGTTGCAAGCGGTGCTGACCGAAGAAGTGACCCGCACCATCCACTTCAGCGTGCTATGGCCGCCTAGCCGGTTCATTGCGCCGAAGCTGCGGTGTTTTGTGGATTTCATTTCCATGCATATGTGAGGGGGCTGGTGCTGGTCCTTGTGGTGCTGGTGCTGGGTATTAGGTGTTGTTCTCAGGAGTGGTGACTGCGCTTCGCGCTCTGGCTGTTGCTGTTGCTGTTGCTGTTGCTGTTGCTGTTGATCTTGATCTTGATCTTGATCTTGATCTTGATCTTGATCTTGATCTTGATCTTGATCTTGCTTTTGATCTGCCCGCGACTTCAGGAGGCTGAGTGGAGCGCTGATGTAAGGGGTGGAGGGCCATGGATGGCCCGGAAAGCGCCATAGGGCAGGATGCCCGTATGGCGCGGCCCCTGGAATCAGTGCGGAAGGAAGGGACCCGGAGCGAAGCGGAGGGCCGGATGTGGGAGCAAGAGCGTTTTGCCCACTTTTGCGCTTTTCAAAAGTGGGTCGCCGTAAGGGCGAAAAGGTGACTCAGCGTCGCCGGAGCAAACGGATCAACACCCAATACCCCGCACCAACACACCAAAGCCAACCACTTACCGCTCGGTCAAACGAATAATCTGCCTGGCACAAAACGCCCCGGTGAGAATCACCCCGAACAGCCGCAAGGTCTGCATGGCCAAAACCAGGCCGACATCCGCGTGGGTTTCCACCGCGATGATGGCCATGGCATCCAGCCCGCCGGGGCTGGTGGCCAGGTACATGGACAGGAAATCGGTCCCGGCGACACGGGCGAGCAACCATGCGCAGCCCGCGCAGAGGAGGATCAGCACCAGCGCGCCGCTGATCATCGCCGGCAGGCGTTTGCCCACGTAGCCCAGGGTCTGGCGGTCGAAGCGCAGGCCGATGTAGCAACCGATGGCACCGTAGGCGAAGGCCAGCAGCCATTCGGGCATTTCGATCACCAGCACGCCGCCCAGCTGCAACGCGCCGCCGAGCAGCAGCGGCATGAGCAGGGCGCCGGCGGGCATGCGGTTGCCGAGGGTGATGCCCAGCAGGATCACCAGCAGGCCCAGGGCCAGGTTGACCGGGTCCGGATCGCTGACCCGCGCCGCAGCCACCAGCCCCTCGGCCGGGGACACGCCCAGGGCATGGCTGACCAGCGAACCGACCATCACCACGCACACCACCCGCACGTACTGCATGGTCGCCACCACCCGCCCGTCGGCACCGTATTCCTCGGCCATCGACACCATCGCCGAGGCGGCGCCCGGCGCCGTGCCCCAGGCCGCGGTACTGCCGGGAATCCCGCCGAAACGTACGGTGCCCAGGCCGACCAGGGCGCTCAGCACCACCGTCACCAGGGTGGCGAACAGCATCAACGGCCAGGCCTGGGCCAGCGACACCAGCACCGCCCAGGTCACCGAGTGGGCGACCAGCAGCCCGACGCAGCCCTGGCCGAAGCGGAACACCTGGCGATGCAGGTGCAGGTTGGCGCCGCTGACGCCGAACACGATGGCCACCAGCATGGGGCCGAGGAACAGCCCGGCGGGCACCGACAACGCGTGGAGCAACTGGCCCGTAGCGCCGGCGCTCAGCGCCAGCATCAGCCAGCGCAGCCAGGAAGGTCGGGGTGGGCGCTCCAGAGTGGGGGAAGGCAAGGTCGAAGGTCTCCTGCAGGTGGGACAGCGACCGGAACGCAGCCCGGCCGGCAGGAAAATTATCGACGTCGCCAATCATCAAGTCTATTTTCTACTTTCGATCAATCGATAACTGAAATTCATGAATCATGGACCTTCGCGACCTTAAGTATTTCGCCACCATCGCCGAGCTCGGCCATCTCGGCAAGGCGGCGGAGAAGCTCAACCGCAGCCAGCCGGCCTTGAGCAAGAGCATCCAGCGCCTGGAGGAGTCCCTCGGTGCACGGCTGTTCAAGCGCGACGGTCGGCGCATCAGGCTGACCGATGTCGGCGAACTGTTGTTGGCGCGGGGGCGGCAATTGCAGATGAGCATCGCCGAGACCGAGCGCGAGATCCGTGATTTCGCCGGCGGCCTGACCGGCACCCTGCGCCTGGGCTGCGCGGCGAGCATGGCCGAATACCTGCTGCCGCAGCTCACTGCCGCGTTGCTGGAGCGGGCGCCGGAACTGGTGGTGAAGCTGTCGATCGCTCAGGATGACGTGCTCAGGGAATCGCTGCGCGCAGACCGGCTGGATGTGATCATTTGCCCTTTGGTTACGGATGATGAGCACTTCGTCTCCTACCCCGTACTCGAGGATGAAATGGTCGTCGTGGCCAGCGTCGATCATCCGCTGTGGGACGCGCCGATCCAGATGAAGGACCTGTGCCGCTACCGCTGGGTGCTTGGCGGGCCTACCGTCAGTGCCAGGCGCTGGATCGACAATGCCTTCATCGCCCAGCAGTTGCCGGTGCCGCAGGTGCAGGTCGAGACCAACTCGATTTCCCTGTTGCCGCGGCTGATCGCCCGGACCCGGCTGCTGAGCTTCGTCGCCCGCGAAATTCTCGAACATGGACAAGGCATGTCGCGGCTGCGCGAGGTGCCGCTGGCGCAGACCACCATGCAGCGTTCCATCGGTATTTCCCTGGCGGCGGGCCGCTATGTTCCGCCGGCGGCGGCAGCGCTGGTGGAGTTGCTGAAGGCAGACGGGCGGCGGTTTTTCGGTGAGGCGTGAGGCTATTGTGGCCTTTCGGTGTAGGCATGGGTGTTTACTGCGAGGTGCCCGTCTGAGAGCCCCGTTATGGCCACCAGGCGCATGCCGGAAGATCTTCAGCGCCCTTGAGATCGAGCGCCGCCCGCGCGGCGCATCGCTGGCAAGCCAGCTCCCACATTTGCTGCAACGTGCCTATGTCTGTCAGGCCATGGTTGACCGCCTTGTTCGGACGACGCGATACCGCGTTGAGCCCAACAGCCTCCCCGCACTAGATCGTCGACCATCCAAAGGCTGCCAACGGAGATCTCACAGGCCATGGCACGTTGCAGCAAATGTGGGAGCTGGCTTGCCAGCGATGCGCCGCGCGGGCGGCGCTCGATCTCGAGGACGCTGAAGATCTGTCGGCATGCGCCTGGTGGCCATAACGCGGTTCTCAGGCGGTATAGGCGGGGCGGACTCACCGCTCCCGCCATTTCTCCAGCAGGATCGCCACGAATTTCTCCGCCGCCGGCGACAGCGACGCACCGCGGCGATAGACCAGGCCCAGGGTGCGGGTCACCTCCGGCTCGGCCAGCGGGATGCTGACCAGGGTCGGGTGATCGGCATCCGGCATTGCCAGGCTGGGCATGGCGGACACCCCCAGTCCGGCCTCGACCATGCCCAGCGATGTGGACAGGTGCTGCACCTCATAGAACCACTTAGGCCTGATGTTCAGGCCGCTCAAGGCATGGTCGAGGAGCATGCGGTTGCCGCTGAGGCGGCCCACGCCGATCAGCCGGTAGGGCGCCAGCTCCGACCAGGTCAGGGCCTTGCGCTCGGCCAGTTCGTGGTCGCGACGGCAGGCCAGGACGAACTTCTCCTCCACCAGCGGTACGAATTCGATGTCGGCGTGCTGGCCGCTCATCATGTTGATGCCGAAGTCCGCTTCGCCGCGCAGTACCGCCTCCAGCCCGTCGTTGGCACTGAGGTCGAGCAGGCGGATACGAATCTTCGGGTATTGCTCGTTATATTGGCCGATCACCGACGGCAGGAAATAGAAGGCCGCGGTCGGAATGCAGGCCAGGGTGACCTGGCCGCTCTGGCGCTCGGCCAGTTCGCGGATGCTGAGGATCGAGTCTTCGAAGTCGTCGAGCAGGCGCCGGGCCTTGGGCAGGAAGTCACGTCCGACGCTGGTCAGCCCGACCCGACGGGTGGTGCGTTCGAGCAGGGGCGTGCCCAGGCCTTCCTCCAGTTTCTTGATACGCCGGCTTAGGGCCGGCTGCGACAGGTGCAATGCTTCCGCAGCCTCGTGGAAGCTGCCAAGTTCGGCGATTTTGACGAAAGATCTCAGATCTTGAAGCTCGTATTCCATCGAGAAGGGCCTTGTTCGAGGTACCTGTGATTAATGTTTGAAGTGCAATAATCCGGACGATCTTTGCATTGGATTGATCTATCCAAGCCTGTCACTCTTGTTCGCACAGCATCAATTGTGTCGATTGATAAACGAGAGTCAGTAGTCATGCAACGTATTCCTTGTGTGCTCATGCGCGGCGGTACCTCGAAAGGCCCGATCTTCCATGCCTGGGATCTGCCGGCGAACGTGGTTGAGCGCGACGAAGTCCTGCTCAACCTGATGGGCTCGGGCCACGAGCTGGAAATCGACGGGATCGGCGGCGGTAGCCCGCAGACCAGCAAGGTCGCGATCGTCAGCCCGTCGCTGCATGCCGATGCCGACGTCGATTACCTGTTCGTCCAGGTCATGGTGGCACAGCGTCGGGTCGATACGGCTCCGAACTGCGGCAACATGCTCTGCGCGGTCGGGCCCTTCGCCATCGAGCAGGGCCTGGTCAAGGGCCAGGAAGGACGAACGCTGGTGCGCATCCGTAACCTGAACACCGGTACCTTCGTCAATTCGCTGGTGGAAACCCCGGGCGGCATCGTTCGCTACGAGGGCCGTACCGCCATCGATGGCGTGCCGGGCACCGCCGCGCCGATCCACCTGACCTTCCTCGATGCGGTCGGCAGCAAGACCGGCAAGCTGTTCCCGACCGGCAAGCCGCGCGACGTGATCGATGGCGTTCCGGTGACCTGCATCGACATGGCCATGCCGATGATGATCGTCGATGCCACCCAACTGGGTGTCACCGGCTCGGAAACCCCGGCAGACCTGGACGCCAACACTGCCTTGCTCGAGCGCCTGGAAGCGCTGCGGCTCAAGGCGGGCCGGGCGATGGGCCTGGGCGATGTCAGCAATATGGTCATTCCCAAGCCGGTACTGATTTCGCCACCGCGCCAGGACGGCACGCTGCAGGTGCGCTACTTCATGCCCCACAACTGTCATCGTGCATTGGCGATCACCGGTGCCATCGGGCTGGCGACTGCCTGCGTCAGCCCGGGCACGGTGACCATGGACATGCTCGGCGACAGCGCCGCGGAACTGACCGAGGTGCGCCTGGAACATCCGGGTGGCGGCATCGATATCGCACTGTCGCGCAGCGGTCCGGACGGCAAGACCATCCAGGCCTCCGTGGTACGTACCGCCCGACGATTGTTCTCCGGTTTCGTCTACGCACCTGCCTCGCGACGACTTGCCGGCTGATACTTGTAGCAAACAGTCACAACAGCGCATCCGCACAAATTCAAGAATGGGTGATGCCTCATGAAACTCGCAAAATCGCTGTACTTCCAGATCATCTGCGCCGTCCTGCTCGGCGTCCTGGTCGGCCATATCTGGGGGCAGCAGGCAATCGCCCTGAAACCCCTGGGTGACGCCTTCATCAAGCTGATCAAGATGATGATCGCCCCCGTGGTGTTCTGCACCATCGTCACCGGTATCGCCGGGATGACCGACAAGAGCAGCCTGGGCCGCCTGATGAGCAAGACCCTGCTGCTGTTCCTGGTGCTGACGGTGATCAGCCTGGCCATCGGCCTGGCCGCGGTCCATCTGTTCAAGCCCGGCGTGGGCATGAACATCGACCCGTCCACCCTGAGCATGGCGGGCCTTAGCCAGTACACCGATTCAGCGGCGAAGCTGGGCGTGGTGGACTTCTTCATGCACATCATCCCCGAGACCTTCGTCGGCGCCTTCAACAAGGGCGAGGTGCTGCCGGTGCTGTTCATCGCCGTGCTCTGCGGTTTCGCCCTGTCTGCCATGGGCGAGCGCGGCCGGCCGGTGCTGGATGTGCTGGAAGCGGTTTCGCAGATGGTGTTCCGCATCTTCGGCTACCTGATGCGCTTCGCTCCGGTCGGTGCCTTCGGCGCGCTGGCGTTCACCGTCGGCCAGTACGGCATCACCTCGCTGGGCTCGCTGGCCAAGCTGGTGATGACCCTGTACATCGCCTGTGCCTTCTTCGTCATCGTGGTGCTGGGCGCAGTGTGTCGCTTCCATGGCTTCAGCCTGTGGAAGCTGCTGCGCTACTTCCGCGAAGAGTTCCTCGTGGTCCTTGGCACCTCGTCCACCGAGCCGGTGCTGCCGCGGATGATCGAGAAGCTCGAAGGCCTGGGCTGCCGCAAGGGCGTGGTCGGGCTGGTGCTGCCGACCGGCTACTCCTTCAACCTCGATGGCACGGCGATCTACCTGTCGCTGGCCGCGGTGTTCATCGCCCAGGCCTGCAATATCGAACTGGGCCTGGGCCAGACCCTGACCATGCTGGCGATCATGCTGCTGTCGTCCAAGGGCGCGGCAGGGGTCACCGGCAGCGGCTTCGTCGCGCTGGCTTCGACCCTGACTGTCATCCACGACATCCCGCTCGCCGGCCTGGCCCTGCTGATCGGCATCGACCGCTTCATGTCCGAGGCCCGCGCCCTGACCAGCCTGGCCAGCAACGCGGTTGCCACCGTGGTCATGTCGCTGTCGGAAAAGGCCTGTGACCGCGAGGTGCTGATGCGTGCCTTGGAGGAGGGGCACCAGGCGCCTGTCGCCGAACCCGGCGAGCAGTCGGTGACCTGGACTGCCGAGCAGCCCCAGCGCCACAGCTGATCCATACCGCGTTACCCCGATACAACACTCCGACATCCCTGTCCGGCAGTCATACTGCCGGGTAGCGGATACGGCTGCCTTCACAATAAAAACAAGAGTGAATCCTATGCTCGCATTGCTTGGTTTGATCATGGTGGTGACCTTTACCTACCTGATCATGAGTAAACGTCTTTCCCCGATCGTTGCCCTGACGGTGGTACCGATCGTCTTCGCCCTGATCGGCGGCTTCGCCCCGGACCTGGGCAAGATGATGCTCGACGGCCTGAAGATGGTCGCGCCGTCCGCCGCGCTGCTGCTCTTCGCCATCCTGTTCTTCGGCCTGATGATCGATGCCGGCCTGTTCGATCCGCTGATCCGCAAGATCCTCAAGCGGGTCAACGGCGACCCGATCAAGATCGCCATCGGTACCGCGCTGCTGTCGCTGCTGGTGGCCCTGGACGGTGACGGCACCACCACCTACATGATCACCTGTGCGGCGATGCTGCCGCTGTACAAGCGCATCGGCATGAACCCGATGATCCTGGCGACCATTTCCATGCTCTCGCTGAGCATCATGAGCGGCATGAGCCCTTGGGGGGGGCCGGCGACCCGGGCGATCGCAGCCCTGGGCCTGGACGCCACCGAGTACTTCATCCCGATGCTGCCGACCATGATCGGCGGTGCGGCGTGGGTGGTCTTCACCGCCTTCCTGCTGGGCCGGGTGGAGCGCAAGCGCATCGGCAACATCAAGCTCGAGTCCGGCGGCGGCAACTGCTACATCAAGGCGATCCTCGAAGATACCCCTTACAAGCGCCCGCGCCTGGCCTACGTCAACCTGCTGCTGGTGATCGTGGTGATGGTCGCCCTGGTGATGGGCCTGATGCACGCGGCGATCCTGTTCATGATCGGCTTCGTTGCGGCCCTGATGATCAACTACCCGCAGCTGGAACTGCAGAAAGAGCGGATCCTTGCCCATTCCGGCAACGCCATGACCGTGGTCCTGCTGGTGTTCGCCGCCGGTATCTTCGCCGGGATCTTCTCGGGCACCAAGATGGTCGATGCCCTGGCCCAGACCCTGGTTGCCTGGATTCCGGACGCCTGGGGCCACTGGTTCCCGCTGGTGGTGGCGCTGACCAGCATGCCGCTGACCTTCGTGCTGTCCAACGACGCCTACTACTTCGGCGTGGTACCGATCCTGGCCAACGCTGCCGCGGCCTACGGTATCGACCCGATCGAAATCGCCCGCGCCTCGGTGCTCGGCCAGCCGGTGCACTTGATGAGCCCGCTGGTGGCCTCGACCCTGCTGCTGGTGGGCATGGTCGATCGCGATATCGGCGATTTCCAGAAGGCCACGGTGAAATGGGCGGTGCTGACCTCCCTGGTGATCACTGTACTGGCCGTGCTTACCGGCGCCATTTCGTTCTTCGTCTGAAAACACCCAATAAAAATAAACCGAGTTTTCATCATGACCCGTATCTACAGTCGTGCGGCCGCCTGCGGCCTGTGTTTCTGCTACCTGCCTGGTGTCGGCGCCGCAGGCTTCATCGAAGATAGCAAGCTCAAGCTGCAATTGCGCAATGTCTATTTCAACGAAAACTTCCGTGACGAGCAGGGCATGAGCGCCCGCGCCGCGGCCACCGCCAAAAGCGAGCGGGTCGAGTGGGCCCAGGGCTTCCTGCTCGATTACCAGTCCGGGTTCACCCAGGGCACCTTGGGCTTCGGGGTCGATGCCCTGGGCCTGGTCGGTGTGCGCCTCGACTCGGGCAAGGGCCGCAGCGGCACCGGCCTGCTGCCGGTGCATGACGATGGCCGCGCGGCCGACGAATTCGCCAGTGCCGGGGCGACGGCCAAGGTCCGCCTCGGCCAGACGGTGCTGCGCCACGGCACCCAGTTGCCGAAGAACCCGTTGCTGGTCTACAACGACGCCAGGTTGTTGCCGCAGACCTACCAGGGCACCGAACTGGTGAGCAAGGACATCGCCGGCCTGACCCTGACCGCCGGCCACCTGGGCCGCTTCAAGCTGCGTGATTCCACCGACAGTGTCGGCCTGTTCCTCGATGGCTACAGCGGCGGCGCCTCCGGCGATTTCAACTACGCCGGTGCCGACTACGCCTTCAGCAAGCAACTGCGCCTGAGCTATTTCCACGGCGAGCTGCAGAACTTCTATCGCCAGGACTTCGCCGGTATCCAGCACGACCTGCCGCTGGCCGGCGGCGTGCTGACCAGCGACCTGCGCTACTTCAAGAGCCAGGACAGCGGCGCAGCCCATGGCGGCAAGATCGACAACGACATGCTTAGCGGGCAGTTGTCCTACGCCCACTCCGGGCACACAGTCGGGGCCGGCTACCAGGTGCTCCAGGGTGACGCCGGCCTGCCATATATCAGCGGCGCCACCGTGTATTCCTTCAGTAACGTGGGTATCGGCAAGTTCATCGAGGAAGACGAAAAGACCTGGATGGCCAGCTACGCCTACAACTTCGCTGCCGCCGGGATCCCCGGCCTGACCTTCATGGCCCGCTACCTCAGCGGTGACAACGACCATTCCGGCAGCGCCAGCCGCCAGGAATGGGAGCGCGACATGGAACTGGCCTACGTGGTGCAGTCGGGTACCTTCAAGGGCCTGGGCGTCAAGGCGCGCAACTACGTGTACCGCTCCGACTATTCCCGCGGTCGCGACAGCAACCGGATCTACCTCACCTACGACATTGCGATCTGGTAGCGGATCGTTCAAGGACGCACGGATATGTTCAGCTGGCTTGCCAACCTCCCAGTCGCCCGGAAGCTGATGATCGGCTTCGGTCTGTTATGCCTGATGAGCGTGCTGATCTTCGGCGCCGGCCGGCATGCGATCGACAGCCTTTCCTATCGCATGGACCGGATGAGCGCCGTGAATCGGCTGATGGACGATTTCTCGAAATTGCGCCAGGAGCGCAGCGCGTTCGTCGAGAGCGAAGGAGGCGGGCAAGCGGCCAACGAGCTGAAGGAGAAGATCCGGCAGGTCGCCAGCAACCTGGAAGCACTGGGTGATTTTTTCACCCAGGAGCAGAACAGGCAGCGAATCGAGGAAATGGCCCGGCACCTTGCCGCTTACCAGGCAAACATCGGTGAGCTGGAAAAGGCCTACCGGCAGATAGAGGAGGCGCGGGCCACCCGGCGCCTCAGCGGCGACCAGGCCTTGAAAGGCCTGGACCAGCTGGATGCGTTCCTGGCGGGCGAAGGCTACTCCAGCGAACGCCGCCTCGAACTGTACAAGGCGATCAAGGACGTGCAGATGCAGTTCCTCTATGCACGTTTCGAGACCCGCGCCTACACCTACGGCGCCAATCCCAAGCAGTACTCCGCGGCAACCGGCGCCATCGATGCGGCGCTCGCCAGCCTGGCCCCGGTACGCGAAGTCCTGGGAAACACGGATGCCACGCTTTTCAACGAACTTGAACGCGCCATGCGCACCTACCGGCAGTCGCTGGACAGTCATCAATCGGCCCTGGCCCAGGCCAGCGCCATAACCCAGCAAGTACAGAATGACGGCGATGCGCTGGTGCGCATCAGCCAGGAACTCTACGACCACCAGATGCAACTGCGCGAGGAGGATACCCGCGAGGCGGCGTGGACGCTGACCAGTGGCCTGGTCCTGGCGCTGGTCTTCGGCGTGCTGGGGGCATTGCTCATTACCCGGCAGATCGTGCCGCCCCTGCGCAGCGCTTTGCACAATGTGCAGCGCATCGCCAGTGGCGACCTGAGCCACCAGGCGCTGGTGCAGCGCACGGATGAAATCGGCCAGTTGCAAACGGCCCTGCAGCGCATGACCGATAGCCTGAGGGGGCTGATCGGGCACATCGGCGAGGGGGCATCGCGTATCGGCAGCGCCACCGGGGAACTGGCGGCGATTACCCGGCAGACCGCCGCCAGCGCCAACGAGCAGAAGCTGGAAACCGAACAGGTGGCCACGGCCATGCACGAAATGACCACCTCGATCCAGGACGTGGCGCGCAACGCCGTGGAAACGGCGCGCAGCGTAGACCAGGCGGCAGAGGAGGCCACCAGCGGTGCACAGGTGGTTGCCGGTGCGGTGGTGCAGATCGAATCCCTGGCCAGGGAAGTGGAACTGACCGGTGAAGCGGTCGGCAGCCTGGCGCGGGAGAGCAGCCGGATTGGCGGCATGCTCGATGTGATCAAGGCGGTGGCCGAGCAAACCAACCTGCTGGCCCTGAACGCAGCGATCGAGGCGGCCCGGGCCGGCGAAGCAGGGCGCGGTTTCGCGGTGGTCGCCGATGAAGTCCGCGGCCTTGCCCAGCGCACCCAGCAATCGACCGAAGACATCGAAGTGCTGATCGCCGCCCTGCAGCAGGGCACCCATCAGGCGGTGCAACGCATGGAGGCCAGCCGCGACCTGACCGGCGAAAGCGTCAGGCTGGCGCGTGACGCCGGCCAGGCGCTGGGCAGGATTACCATTCGCATGAGCGGCATCCAGGGCATGACCCAGCAGATCGCCACGGCGGCCGAGCAGCAGGGCGCGGTCGCCGAGGAAATCAACCGCAGCGTGCTCAGCGTACGCAACATCGCCGACCAGGCCCATGCCGCAAGCGGGCAGGTCAGCGCGGCCAGTGTCGAGATGGCCGGGCTGGGCGAGGTCTTGAACGACCAGGTGCAACGCTTCCGGCTGTGAAGGCTTTCGCGCCTGCCTGTCGATTTGTCGCGCCGGATGGGGTATCAGTAGGGCAACCGCCGCCATGTGCGCATGGCGGCATGTCCCGGGTTGAATGACCATGAGCCGCTGATGACCGATTCCAACGACGCCTTTTCCCTCGCCACGCAACTGACCCGCCTGGGCCGTGACCACGACATGCAACACGGCTTCGTCAACATGCCGGTGTTCCGCGGCTCCACCGTGGTGTTCAAGACCCTGGCCGACCTCGAGGCGAACCGCGGCCGCTACACCTACGGGACCAAGGGCACGCCGACCATCGAGGCGCTGGAAAATGCCTGGAGCGCACTGTCCGGTGCGGCAGGCACGGTAATGTCGCCGTCCGGGCTTGGCGCCCTGGCCCTGGCACTGTTCACCACGCTGAAAAGCGGCGACCACCTGCTGATGCCCGACTCCACCTACCAGCCGACCCGCATGCTCTGCGACAACCTGGTCAGGAAATTCGGCGTCGAGGTGACCTACTACGATCCGCTGGTCGGCGCCGGTATCGTTGCGTTGCTCAAACCCAACACCTCGACCATCTTCCTCGAATCCCCCGGCTCGCAGACCTTCGAAGTCCAGGACGTACCGGCCATCACCGCCGTGGCCAGGGCGCGCGGGATCAAGACCATCATCGACAATACCTGGGCCACGCCGGTGTTCTTCCGTGCCCATGAACACGGCTGCGACCTGGCGGTGGAGGCGGGGACCAAGTACCTGGGCGGGCACTCCGACCTGCTGATGGGGCTGGTCACGGCCAATGCCGAAACCTGGCCGGCGCTGCGCAAGACCTACGACGCCATGGCCATGCTGCCAGGGGCCGAGGATTGCTTCCTGGCCTTGCGCGGCCTGCGCACCCTGCACCTGCGCCTTGAAGAAGCGCAGCGCCGCGGGCTGGAAATGGCCCACTGGATGGCCGCGCAGGCCGAGGTTGCCACGGTGCTGCATCCGGCCTTCCCGGAATGCCCGGGGCATGAGATCTGGAAGCGTGATTTCACCGGCTCCACCGGGTTGTTCTCGGTGATCCTCAAGCCCGGCTACAGCAAGCGCAACCTGGCCCATATGCTCGATCACCTGGAAATCTTCGGCATGGGTTATTCCTGGGGCGGGTTCGAGAGCCTGGTCATTCCCTTCGACTGCAGCGGCTACCGCACCGCCACCCATTGGGCCCCGGGCGGGTTGGCGCTGAGGTTGCAGATCGGCCTGGAAGGCATGGAAGACCTCAAGCGCGACCTGCGCGCCGGGCTCGATCGCCTGGCTGGCTGAGGCTCCATGGCGCCGCGTCGCTTCCATCAGAACGTTTGCGCCGCCGTACCGTCAGAGTTAGCAACGACCCTGCTGCTGAGGAGGCGGTAATGACGGCTGCAAACCGCGACTATGTGGAATGGCTGGTGGCGCAATCCATGCTCAAGGCGGCCCGGGACCGGGCGCGCAGCTATGCCGGGCAGTCCCGGCTGTGGATGAACCCCTACGCCGAGGCGCGGCCGCGGCGGGCCATCGAGATCGCCTCGGTGTGGCTGACGGTCTACCCCGACTCGATCATCGCCCCCGAGGACGCCAGCGTGCTCGACGCCCTCGGCGCCGACAGCCTGTGGAAAGCCCTGTCCGAACTGGGCGTGCAGGGCATGCATACCGGCCCGATCAAGCGCTCGGGCGGTATCAGCGGCCGTGAGTTCACCCCCAGTGTCGACGGCAACTTCGACCGCATCAGTTTCGATATCGACCCGCTCTATGGCAGCGAGGAGCAACTGGTGCACCTGAGCCGCATGGCGGCGGCGCACAACGCCGTGACCATCGATGACCTGATTCCTTCCCACACCGGCAAGGGCGCCGATTTCCGCCTGGCGGAACTGGGCCATGAGGAATACCCGGGCATCTACCACATGGTCGAGATCCGCGAGGAAGACTGGGGCCTGCTGCCGGACGTGCCGCCGGGGCGCGATGCGGTCAACCTCAGCCCGGCCCAGTGCGATGAACTCAAGCAGCGGCACTACATCGTCGGCCAGTTGCAGCGGGTGATCTTCTTCGAGCCCGGGGTCAAGGAAACCGACTGGAGCGCCACCCCGGCGGTCACCGGCGCCGACGGTAAGACCCGGCGCTGGGTCTACCTGCATTACTTCAAGGAAGGCCAGCCGTCGCTGAACTGGCTTGACCCGACCTTCGCCGCCCAGCAACTGATCATCGGCGATGCCCTGCATGCCATCGACTGCCTCGGTGCCCGCGGCCTGCGCCTGGACGCCAACGGCTTCCTCGGCGTGGAAATGCGTCCCAACGACACCGCCTGGTCGGAAAGCCACCCGCTGTCGCTGACCGGCAACCAGATCCTCGGCGGCATGATCCGCAAGGCCGGTGCCTTCAGCTTCCAGGAACTCAACCTGACCCTCGATGACATCGCCCAGATGTCCAAGGGCGGCGCCGACCTGTCCTACGACTTCGTTACCCGTCCGGCCTACCAGCACGCGCTGCTCACCGGCGACACCAGCTTCCTGCGCCTGATGCTCGGCGAAATGCACCGCTTCGGCATCGATCCCGCCTCGCTGATCCACGCCCTGCAGAACCACGACGAACTGACCATCGAACTGGTGCATTTCTGGACCCTGCACGCCAACGACATGTTCCTCTACAAGGGCCAGACCTTCCCCGGCAGCATCCTGCGCGAGCATATCCGCGAGGAAATGTACGAGCGGCTGTCGGGCGAGCATGCCCCGTACAACCTGCGCTTCGTGACCAATGGGGTGTCCTGCACCACGGTGAGCATCATTACCGCAGCGCTGGGGATCCGTGACCTGAGCCTGATCAGTGCCGAGCAACTGGCGCTGATCCAAAAGATCCACCTGTTGCTGGTGATCTACAACGCCATGCAGCCTGGGGTAGTGGCGTTGTCGGGCTGGGACCTGATCGGCGCCTTGCCGCTGGAAGCCGGGCAGGTCGCCGAGCGCATGGCCGATGGCGACACCCGCTGGATCCACCGCGGCGGCTACGACCTGGTGGACCTGGCGCCGCAGGCCGATGAATCGCTGCGCGGCATGCCCCGGGCGCGCTCGCTGTATGGCAGTTTGTCCAGCCAATTGCAGCAGCCCGACTCTTTTGCCAGCCGGGTAAAGAAAGTCCTGGCGGTGCGCCAGGCCTATGGCATTGCCAGCAGTCGCCAGGTGCTGGTGCCCGAGGTACAGCATTCGGGGTTGCTGGTCATGGTCCATGAATTGCCGGCCGGGAAGGGCACGCAACTGACGGCGCTGAACTTCGGTAGCGAGGTGATCTCCGAGGAGATCGTCCTGGAAGGCTTCACCCCGGGGCCGGTGGTGGACATGCTGGGCGAAACGCTGGAAGGCGACCTGCACGAGGACGGGCGCCTGCTGATCAACCTGGATCCGTACGAGGCGTTGTCATTGCGGATCGTCAGCAGTAGCGGGCATTTGTGATGACACCACTGGCCCTATCGCTGGCAAGCCAGCTCCCACAGGCGTGCGCCGCGAACCCTGTGGGAGCTGGCTTGCCAGCGATAGGGCCATCAGCCTTACCCTTTGATTACCTGCTGACGTCCTCCTTGAACCGCCGCCGCCAGGCATGCAACAACGGCTCGGTATAGCCGCTCGGCTGCTCCACGCCCTTGAACACAAGATCGCAGGCCGCCCGGAATGCGTGGGAGGTGTCGAACCCCGGCGCCATCGGCCGGTACGCCGGGTCGCCGGCATTCTGCCCGTCAACCACCGCCGCCATGCGCTCCAGGGTGTTGCGCACATGGGCGGCATCGACCACGCCGTGGTGCAGCCAGTTGGCGATGTGCTGCGCCGAGATGCGCAGGGTCGCGCGGTCTTCCATCAAACCGACATCATGGATATCCGGCACCTTGGAGCAACCCACGCCCTGTTCCACCCAGCGCACCACGTAGCCGAGGATGCCCTGGCAATTGTTGTCCAGTTCCGCCTGGATATCCGTGGCGCTCCAGTCCCGCGACGGGCTGACCGGAACGCTCAGCAGGCCGTGCAGCAACGCCGTGCGCTCGGCATCGGCATCGATGGCTTCGAGCCCGGCCTGGACCTGCTGCACATTCACCTGGTGGTAGTGCAGGGCATGCAGGGTGGCGGCGGTGGGCGAGGGCACCCAGGCGGTGTTGGCGCCGGCCTGCGGATGGGCGATCTTCTGTTCGAACATCGCCGCCATCAGGTCCGGCATGGCCCACATGCCCTTGCCGATCTGCGCCCGTCCGCGCAAGCCGCAGGCCAGGCCGACCAGCACGTTGCTGCGCTCGTAGGCCTGGATCCAGGCGCTGCCTTTCATATCGCCCTTGCGCAGCATGGCGCCGGCCTGCATGGCGCTGTGCATCTCGTCGCCGGTGCGGTCGAGGAAGCCGGTGTTGATGAACACCACCCGCTGCGCCGCCTCGGCGATGCAGGCCTTGAGGTTGACGCTGGTGCGCCGTTCCTCGTCCATGATGCCCATCTTCAGGGTATGGCGCGGCAGGCCGAGCAGGTCTTCGACGCGGCCGAACAGCTCGTTGGCAAAGGCCACTTCCTGCGGCCCGTGCATCTTCGGCTTGACGATATAGACGCTGCCGGTGCGCGAGTTGCCCTTGCGCTGGAGGTCGTGCAGGGCGGCGAGGCTGGTGACCACCGCATCGAGGATACCCTCGGGGATTTCCACGCCGTCCTGGTCGAGGATCGCCGGATTGCTCATCAGGTGGCCGACATTGCGCACGAACAGCAGCGAACGTCCGGGCAGGACCAGCTCCTTGCCGTCCCGCCCGTGGTAGCGGCGGTCCGGGTTGAGCGTGCGCGAGAAGGTCTTGCCGCCCTTGCTTACCGCTTCGCTCAGGTCGCCTTTCATCAGGCCCAGCCAGTTGCGATAGACCAGCACCTTGTCCTCGGCATCTACGGCAGCCGCCGAATCTTCGCAGTCCATGATGGTGGTGATCGCCGATTCCACCAGCAGGTCCTTGAGCCCGGCCGGGTCGGTCGCGCCGATGGGGCTGGTGCGGTCGATCTGCAATTCGATATGCAGGGCATGGTTTTGCAGGAGGACCGCGTCCGGGGCCTCGGCGGTGCCTTGATGGCCGGCAAATTGCGCAGGGTTTTTCAGCGCCGACTCCCGGCCATCGGCAAGGGCAACCTGCAACTTTCCTGCAACCACGCGATAGGCCACCGCATCGGCGTGGGACGCGTCTTCAAGGGTAAATACCTGGTCGAGAAACGCCTTGGCCCAGGCCACTACCCTGGCGCCGCGGGTCGGGTTGTAGCCGCCGCTTTTCTGCGCGCCGTCCGCCTCGTCGATCATGTCGGTGCCATACAGCGCGTCGTACAACGATCCCCAGCGCGCATTGGCCGCGTTCAGGGCGTAGCGCGCGTTCATCACCGGAACCACCAGTTGCGGCCCGGCCTGGGCGGTGATTTCGTGGTCGACCTGGGTGGTGGTGACCTTCACGTTGGCAGGTTGCGCCACCAGGTAGCCGATGTCTTCGAGAAACGCCTGGTAGCCCGGTAGGTCCGTGACCGGGCCCGGGTGTTCGCGGTGCCAGGTGTCCAGCAACGCCTGGAGGCGGTCCCGTTCGGCCAGCAGGGCGCGGTTCTTCGGTGCCAGGTCGTGGACCAACTGGGCGAAGCCGGCCCAGAAGCGTGCCGGCTCCACAGGGGTGCCCGGCAAGACTTCGTCATCGATGAATCGCTTGAGGTTTTCCGCCACCTGCAACCGGTGGCTGACAATACGCTGGGTCACGGCCAGTACTCCTTGGTAAATGTTCGGTTCAAAGCCCGGCGACGCCTGCCGCCGCCACCTGTGCATCCTGGTCCGCCTTCACCCCGGACACGCCTACGGCGCCGACCACCTGGCCCTGGACCAGCACCGGCACGCCGCCTTCGAGCGAGGTCAGCAGCGGTGCGCTGACGAAAGCGGTGCGGCCGTTGTTGACCATCTCCTCGTAACCCTTGGTTTCGCGCCGGCCCAGTGCGGCCGAGCGGGCTTTTTCGGTGGCGATATAGGCGCTGATCGGTGCGCAGCCATCGAGGCGTTCCAGGGCCAGGAGATGGCCGCCGTCGTCGACGATGGCGATGGTGACGTTCCACGCGTTGCGCCGGGCCTCGTCGCGGGCAGCGGCGAGGAGACGGGCGACGTCGGTGTTTTCCAGGACTGCTTTTTGCTGCATGAGAGTTCTCCTTTTAATGACGTTCGACAGCGATACGCGGACCCTGTGGGAGCGGGTTTACCCGCGATTACGATGGTGAATTCACCGATGTCATCGCGGGTAAATCGGACCGCCGAACCGCCGCTCCCACAGGGGCCGCATATCGCTTATGCCAGTGCTTCTTCCACCAGCTCGATCCAATGCCGCACCGGCGTGCGCCCGGCCCCGTCGAGGTGGGTCTGGCAACCGATGTTGGCGGTGACGATGACTTCCGGATTGCCGGCTTCCAGCGCGTTCAGGCGGTTATCGCGCAAGCGCCGCGACAGTTCCGGCTGGGTCAGCGAATAGGTGCCCGCCGAGCCGCAACACAGATGCCCGTCGCTCACGGCAGTGAGGCTGAAACCCAGGCGCTGGAGGATCGCCTCTACCGCACCACCCAGTTTCAACGCATGTTGCAGGGTGCAGGGGCAGTGAACGGCCAGGCGCCGTTCGGCATGAATCCCCAGGCGTTCCAGTGGCTCGGCACCCAGTACCTGGGCCAGGTCGCGGCTCAGCGCGCTGACCCGTGCCGCCTTGGCGGCATAGGCCGGATCCTGTTCCAGCAGGTGCCCATAGTCGCGGACGAAGGCGCCGCAACCACTGGCGGTCTGGACGATGGCCTCGGCTCCGGCCTCGATCGCCGGCCACCAGGCGTCGATGTTCCGCCGTGCCCGCTGCAAGCCTTGTTCCTGGGCATTGAGGTGGTAGTCGATGGCACCGCAGCAGCCAGCCTCCCGTGCCGCGACCACGCTGATGCCGAGGCGATCCAGCACCCGTGCGGCGGCCGCATTGGTGTTGGGCGACAGCGATGGCTGCACGCACCCTTCCAGCATCAGCACCTTGCGCGGATGCTGGTTGGCCGGTCGCGCCTTGGCCGGCACGGGGTGGCGGGGCAACTTGGCCTGCAGGTGCTCCGGCAGCAACGGACGGAACACCTGGCCGGTGCGGGCCAGCGCCTTGAACACCACGGGGTTGGGCACCAGCGTGCGCAGCCCGTGGCGCAGCAGGCGTTCGCCAAGCCCGCGCGGCACCTGTTCCTCGACCACCGCGCGGCCGATATCCAGCAGGTTGTGGTATTCGACGCCGGACGGGCAGGTGGTTTCGCAGTTACGGCAGGACAGGCAGCGGTCCAGGTGGTCCCGGGTACTGCGGGTGACGTCCTGGCCTTCCAGCACCTGCTTGATCAGGTAGATGCGCCCGCGCGGGCCATCGAGTTCGTCGCCCAGCAACTGGTAGGTCGGGCAGGTGGCGGTGCAGAAACCGCAATGCACGCAGGAACGCAGGATACGTTCGGCCTCGGCGGCCCGGGGCAGTTGCCTGGCGTGTTCGCTCAGTTGGGTTTGCATGGCGTTTCAGACCTCCGCATAGAGTCGGCCAGGGTTGAAGATCCCCCGGGGGTCGAGCTGCTTCTTCAGGTTCTGGTGATAGCGCAACAGCAGCGCGGGCAAGGGCTGGAACGGCGTTTCGTCAGGGCCGTAGCGGGTCGCATGGCCGCCGGCGGCACTCACCCGCCCACGGATGTCCTCGGCGGGCGCGTCCGAAAGCAGCCAGCGCTGTGCCCCGGCCCAGTCCAGCAATTGCTCGCCAGGCAGGTCGAGCAAGGACGTGGCGTTGGGCAGGGACAGGCGCCAGAGCGGCCGGGTGCTGGCGAAGAACGGCAGTTGTCGCTCGCGCAGTTGTGTCCAGTAAGCGCTGTCGATGTGCTCGCCCCCGAGGCGCTGGCAGGCGGATTTCACCGAGCCCTCGCCACCTTCCAGGCGCAGGTGCAGGTAGTTGCCGTCGTGGCAGGCGGCGCTGATCGGCACAGGTTGCTGGCCCCACTGGGCCAGTTCCTCCAGCGCTTCGCCAGCGTCCATCTCCAGCCTGAGGCTGACGCAGGCGCGTGGCTTGGGCAGCACCTTGATCGATACTTCGGTGAGCAGCCCGAGGCAGCCGAAGCTGCCCGCCATCAGGCGCGACAGGTCATAGCCGGCGACGTTCTTCATGACTTCGCCGCCGAAGCGCAGCAGCTTGCCGTGGCCGGTGATCAGGCGGGTGCCGAGTACATGGTCGCGCGCCGCGCCCGACCAGGGTCGGCGCGGCCCCGACAGGCCGCTGGCGATGGTGCCGCCAAGGGTGGCGCCGGCGCCGAAATGCGGGGGCTCGAACGGCAGCATCTGCCCCTTGGCCTGCAACGCCGCCTCGATTTCCGCCAGCGGCGTGCCGGCACGGGCGCTCAGCACCAGCTCGGTGGGGTCGTAGCTGACGATGCCGCGGTGGCTGCGGGTGTCGAGCCGTTCGCCACGGGTGCGACGTCCGAGCAGGGCCTTGGTGTCGCCACCCTGGATTCGCAGGGCGACGCCGTCGTTCAGGGCCTGCGCGACCTGTTCCAGCAGGGCCGCGCTGTTGTCGTGATCGAGGTTCATCAAAAGCGCTCCAGTTCGGGAAAGGGCAGCTTCCCCTGGTGGACATGCATCGAGCCGAATTCGGCGCAACGGTGCAGGGTCGGGATGTTCTTGCCGGGATTGAGCAGGCCCAGGGGATCGAAGGCCTGCTTGACCGCGTGGAACAGGGTGATTTCGTCGCTGCTGAACTGGGCGCACATGGCGTTGATCTTTTCCCGGCCGACGCCGTGTTCGCCGGTGATGCTGCCGCCGACCGCCACGCACAGTTCGAGGATCTTCGCCCCGAGGGCTTCGGCGCGCTCCAGTTCACCCGGCTGGTTGGCATCGAAGAGGATCAGCGGGTGCATGTTGCCGTCGCCGGCATGGAAGACGTTGGCTACCCGCAGGCCGAACGCCTGCGACAGCGTTTCGATGCCGCGCAGCACCGCCGGCAATTCGCGGCGCGGAATGGTGCCGTCCATGCAGTAGTAGTCCGGGGAAATCCGCCCGACCGCCGGGAAGGCGTTCTTGCGCCCGGCCCAGAAGCGCACGCGCTCGGCCTCGTCGCGGGCCAGGCGCACGTCGCTGGCGCCGGCCTGGCGCAGTACCGCGTCGACCCGCGCGCAGTCGTCGTGAACGTCGGCCTCGACGCCATCCAGCTCGCACAGAAGCATGGCTGCGGCGTCCACCGGGTAGCCGGCGTGAATGAAGTCCTCGGCGGCGCGGATCGACAGGTTGTCCATCATTTCCAGGCCACCGGGAATGATCCCGGCGGCGATGATATCGGCCACCGCGCGCCCGGCCTGTTCCACCGAATCGAAGCTGGCCAGCAGCACCCGCGCCACCTGCGGCCTGGGCAGCAGCTTGACGGTGACTTCGGTGACGATGCCGAGCATGCCTTCGGAGCCGGTGAACAGCGCGAGCAGGTCGAAGCCTGGCGAATCCAGGGCGTCGCTGCCCAGGGTCAGGTGCTCGCCCTCGACGGTGAGGATGTCGACCCGCAGCAGGTTATGCACGGTCAAACCGTACTTGAGGCAATGCACGCCGCCGGCGTTCTCGGCCACGTTGCCACCGATGGAGCAGGCGATCTGCGAGGACGGATCGGGGGCGTAGTACAGGCCGTGGGGCGCGGCGGCCTGGGAAATCGCCAGGTTGCGCACCCCGGGCTGGACCCGGGCGAAGCGGCCCTGCGGGTTGACCTCGATGATCCGGTTGAAGCGTGCCATCACCAGCAGGATGCCCTTTTCCAGGGGCAGCGCGCCGCCGGACAGGCCGGTTCCGGCGCCACGGGCCACCACCGGCACCCGATTGGCGTGGCACAGGCGCAGCAGGGTCTGCACCTGTTCCAGGCGCTCCGGCAGTACCACCATCAGCGGCACCACGCGGTAGGCGGAGAGGCCGTCGCACTCGTAGGGGCGCAGGTCTTCGGCGCGGTGGAGGATCTCCAGGTCGGGCAGGGCCTGGCGCAGTTGCGCCAGCAGGCGGGGCTTGTCCACGGCGGGCAGGGCACCATCCACGCGTTCGTCGTAAAGGATGTTCATTGGCAGGGGCGTCCGGTCTTGTTATTGGCTGAACGCCTGCCAGACTGCTCGCCCGGCGTGTTGCCCGTCGATGTGAAAGCCAGCTGGTCCTACCAGTTTTTGCCAGTGTCTCTTCCGGAAGGTAGCTACATCAGTGGTTTCAGGCCTGGACTCCGGAAAGAATTCATCGCAGGATTTGCACTGGTCCTACCAGTTATGAGCGTTCTTCAATGACCGATGTCACTCCCGCAAAGAGGCAGGTCGCCGACCAGGTGGCCGAGCGTATCGAGAAGCTGATCGTCGATGGCGTGCTCAAGGTCGGGCAGGCGCTGCCCTCTGAGCGACGCCTGGTGGACAAGCTGGGCTGTTCGCGCTCGGCCCTGCGCGAGGGGTTGCGGATCCTGCGTGGGCGGGGAATCGTCGAGACCGAACATGGGCGTGGCTCCTATGTCGCCGACCTGAGCCGGGCCGATGACACCACGCCGTTGATGCACCTGTTCGCCTCGCAGCCGCGGACCCTGTTCGACCTGCTGGAAGTGCGTGCGCTGCTGGAAGGCGAATCGGCGCGGCTGGCGGCGTTGCGTGCCACGGATGTCGATCGCCTGCTGATCAAGCGCCGCTTCGATGAAATGTCCGGCGCCCAGGAGCAGGATGCCCGCGAGCAGGCCCGTCTCGATCACGCCTTCCACCGCGCCATCAGCGAGGCCTCGCACAACCCGGTGCTGGTGCATACGCTGCAGGGGCTCAACGACCTGATGCTCAGTACCGTGTTCGCCTCGGTGAACAACCTCTACTGCCGCCCGGCGCAGAAACGCCAGATCGACCGCCAGCACGCGCGGCTGTATCACGCCGTGATGGAACAGCAGCCGGAGCAGGCACAGCGGGCAGCGCGGGAGCACCTGGGAAGCATCAGGGACAACCTGCGGGAGATCGAGCAGGAAGAGCAAAGGCTGGTGCGGGCGACGATGCGGTTGGAGGGCTGGGAGTAGGATGTTGCCTGATCCGGCCTCATCGCTGGCAAGCCAGCTCCCACAGGGACCCTGTGGGAGCAACTGTCTTGCCAGCGATGAGGCCATCAAAGGTTTAGAAAAATCTGAACTGATTATTTGCCCGCAGCGATTCTTCCGGCCCTGGCCCCTCGCCAGAATCCCTCACGACAACTACAAAAACCGTGAGTGCCACACTCGTGAATCCGATCCTTACGCGCGAAACCCAGGTTCTGCAGGCCGCCGCCGCCCTGGTCGAGGCTTTCGCCAGCAACCACGCCGAGCGCTACTTCGCCTGCTTCAGCGAAGACGCTACCTTCCTGTTCCACACCGTCCCGCAGCCCCTGATGTCACGCCTCGCCTATGAGCAGCTGTGGGCAGAGTGGCAGGCCGAAGGCTTTGCCGTGCTCGGCTGCCAGTCGAGCAATGGCCAGGTCAGCCTGCAGGGCGACGTGGCGATCTTCATGCATGACGTTGCCACTCGCCTGCGCATCGGCGGCGAAGAGCTTCGCCTGCAGGAACGGGAAACCATCGTCTTCCGCCTGCATGGCGGGCGCTGGCTGGCCTGTCATGAGCACCTGTCGGCACTGAGCGATAGCTGAGCCCCTTTTCGACGGCCTTGCCGTTACTGCCAACGCACTCAACAACAATCAAGACAGGCGCTGGAGCACCATCATGAGCCATTCCTCCGGGATCGAAACCAACGGGGTCGAGCAGATTCCCGATAACCAACGCGATGCCTCGCCACTAGATCTTTTCCGCCTGATCTTCGGCGGCGCCAATACCTTCGCCACGGCGGTGCTGGGCAGTTTCCCGGTGCTGTTCGGCCTGTCGTTCCAGGCCGGGGTCTGGGCGATCCTGCTCGGCGTCGGGGTCGGTGCGCTGATCCTTTCGCCCATGGGCCTGTTCGGCGCGCTTAATGGCACCAACAACGCGGTGTCGTCCGGGGCGCACTTCGGTGTGCACGGGCGTATCGTCGGCTCGTTCCTGTCGCTGCTGACCGCGGTGGCGTTCTTCTCGCTGTCGGTGTGGAGCTCCGGCGACGCCCTGGTGGGCGGTGCCAAGCGCCTGGCGGGGTTGCCGGAAACCGACCTGACCCTGGGCCTGGCCTACGGCCTGTTCGCGGTGCTGGTGCTGATCGTCTGCATCCACGGCTTCCGCTTCATGCTGTGGGTCAACAAGATCGCGGTATGGGCCTCCAGCCTGCTGTTCCTGCTTGGCATCCTGGCCTTTGCCGGGCCTTTCGATGCGGGCTTCGCCGGCAGTGTCAACCTCGGCCAGCCGGGCTTCTGGGCGGCCTTCATCGGCTCGGCACTGCTGGCCATGAGCAACCCGGTGTCCTTCGGTGCCTTCCTGGGTGACTGGTCGCGCTACATCCCGCAGGAAACATCCAAGGCGCGGATCATGCTGGCGGTGATCGCCGCGCAGGTCGGCACCCTGATCCCATTCCTGTTCGGCCTGTGCACCGCGACCCTGGTGGCGACCCAGGCGCCGCAGTACATCGAAGCGAACAATTATGTCGGCGGCCTGCTGGCCGTGGCGCCGACCTGGTTCTTCCTGCCGGTGTGCCTGATCGCAGTGATCGGCGGCATGTCCACCGGCACCACGGCGCTGTATGGCACCGGCCTGGACATGTCCAGCGTGTTCCCGCGCCTGCTCAGCCGCGCCGGGGCGACCCTGCTGATCGGCGTCGCTGCCATCGCCTTCATCTTCATTGGCCGCTTCACCTTCAACCTGGTGCAGAGCGTGTCCACCTTCGCCGTGCTGATCATCACCTGCACCAGCCCGTGGATGGTGATCATGATCCTCGGCCTGATCACCCGTCGCGGCTTCTACCACGCCGATGACCTGCAGGTGTTCACCCGTGGCGAGCGTGGTGGCCACTACTGGTTCCACCATGGCTGGAACTGGCGCGGCATGGGCGCCTGGATCCCCAGCGCGATCATCGGGCTGTGCTTCGTCAACCTGCCCGGGCAGTTCGTTGGCAGCCTGGGCGAGCTGGCAGGCGGCATCGATATCAGCCTGCCGATCACCCTGGGCCTGGCAGCCGTGCTGTACCTGGCCCTGATCAATATCTTCCCCGAGCCCGCCGCGGTATATGGCCCCAAGGGCCCGCGCTGGGTATTTCGCAAACCAGCGGCGCAAAGGTCGCTGACCACTGCCGAAACGGCCTGAACCGGAGCTGCACATGACTCATTACATCGATGGCCGCTGGGTGGATGGCGCCAGCGCCGACTGCATCAAGGTATTCGACCCGTCACTGGGCGAGCCTTTTGCCGAACTGCTGGCGGCCACGGCCGCCCAGGTGGACGAGGCGGTGGCCGCCGCGCGCAAGGCGCTGCCGGCCTGGAAAGACCTCGACGTGGCCACCCGCGCCGGCTACCTGCGCGGTTTTGCCGAGCACCTGGGCCTGCGCCGCGAGGAACTGATCGCCCTGCAAATGCGCAACAACGGCAAGCCGCGCCATGAAGCCGAAGTGGACCTGGACGACGCGGTCGCCACCTTCACCTACTACGCCGACCTGATCGAGCAGCAGGCCCGCAAGGATTTCAACGTGGCCCTCGCCGCGCCAGGCTTCAGCGCCCGCACCCGGCTGGAGCCGGTGGGCGTGGTCGGCCTGATCGTGCCGTGGAACTTCCCGCTGGTGACCAGCGCCTGGAAACTGGCTCCGGCCCTGGCCGCCGGCTGCACCGTGGTGCTCAAGCCGTCCGAGGTCACGCCGCTGATCGAGCAGAGCTACGGGCAGATCGCCGCGCAACTGGGCCTACCGGCGGGCGTGCTGAACATCGTGGTCGGCAAGGCCGAGACGGGCATCGCCCTGAGCAACCACAACGGTCTGGACAAGCTGTCCTTCACCGGCAGCAACACCGTCGGCAGCCAGGTCATGCGCAGTGCCTCGGCGCAGTGCCGGCCGGTGACCCTGGAACTGGGTGGCAAGTCGGCCATCGTGGTGTTCGATGACTGCGACCTGGACCAGGCGGTGGACTGGATCGTCGCCGGGATCTGCTGGAATGCCGGGCAGATGTGCTCGGCCACTTCGCGCTTGCTGATCCAGGTAGGTATCGCCGACGCGCTGCTGGCGCGCTTGAAGCTGGCGCTGGAAAAGCTGCGGGTCGGCAATCCGCTGACCGAGGACGTCGACATGGGCCCGCTGACCAGCCAGGGGCAGTGGCTGAAGGTTGCGGCCTACTTCGCCGTGGCGAAGGAAGAGGGCCTGGACTGCCTGACCGGCGGCGAGCCGCTGGACCGTGCCGGCTGGTTCGTCAGCCCGACCCTGTATGCCGACGTTCCGGCGCACAGCCGCCTGTGGAACGAGGAAATCTTCGGGCCGGTGCTGTGCAGCCAGCGTTTCCGTAGCGAGGAAGAAGCGATCGCGCTGGCCAATGACAGCCGTTTCGGGCTGGTGGCGACGGTGGTCAGCGCTGATCTTGAGCGTGCCGAGCGGGTCGCCGATGCCCTGGAAGTGGGGCATGTGTGGATCAACTCGATCCAGGCGGTGTTCGTCGAGACGTCATGGGGCGGCACCAAGGGCAGCGGCATCGGCCGTGAGCTGGGGCCTTGGGGGTTGTCGGCGTATCAGTCGGTCAAGCATGTGACCCGTTGCCTGGGGTGATATCTCAAGGCCTGTGATAAACCTTGTGGGAGCTGGCTTGCCAGCGATGAGGCCGGCACTGACAAAGATGTTGTCAGGTCGGGCCCTATCGCTGGCAAGCCAGCTCCCACAGGGGTTTTGCGTTTGCCCTGGTTACGATCAGTTCCGATCCAGCCACACCGTCTGCGCATTGCAGAATTCACGCACGCCAAAGTGCGACAGCTCGCGCCCGAAACCACTCTTCTTCACGCCACCGAAGGTCACCCGTGGATCGCTGGCGCAGTAGCCGTTGATGAAGATGCCGCCAGTGTCCAGTTCTTCCACCAGTCGCTCGGCCAGTTCCACATCGGCGGTGTAGATGGTCGAGGCCAGGCCGAATTCGCTGTCGTTGGCCAGTTGCAGGGCATGCCGCGCATCCCGGGCGGTGATGATCGAGGCCACCGGGCCGAACAGTTCCTGCTTGAACGAGGTCATCTGGTCGGTGACATCGGCCAGCACGGTCGGCTGGTAGTAGTTGCCTTCGCCCTCGCCCTTGCCACCGCCCAGCAGCAGGGTCGCGCCTTCGGCCAATGTAGCCTGGACCTGGCCGTCGAGCTCGTCGCGCAGGTCGAAGCGTGCCATCGGGCCGATGTAGGTCTCGGCATTGCGTGGGTCGCCCATCACCAGCTCGCGGGTCAGCGCGACGAACTTCTCGGTAAAGGCCTGGACCACGCCTTCCTCGACGATCAGGCGCTTGGCAGCGGCGCAGACCTGGCCGGTGTTCTGGTAGCGGCCGATCACCGCAGCCTTCACCGCTTCATCCAGGTTGGCATCATTGAGCACGATGAACGGGTCGGAACCGCCCAGCTCCAGCACGCATTTCTTCAGCGCCGCACCGGCCTGGGCGCCGATGGCGGTACCGGCGCGCACGCTGCCGGTCAGGGTCACGGCGGCGATGCGCGGGTCGGCGATAGCCCTGGACACGCCATCCGGGGTGACGTTGATCACTTCGAACACGCCCTCGGGGAAGCCGGCACGCTTGAACGCATCCAGCAGCAGGTAGGCGCTGCCCATCACGTTCGGCGCATGCTTGAGCACGTAGGTGTTGCCGGCCAGCAGGGCCGGAACGGCGCCGCGCAGGACCTGCCAGATCGGGAAGTTCCACGGCATCACTGCCAGCAGCGGGCCGAGCGGACGGTATTCGATACGGGCTTTGCCCACCGGAACCGGGGCCGGCTCCGGCGCCAGCATGGCCGGGCCTGCTTCGGCGTACCAGTCGCAGAGCTGGGCGCATTTCTCGATCTCGCCGCGGGCCTGGGCGATCGGCTTGCCCATTTCATTGGTGATCATCAGCGCCATGGTTTCGGCATTGTCGCGCAGGGCAACGGCCAGGGCGCGCAACTGGCCCACGCGGCCGTCGATCGGCGTCCGGCGCCACACCGCGTAGCCGGCAGCGGCCCGGGCCAGCGCGGCGTCGAGCACGGCATCGCTTTCATAGGGGTAATGGCCGATCCGTTCGCCGGTGGCGGGGTTGATCGACAGGGCATGGGTCTGGTGGCTGATCACGGTCATCTCGGCGTCCTGATGGAAGGAGTACGAACCGAAGCCTACTGCGTTGTATGTTTCCCTTAAACTGAATAATACTGAGCGAAACATTCACGCAGAGAGAATGATTGTATGGATCTGGTCCAGCTGGAGATGTTCAAGGCCGTGGCAGAGCAGGGCAGCATCAGTGCGGCGGCCCAGCATATTCATCGGGTGCCGTCGAACCTGACCACGCGGATCCGCCAACTGGAGGAAGAACTGGGCGTCGACCTGTTCATTCGCGAGAAAAGCCGCCTGCGCCTGTCGCCGGCCGGCTGGACCTTCCTCGACTATGCTCGGCGCATTCTCGACCTGGTCGGCGAAGCGCGGCAGACCGTGGCCGGTGACGAACCCCAGGGCCCGTTCGCCCTCGGTTCCCTGGAAAGCACGGCGGCGGTGCGCATTCCGGCGTTGCTGGCGGCCTATAACCAGAGCTATGCCAAGGTCGAGCTGGACCTCAGCACCGGGCCTTCCGGAGCGATGATCGACGGTGTGCTGGCCGGGCGGCTCAGCGCCGCCTTCGTTGATGGGCCGGTGCTGCACCCGGCGCTGGAAGGCGTGCCGGTGTTCATCGAGGAAATGGTGCTGATCGCGCCGCTCAACCATGGGGCCATTACCCGTGCCGCCGAGGTCAATGGCTCGACTATCTATGCGTTCCGCGCCAACTGTTCGTACCGCCATCACTTCGAAAGCTGGTTCGCCCAGGACGGCGCGGTACCGGGGAAAATCCTGGAAATGGAGTCCTACCACGGCATGCTTGCCTGCGTCAGTGCCGGGGCCGGGCTGGCGCTGATGCCGCGCAGCATGCTCGACAGCATGCCCGGGTGCAGCACCGTGAGCGTCTGGCCGTTGTCAGAGCGGTTCCGCTATCTGCGCACCTGGCTGGTATGGAGGAAGGGGATGATGTCGCGGTGCTTGAGCACCTTTGTCGAGTTGCTCAGGGAGAGGGGGGATGTGCTGGATATCGAAGCCTGATGGTGTAGTTGAGGGCCTCATCGCTGGCAAGCCAGCTCCCACAGAGAACCCTGTGGGAGCTGGCTTGCCAGCGATGAGGCCCGAAAGATCACCCCGACACTCCCGGACACATCTGTATAAACTATCCCCCTCATCCAAGCGTCACCCCTGGAGTCCTTCCGTTGTCCCGCAACAACCTCCCGCTCGTCCTGCTTCCCGGCCTGCTCAACGACCATCGCCTGTGGGCCCACGCCCAGGCCACCTTCGAATCCGACCGCGAGATCCTGGTCCCGGACCTCAGCCAGCACGAGTCCATCGTCGCCATGGCCGATCACGTGCTGGAGCAGGCGCCACCGCGGTTCGCCCTGGCCGCGCTGTCCATGGGTGGCTATGTCGCCTTCGAAATCCTGCGCCGCGCGCCGGAGCGGGTCGCGCGCCTGGCCTTGCTCGATACCACGGCCCGTCCCGACGAGCCGGAGCGGGCACGGGTCCGTCGTGGCCTGCTGGAACTGGCCGGGCTGGGCAAGTTCAAGGGGGTGACCCCGCAACTGCTGCCGCGCCTGATGCATGCCCGCGCCCTCGACAGCCAGGTGCCGCAGGTGGTGATGGACATGGCCGATGCCATCGGCCGCGAGGGCTTCATCCGCCAGCAGCGGGCGATCATCGAACGTGCCGATTACCAACCGCTGCTGGCCGCGATCAAGGTGCCGACCCTGGTGCTGTTCGGCGCCCAGGACGAAATCACGCCGCTGACCGAGGCCCGGGTGATCCAGGCCGGCATCCCCGGTGCCCGTCTCGAAGTGATCGAGGCCTGTGGCCACCTGCCGCCGCTGGAGCACCCGGAGCGCACCAGCGAGTTGCTCGGTCAGTGGCTGGACGGCCGCTTCGACGCCTGACGGCGTGTTACTGCCCCGGCAGTTCCTCGTCGCGCCGATACGCCCACTGATACAGCGCTGGCAAGACCAGCAGGGTCAGCGCCGTCGACGACAGGATCCCGCCGATCACCACGGTCGCCAGCGGCCGCTGGACCTCTGCGCCGGTGCCGGTGGCCAGGGCCATTGGAATGAAGCCGAGGGACGCCACCAACGCCGTCATCAGCACCGGCCGCAGGCGGGTCAGGGCGCCTTCGGTCACGGCGCTGCTCAATGAGGCGCCTTCCTCGCGCAGGTTGCGGATGAAGGAAATCATCACCAGGCCGTTGAGCACCGCCACCCCCGACAGGGCGATAAAACCCACGCCCGCCGAGATCGACAGCGGAATATCCCGCAGCCACAGCGCCAGCACGCCGCCGGTAAGGGCGAAGGGGATCCCGGTGAACACCAGCAAGCCATCCTTGAGGTTGTTGAACATCAGGAACAGCAGGGTCAGGACCAGCAGCAAGGCCACCGGCACCACCACCTGCAAGCGCTTGGCCGCCGATTGCAACTGCTCGAACTGGCCGCCCCAGGTGGTCCAGTACCCCGCCGGGATCTGCACGTCCCGCACCAGCGTGTCGCTGGCCTCCTCGACGAACGAGCCCAGGTCGCGTCCGCGCACGTTGGCACTGACCACCACCAGACGCTTGCCGTTTTCCCGGCTGATCTGGTTCGGGCCCGGTTGCAGGTCGAGGCTGGCGACCTGCGACAACGGGATGAAACCGATCCGCTCGGCACCCAGGGCGGCATTGGCCGGCACCGGGATCAGCAGGTCGGCAAGCCCGGCGACATCGGTGCGCAGGGTTTCGGACAGGCGCACCACCAGGTCGAAGCGGCGGTCGCCCTCGTACAGGGTGCCGGCCTGGCGCCCGCCGACGGCGATCGCCACGGCATCCTGCACTTCGCCAATGTTCAGGCCATGGCGCGCTGCTTTCTCGCGGTCGATATTGATGGTCAGCACCGGCAGGCCGGTGGTCTGTTCCACCTTCACCTCAGAGGCCCCCGGCACACCCTGCAAGGCCGTGGCGATCTTCGCCGCCGTGCGGTTGAGGGTGTCCATGTCGTCGCCGAAGACCTTCACCGCGACATCGCTGCGGACCCCGGAAATCAGTTCGTTGAAGCGCAACTGGATCGGCTGCGATAGTTCATAGTTGCTGCCTGGCACGCTGGCGGCCGCCTGTTGCACGGCGGCGATGATGGCGTCGCGCGATTTGCCCGGATCCGGCCATTGCGCCTTGGGCTTGAGCATGATGTAGGCGTCGGAAATGTTTGGCGGCATTGGATCGGCGGCGATTTCCGCCGTGCCGGTGCGAGCGAATACCCGCTCGACTTCCGGCACCTGCTGCATCACCGCCTTTTCCAGACGCTGCTGCATCTCCACCGACTGGCTCAGACTGGTGCCCGGTACGCGCAGTGCCTGCAGGGCCAGGTCGCCCTCGCTGAGGCTGGGGATGAACTCGCTGCCCATGCGGCTGGCCATGGCGCCGGTCAGCACCACCACGCCCACCGCCGAGGCAAAGGCCAGGTTGCGATGCTTCAGCACCCATTCCAGCACCGGGGCGTAGCCCAGGCGCGCCTTGCGCATGACCAGGCCTTCCTCCTCCTTGACCTTGCCGGTGACGAACATGGCGATCGCCGCCGGGACGAAGGTCACCGACAGCAGCATGGCGCCGAGCAGGGCGATGACCACGGTAAAGGCCATGGGGTGGAACATTTTGCCTTCGACCCCGGTCAGGGCGAAGATCGGCAGGTACACCACCATGATGATCAACTGGCCGAAGATCAGCGGCCGGCGCGCCTCGCGGGCGGCGGCGAAGACTTCATGGAAGCGTTCGGCGCGGGTCAGGATGCGCCCGTGCCTGTGCTGGGCATGGGCCAGGCGGCGGATGGCGTTCTCGACGATGACCACCGCGCCGTCGACGATGATGCCGAAGTCCAGGGCGCCGAGGCTCATCAGGTTGGCGCTGATCTTGTTGTGGAACATGCCGGTGAAGGTGAACAGCATCGACAGCGGGATGACCATCGCGGTAATCAGCGCCGCGCGGATGTTGCCGAGGAACAGGAAGAGGATGGCGATCACCAGGATCGCGCCTTCGACCAGGTTCTTCTTCACCGTGGCGATGGCCTTTTCCACCAGGTGGGTGCGGTCGTAGACGGTTACCGCGACCACGCCCTCGGGCAGGGTGCGGTTGATGTCGGCCAGCTTGGCGGCCACGGCCTGGGATACCGTGCGGCTGTTTTCGCCGATCAGCATGAACACCGTGCCCAGCACCACTTCGCGGCCGTTCTCGGTGGCGGCGCCGGAGCGCAGTTCCTTGCCGATGCTGACTTCGGCCACGCTGCTCACGCGGATCGGCGTGCCGTCCACGCTGGAGATCACGATGTTGGCGATATCCTCCAGGCTGCCCACCTGGCCCGGCGCGCGGATCAGCAACTGCTCGCCGTTGCGCTCGATGTAGCCGGCGCCGACGTTGCCGTTGTTGCGTTCCAGGGCCGTGACCAGGTCGCCGAGGGTCAGCCGGTAGGCGGCCAGGCGCCGCGGATCCGGGGCGACCAGGTATTGCCGGGCGAAGCCGCCGATGGTGTTGATCTCGGCCACGCCGGGCACGTTGCGCAACTGCGGCTTGATGATCCAGTCCTGGATCACCCGCAGGTCGGTGGGGGTGTAGGGCGTGCCGTCTTCCTTGCGCGCGCCGTCCTCGGCTTCCACGGTCCACAGGAAGATCTCGCCGAGGCCGGTGGATACCGGGCCCATCAGCGCTTCCACGCCTTCGGGCAGTTGCTCCCTGGCGACCTGCAGGCGTTCGTTGACCTGCTGGCGGGCGAAGAAGATGTCGGTGCCATCGGCGAAGATCACCGTGACCTGGGACAGCCCCGAGCGCGACAGCGAGCGCGTTTGCTTGAGCCCGGGCAGGCCGGCCATGGCGGTTTCCACCGCGAAGGTGATGCGCTGCTCGGTTTCCAGGGGCGAGTAGCCCGGGGCCGCGGTGTTGATCTGCACCTGGACGTTGGTGATATCCGGCACCGCGTCGATCGGCAGCTTCTGGTAGCTGTAGATCCCCAGGCCGGCCATCAGCAGCACGGCGATCATCACCACGATGCGCTGCTCGATGGCAAAGCGAATCAGTCGTTCAAACATGAAGAGTCATCCTGTACGGGCGCATCAGTGGCTGTGCTCGGCGGAGGCCTTGCCCAGCTCGGACTTGAGGGTGAAGCTGCCACGGGTGGCGACCAGGTCGCCGGCCGCCAGGCCGTCGAGGACCTCGACGTAGTCGCCGTCGCGGCGGCCCAGGGACACCGGGCGGGTATCGAAGCCGTCGGCGTTGCGCACGAATACCGAGGGCCGTTCTTCCACGCTCTGTATCGCCTCATGGCGCACGGTGACGGCTGCCGGCGCTACCTGCCCGGCCACCGCGACATTGACGAACAGCCCCGGCCGCCAGGCGCCATCGGGGTTGGTCAGGGTGACGCGAACGGTGGCGGCGCGGTTCTGCTCGCCCAGCAGGCTGCCGACATAGCCGATGGCGCCGTCCACGGTGCTGCCCAGGTCCGGCGACGAAACGCGCACGGGCCGGCCGCTGACAACCTTGTCCAGGTCCCGTGGCGGCACGGCGAAGGTGGCCCAGACCCGCGACAGATCGGACAGGGTGAAGGCATTGCTGGCCTCGCTGACCACCTCGCCGAGGGCCAGGTGTTTCTCCACCACCACCGAGTCGAACGGCGCGCGCAGTTCATAGCGATTGCCGCCGACCGCGCCGACCGAGGTGCCCAGCGCGGCGACCTTCTGCCGGGCGTTGCCCAGGCCGATCTCGGCTTCCTGCAAGGCCTGCCGTGCCTGCAGGTAATCCTGTTCGGCGGAGATGCGCTCCTGCCAGAGCTGCCGTTCCCGTTCGAACGTCACCCGTGCCAGTTCGACCCGGCGCTGCGCGGCCTGCTGCTCGCTGCGCAGGTCGGAAATCTGCTGGCTGGCGATCACCGCCAGCAACTGGCCCTTTTTCACGGTCTCGCCGAGATTGGCATGGACACTTTCCACCACGCCCGGTACCCGGGGCACCACATGGGCGGTGCGGTCCTCGTCGAAGCGGATTTCGCCGGGGAAGCTGACCACGCTCTCCAGGTTCCGCGGGGCAGCGGCCTCCAGCTCGATGCCGGCGGCCTGGATCTGCTGTTCGGTGAGCATCAGCCGACCTTCTTCCTCGTGGCCGGCTTCGCCTGGTTCTTCATGGTCGTGGTCGTCCCGGGCGGCGGTTTTTTCCGCACCGTGGCCGTGCCCATCGTCCTTGCCGTGGCCGGCTTCGTCGTTCCAGGCCAGCCCGGCAAAGCCGAGGGCCGCCGCCACGGCCAGCGCGAGGGCGATCTTGCGTGAGTTGTTCATCGGATGCTCCGTAGGATTCAAAGGATGTCGAGGTCGCCGTAGACCCGCTCGACCCGGGCCCGGGCGTCGCTGGCAGCGGCGAGGGCGGCGAGGTACTGCTCGCGGACGCTGATCAGGGTGCGCTGGGCGTCGAGCACTTCGATAAAGCCGAACTTGCCCATCTCGAAGCCGCGGGTAGCGGTGTCCACGGCCTGGCGCGCGGCGGGCAGGATGGTGCGGTCGTAGGCCCCCACCTCATCCATCGCCGTGGCCCATTGGTTCAGGGCGCTGCGGATCTCGCTGCGCAGGCGCAGTTCCACGGCATTGCGCAGGTCGCGGGCCTGGTCGGCGCGGCGCGCGGCGGCCAGGACGTTGCCCTGGTTGCGGTCGAACAGCGGCAAGGGCAAGGACAGGCCGACCACATTGACCCGCTCGCGCTCGGCGCGGTCGTACTGGCTGCCGAGGCTGACGGTCAGGTCGGGAATGCGCAGGGCCTTTTCCGAGCCCAGTTCGGCTTCGTTCTGTTCGATTTGCGCAGCGGCCTGGCGCAGTTCGGCGGTCTGTTCCAGGCGAGCGAGCAGCTGCTCGGGATCCGGCGGCAGGCCTGGCGACAGTGAAGGTGACAGCAGTTGGTCGAAGGTGGCGACAGGGCTGCCGATCACCTGGGCCAGGTGTCGCCAGGCCACGTCCTGCTCGCGTTCGGCGCGGCCCAGTTGCAGGCGTGCCTCGGCCAGTTGCACCTCGGCACGTGTGGCTTCCACCGGCGAGGACTTGCCCGCGCCGACCTTGCCCGTGACCACACGCAGGCCACGCTCGGTCAGCTCCAGGGATTGCCGTGCCAGTTCCACCCCCGCCTCGGCGCGCAGGGCGGCATGGAAGGCCTGGGTCACTTCGGCACGCAGGTCGTTGACCTGCTGTTCCAGGCGAAGTCGAGCGAGATTCTGGCCGAGGCTGGCGACCTCGATCCGCGCGCCGCGCTTGCCACCCAGTTCCAATGGCTGGCTAAGGGTCACGGTGGTGGTGCTGGTGTTGCGCCGGGTGTCTTCGACCTCGTAGGACAGTTCCGGGTTGGGCATCAGCCCGGCCTGGCGCCGGGCGCCGTCGGCGATGCCGATCTCCTGGCGTGCGGCAGCCATGGCCGGGTTCCGCTCCAGGGCTGCAGCCAGGGCCTGGGGCAGGCTCAGGCTGTCTGCCATGGCCGGCGACGCGGCCAGGGCGACGCACAGTGTGAGGACGGTTCTGGGCAGTAACGGAAGGCGGGGCACTGACGGTTCCTCGTGCTCGGAAAGCCCGACGGAAACGCCGAAGGTGCCGCCAGGCCCGGTTGAGTGGATGGCGGCACTCTAGGGAGCGGCAGCTATCAAGGGGGTGGCGGCAGGATGACAATTCTGTAATCAGGACAGTCGCCGGCTAACAGCGCGATGACGGGAATGTAATGCCCCGCTCATGCTGGCGTTATCTGCCGTCAGCAATGCTCTGGCCGGGCGAAATCACAATTCCAGCAACGCCCGTCGAACTCACAATAAAAACTGCCGGACCTCGAAGGAGCATTGCATGAATCGCAGGTTACCGTTGTATCTGGCAGCGCTTTGTGCGCTGCCGGCAAGCCAGTTGGTCAGCGCCGCCGAACAGGAGGAAGGTTTTGTCGAAGGCAGCAGCCTGTCGGTGTTGAACCGCAATTTCTATTTCAAACGCGATCATCGCGATGGCCCGGCGCCAACCTATGGGAAGCCGGGGGATAACGGTTATTCCGAAGCCTGGGCCCACGCCGTGATCGGCAAGTTCTCTTCCGGCTTCACCCAGGGTACGGTCGGCTTCGGCGTCGATGCCTTCGCCATGCTCGGCCTGAAGCTCGATACCGGCGCTGGCCGCAACGGCGGGCGCAGTTCCTTCGATGTAGTGCCGGTGGCGCGTGATGGCCAGGCCCGGGACGAGTACACCAAGGTCGGCGGCGCGGCGAAGGTGCGCTTGTTCGACACTGTGGTGCGGGTCGGCGATGTGTTCCCGGTGACCCCCGTGGTCGCCGCCGGCGACTCGCGCCTGCTGCCGGAAAGTTTCCGTGGAGTGACGGCGGAAAACACCAGTTTCGATGGCCTGACCTTGCAGGCAGGGCGCCTGCATGCCATGAGCCAGCCGGTATCGAGCAACATGCGTGACGGTTTCGTGACCTTCTATGGTGGTGCAGTGGATTCGCCGTGGGTTGCCTATGGCGGTGGTGACTATGCGATCACCGACAATCTCAGTGTCAGCCTGTATGGCAGTCGTCTCAAGGATGCCTGGAACCAGTACTACGTCGGCACCAGCTTCACTTATCCGCTGGCCGACGACCTGGACCTGATTAGCAGTTTCAACGCCTATCGCGCCGTCGACGAGGGCAAGCAACTGCTGGGCGAGTTCGACAACACCATCTGGAGCGGCAGGCTGGGGCTGCGTTTCGGTGCGCATACCGTGGCCCTGACGCACCAGCGCAACAACGGTGACGATGACTTCGACTACCTGCGCCAGTCGGACTCGATTTTCCTCGACAACTCCATCCAGTACAGCGACTTCAACTCGCCGAAAGAACGCTCGTGGATGCTGCGCTACGACCTGGACATGGCCAGCTACGGCGTGCCGGGGCTGTCATTCATGACCCGCTATGGCAAGGGCAGCGATGCGGACTACTCCAATGCCAACAGCGTCTACATGCGTCGCGATGGCAATGGCGATCCGCTCACCGAGCAGAAGCGCTGGGAGCGGGATATCGAAGTGAAATACGTGGTGCAGGAAGGCGCAGCCAAGGACCTGTCGCTGCGCGTGCGCCAGGCCACCACCCGCGCCACCGCGTTCGAATCCGACCTGGACGAGGTTCGCCTGATAGTGGAATACCCGCTGTCGGTACTCTGATTCACCTTGAGAGGCTCCCCTGCTCCTTTGGTTAAAAGGTGGATACGTTTGGCGCCCGTTCGGGCGCCTTTTTTTGTGTTGCTCTTACCGGCCTCATCGCTGGCAAGCCAGCTCCCACAGGTTTTTGGGTTGTGACTCGGACCCTGTGGGAGCTGGCTTGCCAGCGATGAGGCCCGAAAGCTCACCTCATTTCTCCCGGTCCAAGCGCCGGAACACCAGGCCCGCGGCCAGGCACATCAGGCTCACCAGCACCAGGGTGATCTGGATATCGCCGGCCTGTGGCTGACCGTGCCCCTGCAGCCGCTGGATCGCACCCAGCAGCATCGCCGCCAGGCACACGGCCAGGCTCAGGCTGATCTGCACGCTGGTCGCCGACAGCGTCGCCGCGCTGGCCGAGCGCTCCGGCGGGATATCGGCGTAGGTCAGCGCGCCCATTGCAGTCATTTGCAGCGAGCGCGACAGCCCGCCGACGAACAGCATCGACATCACTACCGGCGGTGCGGTGTCCTCGGTAAACAGCGCACATAGGGCAATGGAAAGCGCCCCCAGCACCGTGTTCCACATCAGCAGGTCGCGAAAGCCGAAACGCCGCGCCAGGGGTACCGAGATGAACTTGATCAGCAGGGCACCGGCGCCGCCGGCGAAGGTCAACAGCCCGGCCTGCAGCGCGCTCATGCCATATCCCAGCTGAAACAGCAGCACCAGCAAGAACGGCAGCGAGGCACTGCCCAGGCGAAACAGGGTGCCGCCCCATAGCACCAGGGCAAAACTGGGAATGCGCAGCAACGACAGGTCCAGCAGCGGCGAAACTGCGCGCCGTGCATGGCGCACATAGGCGCAGGCGAAACCCGCGCCGGCCAGCAGCAACAGGCACGACCATTCCCAGCGCAACGAACCGTGCCCGAGGCTTTCGAATGCCAGCACCAGGCAGGCCAGCGCCGGGCTGCCGAGCAGGAAGCCGCGCAGGTCTAGCGAGCGGGTGCGTTGCCCCGGGTAGTCCGGTACATGGCGCAGCACCAGCACTATCCCGAGCAGGCCGATGGGCAAATTGAGCAGGAAGATCCAGTGCCACGACAACCCGGTCACCAGCAATCCGCCCAGCGGCGGGCCGAACACCGGGCCGAGCAGGGCGGGCATGGTCAGGTAGGCCATGGCCTTGAGCAGGTCGCCCTTGCTCGACCAGCGCAGCAGGATCACCTGGCCCACCGGCACCATCAGCGCTGCGGCCATGCCCTGGCAGAAGCGCGCCAATGCCAGTTGCCAGAGGCTGGCGGACAGGGCACAGGCCAGCGAGCTGGCTACGAACAGGCCGATGGCGGCGATGAACACCCGGCGCGGCCCAAGGCGTTCGGCCAGCCAGCCGCTGAGGGGGATGAACATTGCCACCGCCAGCAGGTAAAGGGTGACCACCAGGTTCATGCGCACGCTGGGCTCGCCGAAATCCGCCGCCAGTTGCGGCAGGGCGGTGAGCACGGCGGTGGAGTCGAGCAGCTCCATGAACAGCGCGCAGCCGATGATCATCGGCACCTTGCGCTGGAAGGTCGGTGGTGCGTCCGGTCGGGTCAGGGCGTTCAGGTCGTCCGCCTTAGCGCAGGGCGGGTTTCTGGGCGGGACATGGTTGGGTTCTTCATCACTTGGGATGGCGAACAGGGTAGGGGGCGGAGGGCTGTGTTGTGAAATACCGCTTGGTGCTTTGTTAATAACGATGTTTTGTTTTCATGCAAAATTTACATGTTTTGTCCGTACGGTCATTGAATGATCTTCAATCCTTCCTGCCTTGGTCCGCTGAAGATCTTCATGTACCTGATGGTCACCTGCGCATGCTCGCGCATGATCGCCTCGGCCCGTGCGCCCTGTCCGGCCAGCAGGGCATCGACCAGGGTGTGATGCTGCATGTTGGCGAAATTGAACCGGCGAAACTCCTGGGCCAGGTTGCTGCGGTCCACGGCGATCGAACTCACCGAGGCGAACGGCAGGTGTTCGTTGCGCGACAGCGCTTCGGCCACCGCGGCGTTGCCGCTGGCTTCGATGATGGCCTGGTGGAAGCGCTTGTTGATGTCGTGGTAGGCCGCCAGGTCTTCTTCGCTGACGAAGCCCTTGTCGAACAAGCTGTCCGCCTGCTCCAGGCACTCCAGCAGTACTGCGCGCGTCGCCATGCTTATACCGCGCTCGGCCGCCTGCCGCGCCGCCAGCCCTTCCAGTACGCCACGCACCTCCACGGCATTGCCGAGGGTTTGCGCCGTCACTTGCTTCACCGCGAAACCCCGTGCCCCGTGGCGAACCAGCAGCCCTTCCTGTTCGAGCGCGCGCAACGCCATGCGTACCGGCATCCGCGAGACTTCCAGCAATTCGGCGGTGGGTACTTCGGCGATGCGCTCGCCGGGGGCGAACTGCCCGTCGAGGATCATCCTGCGCAGCAGGTTCAATACACGTTGTCCGGATCCACTCACTGCGGCCTCCACGGCCAAAACCCTTCATGCGCGGCACTGTAGCGGCTTTGCCGGCCGCTGCGAAGAGCGGGCGGGAAGAAAAAAGCCGGGCGATTATCGAACCTTTAATGGATCCATTAAGCGTGCATATATTGCGTTTTTAACGGGTTAAATCCAATTTATGGATCCATCACAACAACAAAACGAGCCTGACCCATGCACCCGAAAAACGCCTGGTACGTCGCCTGCACCCCGGACGAGATCGCTGAAAAGCCCCTGGGCCGCAAGATCTGCAATGAAAATATGGTGTTCTACCGCGGCGACCACTCCCGCGTCGCCGCCCTCGAGGATTTCTGCCCGCACCGTGGCGCGCCGCTGTCGCTGGGCTTCGTCCGCGACGGCAAGCTGGTATGCGGTTACCACGGCCTGGAAATGGGCAGCGATGGCCGCACCGCCACCATGCCGTGCCAGCGGGTGCAGGCCTTTCCGGCGATCCGCAGCTTCCCGGTCGAAGAGCGTCATGGCTTCATCTGGGTCTGGCCCGGTGATCCCGCCCGTGCCGACACGGCGCTGATCCCTAACCTGCATTGGGCTGACAGTCCTGACTGGGCGTACGGCGGCGGGCTCTACCACATCGCCTGCGACTACCGGCTGATGATCGACAACCTGATGGACCTGACCCACGAAACCTACGTGCATGCTTCGAGCATCGGCCAGAAGGAAATCGACGAGGCGCCGGTCAACACCCGGGTCAGTGGCGACGAAGTGATCACCAGTCGCTTCATGGAGAACATCCTGCCGCCGCCGTTCTGGCAGGCCGCCCTGCGCGGCAACGGCCTGGCCGACGACGTGCCGGTGGATCGCTGGCAGATCTGCCGCTTTACCCCGCCCAGCCACGTGATGATCGAAGTCGGCGTGGCCCATGCCGGTACCGGCGGCTACGACGCACCGGCGCATTGCAAGGCCGGGAGCATCGTGGTCGATTTCATCACGCCCGAGAGCGACACCTCGATCTGGTACTTCTGGGGCATGGCGCGCAACTTCAAGGCCGACGACCCGGCGCTGACCGAGACCATCCGCAGCGGCCAGGGCAAGATCTTCGCCGAGGACCTGGAAATGCTCGAGCGCCAGCAGCGCAACCTGCTGGAACACCCGCAGCGCAGCCTGCTCAAGCTCAATATCGATGCTGGCGGCGTGCAGTCGCGACGTATCATCGAGCGGATCATCGCCGCCGAGCAGGCACCGGTGATTGCCCGGAGTGCATCGTGATGGAACTGCTGATCAAGGCGATGCGCCTGGAGGCCGAGGACATCGTCGGCCTGGAGCTGGTCCGCGAAGACGGCGCGCCATTGCCCGCGTTCACTGCCGGGGCGCACATCGACGTGCATCTCGACCAGGGGCTGGTCCGCCAGTATTCACTGTGCAACGACCCGCACGAGCAGCACCGCTACTGCATCGGTGTGCTGCATGATGCGGCGTCCCGCGGCGGCTCGCGCGCGGTGCACGAGCGGTTGCGGGTGGGCCAGCGAGTGACGGTCAGCGAGCCGCGCAACCTGTTCGCGCTGGACAGCGGGGCAGGGCGCTCGCTGTTGTTCGCCGGTGGTATCGGCATCACGCCGATCCTGGCCATGGCCCACAGCCTGGCCCGCGAAGGACGGCCATTCGCCGTTCACTACTCGGCGCGTTCGGCGCAACGTGCGGCGTTTCTCGACCAGCTCGGCGAACTGCCGGCCAGGTGCTATTTCGACGACGGCCAACGCCTCGACCTGGCTACGGTCCTGGCGAACGAGCCGGCGGATACGCATCTGTATGTCTGCGGTCCGGCAGGCTACATCGACCATGTGCTCGAAGGCGCCCGGGCGCTGGGCTGGGACGAGTCGCGACTGCATCGCGAATACTTCGGCGCAGCGCCGCTTACCCAGGCTGAAGACGCGGCCTTCGAGGTGCGCATCCACGCGACGGGGCAGGTCTTCGAGGTGCCGGCGGATCGTTCCATCACCCAGGTGCTGGACGACGCCGGAATCATCATCCCGGTATCCTGCGAGCAGGGAATCTGCGGCACCTGCATTACCCGGGTGGTGGATGGCGAGGTGGATCACCGCGACCAGTTCCTAACTGCCGAAGAGCGCCGCGGGCAAATGACGCCTTGCTGCTCAAGGGCCCGGGGTGGCTGCCTGGTACTAGACCTGTAATTGGATGGACTCGCCCCCACCGTGGCGCACAGACGCCTCGGCGGGGGCGAGTCCATCCAATTACGGGATCGGGTTGGCCCGTCGGTCACTACAAAGCTTTTTCCTGCCCAGCCCCAACATTTTTAATAATTTGCCTAACCCCCGCTCTGCTCCATCATCCTCCTCACTCGAAGAATAAAAACGACGCGCATTCCACGCGCTCGAAACCCGGCCGGTGCCAGGGCCCGAACAAAAGAGCCCGCGCCCGCCTTACTGCCCTTTCAAGACTGTCTTTGCCAACCATGTCGGGGTCGACGACCCGCGCCTGCTGTTCGCGGCTACCCGGCATTTACCTTGAGTAGTAGGGAGGAAGTGTCGATGTCTTTGAAAATGCGTGCGTGCGCGTTGGCTGTGGTTTCCACTCTGGCGGCGGGCAATGCCCTGGCCGCGACGGACAAGCTCACCGTGATTTCCTTCGGCGGCGCCACCAAGGCCGCCCAGGACCAGGCCTATTTCAAGCCGTTCGAGCAGAGCGGGGCGGGCAAGGTGGTGGCCGGCGACTATAACGGTGAGCTGTCCAAGGTGAAGGCCATGGTCAGCGTCGGCCAGGTTTCCTGGGACGTGGTCGAGGTGGAAAGCCCTGAACTGCTGCGCGGTTGCGAAGAGGGGCTGTTCGAGAAGATCGACCCGGCGCTGCTTGGCAACGGCGAGCACTACCTGGCCGATACTGTCAGTGAATGCGGCGTCGCCAGCTATGTCTGGTCCATGGTCATGGCCTACAACCCGGCGAAGCTGTCCTCGCCACCCGCCTCCTGGGCCGACTTCTGGGACACCGCCAAGTATCCCGGCAAGCGCGGCCTGCGCAAAGGCGCCAAGTACACCCTGGAAGCCGCCTTGCTCGCCGATGGCGTCAGCCGTGCCGACCTGTACAAGGTGCTCGCCACCCCTGCCGGCGTGACCCGCGCCTTCGCCAAGCTCGACCAGATCAAGTCCTCGATCCAGTGGTGGGAAGCCGGCGCCCAGCCGCCGCAATGGCTGGCGGCCAATGACGTGGTGATGTCCGCCGCCTACAACGGACGCATCGCCGTGGCCCAGAAGGAAGGCACCCACCTCGGCATCGTCTGGAACGGCGGCCTCTATGACCCCGACCACTGGGCCATCGTCAAGGGCTCGCCGAACAAGGCCCTGGCCGAGAAATTCATCGTCTTCGCCAGCCAGGCGGCCAACCAGCAGCGCTTCTCGTCGAGCATCCCCTACGGCCCGGTCAACAAGCAGGCGCTGGATGCCTTGCCGCTGGACGTCCAGGCCCAGTTGCCGACCGCGCCGGCCAACCTGGAGCAGGGGCTGCTGGTGGATTCCGGATTCTGGGTGGACCACGGCGAGGAACTGGAAGAGCGCTTCAACGCCTGGGCTGCGCGCTAAACGAAGCGCGCTCACAGCAGATCGAAGAACAGCTCCAGGCCCAGGCGCTCGCCGCTGTGGACCCGGCTGATGGCGTGGCGCGTCGTCACCCGGGAGTGGCGTACCGGGCGGCGGCCGGCGGGAATGATCGCGATGTCGCCCCGGCGCAACGGCACCACGATGGGCCGGGATTGCAGGCGCGGGCGGTGCTCGGTGAGCAGCAGGTCGCCACCGCTGAAGTCCTTGCCGGGAGTGCACAGAAGAGCGCACAACAGCAGCGGAAAAGCCGTCGGCGATTGGCCCAACGGCTGGTGCTCCTGCTCGCGCAGGCGGGTATAGCGTGAAGGATCCAGCGCACGGCCCGCTTCGCGGCAGCGCGCCTGCAGTGCGGCCAGTTGTGGCGGGTAGGCTTCCTGTTCACTCCAATGGTTGGCTATGCCTGCCAGCGGCGGATAGAAGGTCGTCTTCAAGGTGTTGAGCAGGCCGCAGGAGCCGAACCGGTCGGCGTCCAGGTAGCCGGGGAGCAGCAGGTACCCGTCCCGCTCGAGGCCGGCGAGCATATCAGCGAGCGTCATGGAAGATCACCCCCAGGGTGTGCCGGCTGCCGCTCGATACCTGGCTGACACCATGCCTGACCTGCACCCTGCGCCAACCCCCGCGCCGCCCCGGCACTGGCCGTATCGCCACCGGGAAAACCACGCCGTCGCCCTGCTGCAATGGTACGACCTCGGCGCGGTGCTCCTGGCTGGAATACTCGGTGAGGCAGAATTCGCCGCCCTCGAAATCAACGCCGGGACGTGACAGCAGGATGGCCACCTGCAGAGGGAAGCACAGGTCTCCATAGAGGTCCTGGTGCAGGCAGTTGTAATCGCCGGGCCGGTACTGCAACAGCAGGGGCGTGGGGCGCATCTGGCCTGCCCGGTGACACTGCCGGAGAAAGCCGGAGAGGGAGGGCGGGTAAGACTCCTGGCGCTTGAGCCGGCTGTTCCACAGGTTGGCGATCCCGGCAAGCACGGGGTAGATGCGCTGGCGCAGCCGCTCGACCTGCGCAGGCAGGGGATAGCGAAAGTACTGGTATTCACCGCTGCCAAAACCGTGGCGAGACATGACGATGCGCGAGCGGAACCGGTCGCTTTGCCGATACAGGGCGACCAGTTGCCGGCATTCGTCGCCGCTGAGCAGTGCCGGAAGCAGGGCGTGGCCCGTGTTATCCAGGGACTGCACAAGGCTGGGGTTTTCAAAAGAAAAACGGGTCTGCATGCCGTTGCACCTGAGTGGGATGGACTCAGTTTGCCGAGGCAGCGGGCCCAGGACACTCCGTTCCTTGCGCTGGTCTTGCACAATCCGACCGAACTTCCCCGGACATCCCGCGGACAAAGCCATAGCAACGCCGGTTTTGAAATGTCTTGTAACAAGCAAGGCAGGCAACCCCGGCCACTTTGCCCGTGATGCCAAAGCCTGCCCGTCGATACCCACAAGAGCGGTCTCCAGCCTGCCGGGTCGATATGCAGCACGCCATCCGGGTTCCCTGCGCAAGGTAATAGGTGAACCTGCATGTTGTCAGCCAAGCAAAACTCGCGAAGAAAGTTCCTGCTGTCTTCGCTGATCGCCTTGCCCGCCATGGGCATCGCCCTCGACGGCCTGAGCGCGGCAGTGGCGGCGGAGATCATCGCGCCGAGCCTCGACAGCTACACCCCGGTGTTCTTCAGCGCCGCCGAGTGGACCTTCATCAAGGCCGCCTGCGACCGCCTGATCCCCGCCGATGGCCGCGGCCCCGGCGCACTCGAATGCAACGTGCCGATCTTCATCGACCAGCAACTGGCCGGCGACCTGGGCAGCGAGGTCTACCTCGAAGGCCCCTTCGACCTGAATGCGCCCGCCACCCTCGGCTACCAGTTGCCCTTCACCCCGCAGGAGGTCTACCGCAAGGGCATCGCCGCCCTGGAGCGCGCGTGCCAGGCCAGTCACGGCACGCATTTCGCCTTGCTCGACCTGCCCACCCGCGGGCAGGTCCTGGGCCAGTTGCAGAACGGCCAGATCGATTTCGCTGCCCACGGCGAGCCGGTGCTGCCGGGCAAGCTGCTGTTCACCGACCTGCTCAACCACACCCGCCAGGGCTGGCTCGCCGATCCTATTTACGGCGGCAACAAGGGCATGAAGGCGTGGATCGCCATCGGCTTTCCCGGTGCCCGTGCCAGCTATCTGGAATGGGTGACCCAACACAACGTGGCGTATCCGCTCGGGCCGGTGAGCCTGAGTGGCCAGCGCGCCTGAAGCCGTCATCCGACGCCACAGCATTCAAGGGGCAAGCATGAGCAGCATGAGCAATGACGAAGTCGATGTGGTCGTGGTCGGCCTGGGCTGGACCGGTTCGCTGATGAGCATCGAACTGGCCCAGGCGGGGCTCAGGGTGCGCGCCCTGGAGCGCGGCGCCGACCGGCCCAACGCCGATTTTTCCTACCCCAGGCCAGCGGACCAGTACGCCTACGGCCTGCGCAACAAGGTCATGGTCACGCCCAGGGACGGTGCCCTGACCGTACGCCATGACCTCGCCGGCAACGCGCTGCCGACCCGGCAGTGGGGCGCCTTCGTCCCGGGTACCGGCGTCGGCGGCTCCGGCCTGCATTGGACCGGGGTACTGATCCGGCCGACGCCGACCGATATCAAGCTCAAGACCTATGCCGACCAGGCCTACGCACCGGGCAGCCTCGACGAGCGCATGCAGATCCAGGATTACCCCTTCACCTGGGACGAGATCGAGCCGTACCTGGACCGCTTCGACAAGATCTGCGGCCTGTCCGGCAACACCGGCAACCTGCGCGGGCAGATCATCGCCGGCGGCGACCCGTTCGAGGGCCCGCGTTCCAGCCCGTTCCCGCTGCCGGCGCTGGAAGACACGCTGAACAACAGGATGTTCGCCGAGGCCGCGCGCAAGCTGGGTTACCACCCGTTCCCCAACCCCTCGGCCAACGTTTCGCGCCCGTGGAAAAATCCCTACGGCAACCAGATCGCGCCGTGCAATTACTGCGGCTTCTGCAGCAAGTACCCGTGCCTGAACTATTCCAAGGCCTCGCCGCAGACCGCCGTGATGGACGCCCTCACGCGCATGGACAACTTCGACTACCGCACCGGCTGCAACGTGCTGCGGGTCGATCTGCACCCCGACGGCAAGACCGCCCGCGGCGTCACCTACGCCGATGCCCAGGGCAACGAGGTGTTCCAGCCGGCGAAGATCGTCATCCTGGCCGGCTTCCAGTTCGTCAATGTGCGCCTGATGCTGCTGTCGGGTATCGGCAAGCCCTATGACCCGCACACCGGCGAGGGCGTGATCGGCCGCAACTACGCCTTCCTCAGCGTCGGCGGAGCGACGCTGTTCTTCAAGGACAAGCATTTCAATCCCTTCGCCACCGCCGGCGCCACCGGACAGATGTTCAACGATATCTCCCCGGGCAATTTCGACGGCCCGGGACTGGGCGTGATCGGCGGGGCGAAGATCCACAGTTCCCAGGCCACCGGCACGCCCATCGGCACCTCGCTGCCGTCGGGGACGCCGGAATGGGGCCAGGGCTGGAAGGAGGCGATGCAGGACTGGTACGGCCATTCGATGACCATCAACATCTCCACCGGCTGTATGTCCTATCGCGACCACTATGTGGACCTCGACCCGACCTACAAGGACCCGTGGGGCCAGCCGCTGTTGCGCATCACCTTCGACTGGAAACCCAACGAGCTGAAGCTGCAGCAGTACCTGCGCGGGATCGTCCTCGACATCACCCGGGAGCTGGGGCCGGATAGCTACAGCGAAAACTTCCTGGGCATGGACTCGCACTGGGATATCACCAAGTACGTGTCCACGCATAACGTCGGCGGCGCGATCATGGGCGACTCGCCGAAAACCAGCGCGCTAAACCGCTACTTGCAGAGCTGGGATGTGCACAACGTCTTCGTCCCCGGCGGCAATGCCTTCCCGCAGAACTTCCAGGCCAACCCCACCGCGCTGATCGGCGCCCTGACCCTGATGTCGGCCCAGGCCATCAAGGAGCAGTACCTGAAGAACCCTGGCCCGTTGGTACAGGCCTGAGGAGCGCGACCATGACAACCCGATCCCGCTCCCTGCTGTTGTCGCTGTTCGTTGTCCTGCTGGTCGGGGCCCTGCTGGCCTGGCTGGGCGCCGGGCTGCTCAACCGGTCCGGGGATGCCGCCGAAACGATGTCCCAGGCGGTCACCCCCGAGCTGCTGGACAAGGGCGCCTACCTGGCCCGCGCCGGCGACTGCGTCGCCTGCCATACCGCCCGCGAGGGCGGCAAGCCGTTCGCCGGCGGGCTGGGCATCGCCTCGCCGATCGGCACCATTTACTCCACCAACATCACGCCCGACCCGGACACCGGCATCGGCCGCTGGACCTATGGTCAGTTCGAACGCGCCGTGCGCCGCGGCATCGGCCACGACGGGGCTGCGCTGTACCCGGCCATGCCGTTTCCGTCCTACGCCCGCCTGACCGACGCCGACACCCGGGCGCTGTACGCCTGGTTCATGCAGGGCGTACCGGCGGTGCGCCAGGAGAACCGTGCCAGCGACATTCCCTGGCCGCTTTCGATTCGCTGGCCGCTGGCCTACTGGCGCGCGTTGTTCTCGCCAGCCCCCGAGTCGGTGGCAAGCAGCGAGGCGGCCGTCAACGGCGACGACATCGCTCGCGGTGCCTACCTGGTCCAGGGCCTGGGGCACTGTGGCTCGTGTCACACCCCGCGGGCCCTGACCCTGCAGGAAAATGGCCTGGACGAGCGTGCAGCCGCTTATCTCACCGGTACCGAACTCAATGGCTGGAACGTTCCGGCCCTGCGTGGCATGCCGCACTGGAACGAGGACGAGATCGCCGAGTACCTGGGCAGCGGGCGCAATGCCAAGGCCTCGGTAGCGGGGGAGATGACCGACGTGGTCGCCAACAGCACCTCGCACCTGAGCGATGCCGATCTGCAGGCCATGGCGGCTTATCTGAAGTCGCTGGACCCGGGGCAGGCGAGGGCTCACCAAGCCGACGCCGAGCGTGCCGGCGCCACGGCGCGCAAGCTTGCCGCTGCGCGCGACCTCAGCCTTGGCGAGCGCCTGTACCTGGATAACTGCAATGCCTGCCACTTCGTCTCCGGCAAGGGCGCGGAGCGGGTCTTCCCGCAACTGGACGGGGCCACGGTGGTCATCGCCGACAAGCCGGACGCGCTGTTGCACGTGATCCTCGCCGGCGCGGCCACGCCCTCTACCGAGCGCGCGCCGTCGGTGCTGCCGATGCCAGGCTTTGCCAAGCGCCTGGACGATGCCGAGGTTGCGCAGTTGGCCACGTTCCTGCGCCAGGGGTGGTCGAACCGGGCGTCGGCGGTGAGTGTCGAGCAGGTGGAGCGGGTGAGGGCGGGGATCGCCGGGCAGCCGTAGGCCAGCCCTATTCCGCCCTGGAATACCTCCATGAAAAGCTTGAATTGTATTTCCCTCGAAAAACCTCATAGCGTGATCTCCTCAACCAAGGAGATTGCGCCATGAGTCAGTTGCGCCTGTTCGTCGATGCCCGCTACACCAGCCCTTATGCCATGTCGGTGTATGTGACCCTGCGGGAAAAGGGCTTGGATTTCGAAACCGTGCCGGTCGACCTCGACCAGGGGCAAAACCAGGCGGATGACTATAGCCGGCTGTCTCTCACCCAACGGGTACCTACCCTGGTCCATAACGGTTTCGCCCTGTCCGAGTCCTCGGCCATCAGCGAATACCTGGAAGACCTGTATCCTGAACGCCCGGTCTATCCCCGCGATCCGCGCCAGCGCGCCCGCGCCCGGCAGGTTCAGGCCTGGTTACGCAGCGACCTGATGCCGATCCGCGAAGAGCGTTCCACCCTGGTGGTGTTCTACGGCGCGAAGCAGGGGCCGTTGTCGACGGCGGGGCAGGCCGCGGCGCGCAAGCTGATCGCGGCGGCGCAGGCGTTGTTGCCGGAGGGGGCGGAGTATCTGTGCGGGGAATGGTCCATCGCCGATGCGGACCTGGCCGTGATGCTCAACCGGTTGATCCTCAATGGCGATGAAGTGCCGCAGCGGCTGAAGGATTATGCGGCGCGGCAGTGGCAGCGGGCGTCGGTGCGGGAGTGGGCGGAAAAGGTGCGGCCGGCGTTGTAATCTCAAGACCTGATCATTTCCCGCACCCGCTCTGCCAGGGTTTCCAGGGCGAATGGCTTGGTCAGCACCTGCATCCCCGGTTCGAGTTGCCCTTCACCGATGGCGGCGGTCTCGGCATAGCCGGTGATGAACAGTACCTTCAGGTCCGGCCTGTTCATTCGCCCGGCATCGGCCATCTGCCGGCCATTCATGCCGCCGGGCAGGCCGACATCGGTGATCAGCAGGTCGATGTGCACGTCCGAGCGCAGCACCTTGAGCCCCGAGAGGCTGTCGCCCGCCTCGATAAGGCTGTAGTCGAGATCGCCCAGCGCATCCACCAGCAGCATGCGCACGCTGGGTTCGTCGTCGACGATGAGAATGGTTTCCCCGGACACGCTCGGCATGATCGCATTGAGATCGCTGCCGGCGCTTTCCTCGTCGAGGGCGCCCTGGTAACGCGGCAGGAGGATCTGCACGCTGGTGCCGCCACTCGATTCCGAGCTGATGCGCACCTGGCCACCTGACTGCTTGGCGAAACCGTAGATCATCGACAACCCCAGCCCGGTGCCCTGGCCGATCGGCTTGGTGGTGAAGAACGGGTCGAACGCCTTGGCGAGGACGTCCGGGGTCATGCCGATGCCGGTGTCGGCCACCGTCAGCAGGACGTATTTACCCTCGGCGATTTCCTGGGCCCGGGCACCCTCGGCATCCAGGCTGGTGTTGGCGGTTTCGATGCGGATGCGTCCGCCATCGGGCATGGCATCGCGGGCATTGATGCACAGGTTGAGCAGGGCGTTTTCCAATTGGCTGGCGTCCACCAGGGTCGGCCACAGGCCGGGGGCTGCCGACGTCTCGACCGCGATGCCCGGGCCCACGGTGCGCTGGATCAGCTCGCCCATGCCCTGCATCAGCCGGTTGACGTCGGTGGGCCGCGGGTCGAGGGTCTGCCGGCGGGAGAAAGCGAGCAGCCGGTGGGTCAGGGAAGCGGCGCGCTTGACCGCGCCCTGGGCAGTGTCGAGGTACTTGTCCAGCTCCTGGATACGGCCTTGGGTGATACGGGTTGCCATCATTTCCAGGGCGCCGGAAACCCCCGCCAGCAGGTTGTTGAAGTCGTGGGCGATACCGCCGGTGAGCTGGCCGACCGCTTCCATTTTCTGCGACTGGCGCAGTTTCTCTTCGGCCTGCATCAGCTCCAGGGTGCGCGCGGCGACCCGCTGTTCGAGGGTTTCGTTGAGGCTGCGCAACGCGGCGATGGCGCGGTCGCGCTCGGCCTCTACCAAGCGCCGCTCCTCGACGTCGATCACCACACCCGGGAGGCTGCTGGGGCTGCCATCGTCGGCACGATCGACGCGGCCATTGGCTTCGATCCAGTAATAGCGGCCGTCGCTGCGCTTGACCCGGTATTGATGGGCATAGGGCTTGCCGCTGGCAATCACCGCGCCTATGGCTTCGGTCAGGCCGTTGCGATCATCCGGGTGCACCGATTGCAACACCTGCTCGAGGGTCAGGCCTTCGGTGCCCCAGGCCGGATCCAGGCCGCAGGCACGGGCAAAGGCCTCATCGATGCTGAACCGGCCGTTGTGCAGGTCCCAGTGCCAGGTACCGATGATCGCGCCGGCGGCCAGGGCCAGTTGCACGCGTTCGATGTTCTGCCGCGCCAAGGCCTCGCTGCGGCGCAGGCGTTCCTCGGCGTTGCGGCGTTCGGTGACGTCGCTGAAGATGATCGCGATCAAGCGCTCCTCGGGTTCGCCGACCTTGACCGCGCGCACGTCGAACCAGCGCTTGAAGGCTTCGGCATAGCTTTCGAAGGTGGCCGGCTCGCCGGTCCTGGCCACGTGGCCGTAGGTCTGGAACCAGAAGTCTTCCAGGTCCGGAGCGAACTCGGTGACCCACTTGCCGCGCAGATCGACCCCGGCCTGGCGTTCGAAGGCCGGGTTGGCCTCGACGAACTGGTAGTCGATGGGACGGTCATCGGCGTCGAACTTGACCTTGACCAGGGCAAAGGCCGACTCGACCGTTTCGAGGATGGTGCGAAAGCGTTCCTCGCTCTTGCGCAAGGCGACCTGGGCCTTGTGCATGGCGGTGGTTTCGAAGGGTTGGTAATGGGCTGACGGCGGGTCGGGATCGAGCCCCGCATTCTCCAGGGCCATGCGCAAACGCAGGATTTCCGCCTCCAGCGCTTCACGGGTCAGGTGCTTCATCGCGTTCCACCGGTGTTTCTTTTCATTCGTTCTTGCCCGCAGGGCCAGGGAGCCAGCCGGCGTTGGACTGGCGCGCGCGCCGGGACGTTCCGCTTCGGCATGGGAAAACCACAGGTTGCCTGCCGCCTTGATGTTCTAGCACAGCCGTGCTGGCAATTGAATATTGCCCAGCGCACCAAACATTGACCGCCGCCGGCTGCGGGAGCCAATAACCTTGCTAGATTTGCTCAGGCGTTCTGCTCGTCGCCCAAGGAAATCTATGCAGCCTCCATCGTCCAAGCCCGCCGCGTCCCCTGGCAAACGTGATTGGCAGCGCTGGCTGCCGGGCCTGCAGGTGCTGCGCAGCTACCCGCTTGCCTGGTTGCCCAGGGACCTGCTGGCCGGCCTGGTGCTCACCGCCATGCTGGTCCCGGTGGGCATCGCCTACGCCCAGGCCTCGGGGGTGCCGGGCATCCATGGGCTGTACGCGACCATCGTGCCGCTGCTGGCCTATGCCCTGTTCGGGCCGAGCCGGATCCTTGTGCTCGGTCCCGATTCGGCCCTGGTCGCGATCATCATTGCCGTGGTGTTGCCGCTGTCCGGCGGTGATCCGCTCAGGGCGATCACCCTGGCCAGTGCCATGGCCCTGGTCTCGGGCCTGGTCTGCCTCGCGGCCGGGATACTGCGACTTGGTTTCATCACCGAGCTGTTGTCCAAGCCGATCCGCTACGGCTACATGAACGGCATCGCCCTGACCGTGCTGATCAGCCAGACGCCCAAGCTGTTCGGCATCAGCGTCGACAGCGAAGGGCCGGCGCGGGATGTCTGGCACCTTGTCCAGGCGCTGCTCGATGGCAAGGCCAACTGGCTTGCGTTTGCCGTGGGCGCCGGCAGCCTGGCGATCATCCTGCTGCTCAAGCGCTTCGAGCGCGTGCCCGGAATGCTGGTCGCCGTGGTGGCTGCGACGCTGGTCGCATGGTCGTTGCAGTTCGAGGCCAGGTACGGCGTCAAGGTCACCGGCTCTTTGCCCCAAGGCTTGCCGGGATTCGCCTTTCCGTTGATCGACGCTGCCGACGTGCAGGCGACCCTGATCGGCGGCTTCGCGGCGGCGCTGGTGTCCTTCGCCGATACCAGCGTGCTGTCGCGCACCTATGCCGCCAAGACCCGTACGCCAGTGGATGCCAATCAGGAAATGATCGGCCTAGGCATGGCCAACATTGCCACCGGGCTGTTCCAGGGCATTGCGGTCAGCAGCAGTTCATCGCGTACGCCGGTGGCCGAAGCGGCCGGGGCGCGTACGCAGATGGCCGGGGTGTTCGGTGCGCTGGGGGTGGCGCTGTTGCTGCTTCTGGGGCCCGACTTGCTCAAGCATCTGCCCGGCAGCGCCCTGGCTGCCGTGGTGATCGCGTCCGCCATCGGCCTGTTCGAGTTCAAGGACCTGCGGCGCATCTACCGTATCCAGCAATGGGAGTTCTGGCTGTCGATCACCTGTTTTGTCGGTGTCGCCGTGCTCGGCGCGGTGCCAGGCATCGGCCTGGCGGTAGCCATCGCGGTGATCGAGTTTCTCTGGGATGGCTGGCGTCCGCACTACGCCGTACTCGGGCGGGTCGCCGGAATTCGCGGCTATCACGACGTCAGCCGCTACCCGCAGGCGCGGCTGGTGCCGGGGCTGGTGCTGCTGCGCTGGGATGCGCCGCTGTTCTTCGCCAACGCGGAGCTGTTCCAGAACTCTGTACTGCAGGCGGTGCAGCAGGCACCCGGGCCGGTGCGACGGGTCGTGATCGCGGCAGAGCCGGTGACCAGCGTGGACGTGACCTCGGCAGACATGCTGGTCGAGCTGGAACAGAGCCTGCGCGGGCAGGGCATCGAACTACGCTTCGCCGAGGTTAAGGATCCGGTGCGGGACAAGCTGGAGCGCCTCGAAGTGCTGGCGCATATCGGCCGGGACGTATTCCAGCCGACGGTGGAAGCGGCAGTGGAGGTGTATCTTGAGGAACATCAGGTGGACTGGAAGCCCTGATCACTGTTCTTGTGGGATCACCGAAATCTTGCCGTTGCGCTCCACGATCGCGAACTTGATCTGCTCCACCCGTTCGATGCCTTGGCTGTCCCGCGCCGATTCCAGGATGTCGTCCTCGGTCAGGCGTGCCCGGCGCATGCGCTGGTGGAGGAAGCGGCCGTGCTCGACCACCAGGGTGGCATGGCCGTCCAGCAGCCGGGCCAGGCGGCGCGAATTGAGCTTGGCCAGCGACAGCCCGACGTCCAGGGCGATCAGCGTGGCGATGACCAGCATGGCGTTGATGAAGGAGAAGTCGTCGCCCAGCAATGCCTGCTGGGTGGCTTCGCCGATGATCAGCAGCAGGACGAAGTCGAAGGTGGTCAGGTCGGCCAGGGAGCGGCGCCCCGCGATGCGGAATACCAGCATCAACGCCAGGTACATGCCTGCGGCGCGGAGAATGGAATCCATGGCTGGCTCCTAGGGAAAGAAAAAGGTCGAGAAGGTTGTGGTGCTGCCCTGGCCAAGGCCGACGCGTCCTTCCAGGCGGCCCACGTGTTCGCTGCGCAGGGTCAGGTACAGCGTCGCGATGCCATCCTCGCCGGTGCCCAGGCGCATGAGGATTTCTTCACCGCGGGACTGTGCCGACAGCGGCTCGGGTTGCAGGGTCTCGATGCTGGCTTCGCGCAGCAGCGAGCCCCCGAGCAGCAGCTGCACCGGCTGGCCCGGGGTGCCGCGGACCTGGATGCGCATGCTGTCGGTCGTGCCGCTGCGGCTCAGACGCTGGTATTCCACGCGAATGCGGCCGTCGGCGCTGGTGGCTTCGGCATCGCTGAGCGGACCGTTGCCGAACAGGCCGGCCAGGGCCAGCAGCACGATCAGCACCAGCACGTACCAACCGACCCGCTCGAAGCGCCAGACCCGCTGCTGCAGGGTCATGTCTTCCTCGACCGGGTAATGGCGCGAGACCAGCTCGTCGTTGTTCATGGTCAGGCACGCTCGCCGCGCAGCCAGCGCTGGTGGTAGTGCTCCAGTTGGGTCAAGCCGAACAGCGCGCCCTGGCGCATGACCTCGGCACGCTCGCCGAAAAAACGCTGGCTACGGGTGAAGGTGGCAAGCGGCTCGCCGGCGAAGGCCCAGGCAAAGCACAGGGTGCCTGGCTGGATGCTGCCTTCGCCCTCGGGGCCGGCGATGCCGGTGGTGGCGATGGCGACATTCGCCTGGCTGTCGCGCAGGGCGCCGCGGGCCATTTCCCAGGCCACTGCTTCGCTGGTCAGGCCATAACGGTCGATGGTCTCCTGGCTGACGCCGAGCAGGCGTTTCTTGGCAGTCGGCGAATACACCACATAACCGCTTTCCAGCACTTCGCCGGTGCCGGGTATCGCGGCCAGCATGGCCACCACGTCTCCCGCCGTGCAGGACTCGGCGGTGGTCAGGACCAGTTGGTGATGCTTGAGGTATTCGAGCACGCTCTCCACGGGATCTTTGGTCATCGTCATGCACCCTGTTGCTGTTTTGCGGTTGACGCAACGGCCCGGGCGTTGGTTCCAGCGAAGAGCGTGGGTATCTAGACATCTTTCTGAATAGTGGTGGCTGCGAGGTGCCCGTCTGAGAACCGCGTTATGGCCGCCAAGTGCATGCCGGTAGATCTTCAGCGCCCTCA